>WHSX01000021.1 GCA_009379865.1 Candidatus Nitrosocosmicus sp.
GGACGACCAAGAGGACCCTCCATATGTTTTTGCTGCTATTGGACCCTTCTCATCTTCGTAAAGGATAACAGAATCTACTGCAGGTGGACTATACCTTAGTTCTTCAATCCTCTTTTTTTAAAATCGTATTCTGGGTCTGTGCTGTTTCCCAGAGTAATCTTTGATTGTCTGTATCTTATTCCGTGTTTAAGAAGTATGTTTCTAATCTCTGTGTGACTTATCGAGTCTACAAGGTTTAGTTCCTTGGATATGTAACCTGCGAGAACTCGTAACGACCATGTCGAGAAAGGTAGTCCATAATCTTCTCTTGGATTCCTGGATGCTATTTCTACAATCTTTTTTTCAACCTCTATGGATAGCTTGATTGACCTGTGTTTGTGTAATTTTGACGCTATTCCTTCTATACCCTGATCATTGAACCTATGTATCCACTTTCTTATGTTGATGTCATGATGGTTGGTAGCTCTTCTTATTTCGGGGACAGTATATCCTTCATCCTTGAGTAAGATTATCTTGGCACGGTAACTAGACTCGTCTCCATCTTCTATCAGTTCATATAACATGTTTCTTTCATCATCTGAAAGTAATCTGAGGAAATTATCCCTCATAATGAAGGTATCTAGAATGGTAAGCTAAAGGTGTTGTGGTGTTAGATCTAAACAAGCACAATCAGTTTACAGATGGATATATCTTGTTATTTACATGGCTGTTAACTGAATACGCGATACGTGAAAAAGTGTTTGAAAAATTTATGGAGAGCGCAAAAACAATTGGGTTTGATATTATTGAAATAAGTGAAAATAGTATTCACCTTACATTTGAGGAAAAAAAGAAGATCTTAAAAATAGTTGATTCGTATGACATGAGGGCTCAATGGAAAATTGGGCGCAAAGATCCCAGAAGGCAACTGTCGGTTGATGAAACAACTAAGAAGATGAATGAAATTCTAGAGATAAGCCAAGAGAAAATAATCCTGGAAGCAAATTTGGGGTACAACGTGGGCATCTATGATGAAAAGGGAGATATCAAATGGAATTTGCTTTCCGCTATCACTTCAAAAATTAGTCCTAACAGCATTATTTTCGAGGCTCCTTTAGAGATTCAGCAAGCAGTATTAGTAGCAGAATTTGGGCAGCGAGTAAATATGGGTGAGATAAAACTCAATAATGTACTATCTATAGAGTCACAAAGGAGAGGTTTCCTATCTAAGGCGAGCTTTAGCATTACGCCTGTAAAGAAAGGACCTGAAGGTAGTCCTGCTACAAAATTTATTCACTACATAATTAGGAGTAAACATCCTATTGATCAAAGCGAATTGATCTATGTTACCAATCTACCACGAAGAACAGTTCAAGCGTCGGTCGAAGAACTTAAAGAACAAGGATTGATAATAGAAAAGAATAGCTTAGACGACACGAGAAAAAAAGTCTACAATTTAGTGAAGGCTGAATGGATTTAAGAAATATAAATGATTTTAGGATGCATATCGAATTCATTGCTACCTCTTTATTCTTACAATATTCCGTCCGGATATTATTTTGGTTTTGTCTTCCTTTTTTATAGGCCTTAAAATTTTGAAAAGAATGTCCAATGTCAGAATAATTTTTAAATAATGGTAAAAGCCGGAAAAAGTTGATTGTTTTCTAGGAAGACTATGTAGACTTGTTTGATGGTCCAGTGACAATTAACCTAATTGTACAGTCGATTTTTAGCTAAATAAAATATGATTATGGTATTGAAAAAGACAAAAATTGTAAAGAACCTGAGAAAGAAAATTGATATACGGGAGGCTTAATAATAAACAGGATTTCTTTGTACAAGGCGCCCGAAGACGACGATAATAAACGGAAAAATAAGGAAAAGGTAGAAATCGATTTAGATGAATCACGTTCTATCGAAGAATCAGAAATCATATCTTTGGATGGGAAAAGGCCAAATAAAAGCAAGATTCCCTTGAAAAAGAAAATCAAATTTGATGAATTCTCAAATACCCTTTTATTTATTGCAGTTTTTATTGGCCTATGGCAGCTAGCGTATTTAAGTGGTATTTGGCCACAAGTATCACTACCATCTCCTATAATGGCAGTAGAATCGTTCTATGAACTAATTCTAGATAACACTTTGCTGATAAGTATAGGAATGACTCTCTATAGGCTCTTGATTGGATTTGCTGCATCAATAGGAATCGGGGTTTGTGTAGGACTTGCAATGGTAAGATTTAGTGGTTTTGGAAAAACAATGAGTTCTTTTGCTGTAGGATTACAGTCTTTTCCGAGTGTTGCTTGGGTTCCATTTGCCATCTTACTTATCGGTCTAAATGATATTGGAATATTATTTGTAGTTATAATGAGTTCAGTATTTTCAGTAATGATGTCTGCTTACAGCGGAATTAGGAACATACCTCCCATATATCTAAAGGCTGCAAGAAATATGGGAGCTAAAGGTTTCTCATTATTTAGATATTTAATGATACCAGCAGCCACTCCTGCATTATTAATAGGAATAAAACAAGCGTGGTCATTTGCTTGGCACGCTTTGGTTGGAGCGGAAATACTCATGGCCGCTGCAGTAGGAATAGGCCACATACTGTTAATAGGTAGAGAATTCCAACTGATGGATCAGATAATAGCATCTATGATTACTATTTTCGCACTAGGAATGATATTTGATAAAGTAATCTTTGCAAAACTAGAAGACAAGGTAAGAGAAAAATGGGGATTAAGACAAGAACAGGATATTGAAAATAAATGATTTCCCTTTGACCTAAAACTTCTTTTTCTCTTACATACACTTCAATTGAGCCCTGATGAGTTAGGATAAAGATGACAGAATACTGATAATAACCCTTTATGAATCAGGATAACAATAATTTTGCTAAAACCACATGTAATATACATTTTTTGCCTATTTCTGATTATTAATACATCCCATTTACAAAAAAAATAACATGGATTCAAAAGTAAAATTGGGTATTTCATTTGCCATAATTATAGCGGTTATTCTTTCTTCTAATCATAATTTCAATTGGTCCTTGTTGCTTGGTCAGGACAATAGTACAACTAGTTCTACCGGTCAAAGTGCAAATGCAAAAGCTGATTCTCTAAAAATTGGGTATTTTCCAAATTTAAATCATGCTCAAGCAATTATTGGCCTCAACAATGGAGATTTTAAGAAAATAATAAGCAACGACAAGAATCTAGGTAACATCTCATTGAAAGAGTTTGTTTTTACGGCCGGTCCCTCCGCGATTGAAGCTCTATATGCGGGACAAATTGACGTGGCTTACGTTGGTCCAAACCCCGCTATCAATGGATACGTTGTATCGGGGGGAGAGGGTTTACGCATAATTTCTGGTGCTTCTAGTGGTGGTGCCTCCTTCATAGTTAGAAATGATTCAGGGATAGAAACAGTCAATGACCTAGGTGGAAAGAAATTTGCATCTCCTCAATTAGGTAACACACAAGATGTGGCTTTGAGAAAATACTTGATTGACAATGGATTTAATACTGTTGAAAATGGTGGAAACGTAACAGTTTTACCTATCGCAAATGCGGATATACTAACAGTATTTTTGAAAAAAGAAATAGACGGAGCTTGGGTACCTGAACCTTGGGCAACAAGATTAGTACAAGAAGCAGGCGGTAAAGTATTCCTTGATGAGAAAAGTTTATGGCCAGATGGTAAATTTGTAACCGGCAATATAATAGTCAGGACAGATTATCTTGAAAACAACCCTGAAATTGTAAAGAAATTACTTGAGGCTCATGTCGATGAAACCCTTAAGTTAAACAACAATACAGCAGAAGCGGCAAAGGAATTTAATACTCAGTTAAAGAAACTTACTGGTCAAGAGATCTCAGAAAATGTACTAGATAAGGCCTACGGTAATCTAGAACTCACATACGATCCATTGAAATTAACTCTCTTTAAGAGTGCAAATGATGCATATGACCTTGGATTTATAGAGAAGGGAAAAGATCGACCGAATCTTTCAGGCATCTATAATACAACCTTGTTGAATGAAGTACTTGCAGAAAAGGGCCTACAGTCGATTGACGATACAGGCGCAATAAGTAATACCGCTAATAGCACTTCGAGTGGTGAGGCAATAGCAGACATAGTAGCATAGGATTGTTCATCTCTACAAATCTGGCAATACCTAACCTCTATTTTTAGTAATTTTTTGTAAAATCTTTGTAGATAGGATGAATATAAGTAATTAAAACATGAATTGCTATTTTGAATAACATTATTAAAACATGTGATCTTGACATTTATAAAATGTAGATCAATTCATTGTGCTTTTATAGACTCAAATGCATAGTATAGGCGCCTTACAGATTCGTTGATGCACTAATTGGGAACAGACGAGTTTTGTTTTTTTGATGGAAAATCCAAAAAATATCGATATGGAATAAGCTAAATTCTAATTATTAACTCAAATACTAGTTGTTAAGATTATTTTGAATTACTCTTTATGCTAAAAATTCGAGATTTGAGAGAGGTATGGTCGACTAATTTTACTTGTCAAAATCTGTCTGATTATTTTTCCCCAAGTCGTCAGTTGTCGTAGAATTGCTGCTAATGAGATTGGAAGATTCGAAAGCCGCAATTGGGACATTAGAAACAATGCTCTTTTCATCAGCACTGTTAGAGGAGTCGGTTGAGGAGGTTGAGGATGTGCTCTTTTCATCAGCACTGTTTATTTCCTCAACGGTTTGATCAAAATTTCTACTTAAAGAACTAAACACACCTTCATTTTTTTGATCCGTGACCTCAATAGACATCCCAAGAAAATCGTCCATTAATGGATTAATTGAAAAGGCAAAAATGACATAAAAACATAATAGTACAGCTAACGATAACCTCTGGGCTTTTACTCGTACCACTTCTTTTGAATCCCTTTGAACTAAATAAGAATATTGAAGATATAATTGTTAAGTATGATTTATCAATAACAATAATCTTAACCACATGTTTTCGATATTAATAGATGCGATACAAAAAATTATAATTGATTGTGTCAAAGTCAATACATGAAGTTTTGTTTGCTGATTTTCATATCATTTATTTTTTTAACCTTGGTAAATCTACAAATTTACTTTGATCCTCAGCCTGCTACAGATGTACTGATTTTAGCTGGATGGATGAACAACGGCCAAGGCAAAACATTAGCAAACAATATGGTATTAGCTCAAGAGGATGACAAGAAGTTCATTTCGGGATTCAATACTGGAAGCTACCCAGTAGGAATCACTATGAATCCATTCACTAATAAAATCTATGTCGCAAATCAATATTCCAATACAGTCTCAGTATTTGATGCAAAAACGGATAAACTAATAAGTACCATTGAAACTGGGATATTTCCTTATAGCATAGACGCAAATCAATTTAATAATAGAATTTATGTGACAAACAGAGGATCTAACGACGTTACGGTCATTGATGGTTCTACAGATTCAGTTATTGACAATATTACAGTTGGCAAATCCCCGGTTCAAGTTGTAGTGGACCAATCAAGTAATTGGGTATATGTTACAAATATTGATTCAAGCTCAATTTCTGTTATTGACGGAATAACTAATAAGGTTCTCAGGACAATAAGCGGCATAAGTACTCCGTATGGGATCGGCATTGATCCATCATCAGATAGATTGTACGTTTCAAACATTGCTAATTCTACTATCACAGTCATGGATGAAGATAATTACAATTTCATCAAAAACATCCCTGCTGGCAATTCTCCAGTAGGAATTGACGTTGATGAGAGAAAAAACCTTGTATATGTGACAAATTACGCTTCAAACTCACTTTCTGTGATAAATGGAACTAATGGTACTTTGATAAAGACAATTCCGACTGGTCAGTTTCCAGTAGGTGTGAAAATAAACCCCGTCTCAAACAAGGTCTACGTAAGTAATATTGGATCCAATACGGTAAGCGTAATAAACGAAACATCCCTAGAGAAAATAAAAGATATCCAGGTAAACCCCTCCTCAATTACCGAAAGAGAAGGATTTCCTTCCACAATTCCCACAAACATAAAATTCCCCTTGATTGCAAGTTTTGTGGCAATAGACCCCATTACTGACCTAGTTTACGTTACGAATACTGCTTCCAATACTCTTTCAATAATAGACGGAAAAGAAGATGAAAGCATTGTAAGGATAGGGTTTGAGACCAGTCCTGAAAATGCTGGATTCATAGAGTGCAACGGTATAAAAAATCTAAATCAAAATTCTACCATTATTACAACAGACAATGAAGCAACCTGCACGGCAGTGCCTGAAAGAGGATACACATTTGATTCTTGGTCCGGACTTGCATTCAGCACTGAAAACCCGTTAAAATTTAAGTCAAGCGAATATGGTAACATTGTTGCTAATTTTAGACCAACACTTTCGACTGAACAATATATTTTCCTGATAGGAGGTATTACAGGTATGGCTTCCGTTTTACTTGGATGGTTTTTCAAGGGCGGACAAAGAAGAAAGTTTAACAAGCTAATACAGATAACAAATAAAGCCATACAAGATGCTGACGTAGGTGACAAGACCGAAAGCATTATCAAATTAGAAAACCTTAGGAGAGATATATTTAATACATATAGGCGGGGCTCCCTTACTGATTTTCAATTTGATTTTCTGGATAAAAGATTGATCAATTATATAAATAAAATCAGTAATTTATGATAGTTGATTTCATTTGAAGATCAGTCCTTTTTGTTTTATGTCTACATGATAATTAATCAAAAGACACGGCTTGAATTTGATTGGAAATTAATAGAATGAGAAGTGTTGGGCGTCTTAAGGATTAGAATTCAGGAACAGATATCACTCATGCTGCAGTTAATTATTTAATAAAAGAAGGAAAAATTATACATGTATTTCCTGAATACAATGTCATTCGCATATGTTTATCATAGGATTATAATAGTCTTTTATTATTCCCACAAAAGTTATTTTTAATTTATTGCAAGAAATACATATCCTAGTTGCATCTAACTCAGAAGATTAAATAATAGAATAGCTATTAGCTATTTTGTTAATAGATTGCCATTTCCATTAGCAGCAAGCAAGACTCTGATTGATGAACTGATAGTATTGGCGGGATGGGCGACGTTGAGAGGAATCATGGAGTACGAGGATGACTTGAAAATGTGGAAAAAATACTGGATCCGGTCAGATAGGCGCGTAACAATCACCGCACATTTCAATTGTCGTAAAAACGATTTTAAATGGCCTTTGCGCGTCTAAATTATATATTCATGTTTAACAATGATCAATTAAAGGAGCTTGTAAAAAAGGCAAGAGAGGCCACTCCAAAAAGAAATTTTGCTCAATCGGCTGAAATAACTTTAGTATTAAAAGACATTGATGTCAAAAAAGGATTCAGTGTCAACGAAATAGTAGTATTGCCTAATCCTACTAAGAAGGGATCTTCACTTTGTATGCTCGCAACTGGAGACATGGGGTTAAGAGCAAAGAAAGCTGGTGTAGATCAGGTAATGGAACCTGATACTCTAGATAGGATTGGGACAAATCGAAGAGAAGCCAGAAAAATTGTTCGTTCATATGACTTTTTCCTTGCAGATGCAACATTGATGTCATCTGTTGGTCGATCGTTAGGTCAGTTTTTGGGGCCAAAAGGTAAAATGCCTACCCCTGTTCCCTACGGTGCCCCCATAGAAAACATAGCATCAAGGTTAAGATCATCAACAAGAATACGATCCAAAAATCAATTAAACATGTCAACAAAAATAGGAGACGAGTCAATGACCGATGAGCAGCTGGTAGCAAATGCCAGTGCGGTCATCGCTTCCGTTGAAAAAAAACTCCCTCAAGGAGAAAAGAACTTTAGGAATGCTATAATAAAATTTAGTATGGGTAAAGCATTAAAAGCGAGTACCCTTGGAAAATAAGCGATAGGGATAATCGTAATGAGTCAAACAACTATCATCAATAAGTTAGGAAGAACATCATATCCAGAAAGGAAAGTTAATTTATATCATAATCTGCAAAACCTAGCAAAATCTTATAATGTAATCGCACTCTCGAGGATGACAAAAGTAAGGTCAGCTCAACTTATGGCAATAAGGAAAAAATTCAGAAATGAGATCAAGATAATAACTATAAAAAATAAGGTTGCTCAAAGAGCTTTTGAAGAAATTTTTAAGGATGTAAAAGGGTTGGAATTCCTCAATAAAGAGCTAGAGGGCCAGTGCGCATTAATGTTTACCAACCTTAGTCCATTTAAGATGAATTTAACTTTTGATAAAAACAAAATATTCATGGCAGCTAAAGGCGGCGATATTGCCCCTAACGAACTTGTCATTTCCGCTGGTAATACAGGGATAAATCCAGGTCCAGTATTATCAGAGTTCAAAGAATCTAATGTCCCAACCAAGATAGATCAAGGGACAATATGGGTTTCTAAAGACACGATTGTCGCTAGGGCTGGTGATGTTATCCCGCAAAAGTTAGCAGCTTTGTTAAGTAAATTGGATGTAAAACCAATCGAAGCAGGAGTTTCAGTTAATTTTGCGATTTCTGAAGGGCTTGAATTTAAGGAAAAGGACCTGAAGATAGTAGTTTCAGATTACGTACAGGAATTAGTAAAATCCTTCCAGGAGGCTTTGTCCCTTTCAGTAGAAGCAGTATACTTTACAAAGGAATCAATGCCATTAATCCTCTTAAAAGCAAAACAACATGCATTGTCCTTGGCTTCAGAATCGGGATATACTTCGCCTGACACGATTGAACTGGTGATTCTAAAGGCCAACGCAATTGCTGCAAATCTGGCTCATCAGTTGGATTCCAAGGGGTTTTCTTCCAATAATTGATCCTTATTTTTTAGATAGTAATCCTTAACCGAATCCAAAATTACTTTTTTATTTTTGTATATAAACTCAATTTTGTCATATTCCTAGTACGTTACCATCAGCATATCAGTGATCTTTTAGTCTTATTGGCCCCTTGGAGCCTTTACCGATCAAAATATTGTACTAGACAAGCAAAATGATATGATAAAATAATAATTTTAATATGAAAAAAATTGGATAAAATTAGCCGAAAAGAGAAGATAAGCCTTCTAATGCTTCTTCTTCTTTCTTCTCTTCTTTCTTCTCGTCCTCTTTTGCTGCGGCACCTGCGCTTGAAGCGGCCGGGGTAGCTTGTGCACTTGCTGGAGCAGCGGCAGCTATTGGAGCAGCCTTTAATGCATCCTCAATGTTAACTTCACTTAAAGCAGCAACCAATGATTTAACTCTAACATCATCGGGTTCAACACCAGTTGATTTAATTACATTTTTTACATTATCTTCATTGACATCTTGCTTTAATTTATGTAATAATAAAGCAGCATATACATATTCCATGATAACAGAAAATTTGACAAGTCCATAATATAAAACTTTATAAAATTCGTGAACTCCGTGCTACTGCATAAACATGCTCTTTTAATTCCTGAGACATTAAGGAATTCATTTTTTTTATCAACACTGTCCTTGCCTCCGATTTCTCTTCATCTGTGGCCGAACTAAAGTAATTACCGAATAATTCCGAAAAGCTTTCTTTAATCCAACCATCTAGTACAAAATATCTATTCTCATTTATTGGAATTACTTTATCGATCTTTGGGTCGATAATGTCTTCGAAATTGCCAGTATCCAACCTATCAATTATAAAGAAAATGCAATTGTCAGGTTGCGGGTTGTTCATTGCTTCGATAGGTTTTCCTTGAGCCCTTCCTGACCTAATTCTTTCAAGCAGGCCAACTGGTTTTAAGAAGGTACCCCTTATTCTGAAAACTTTATCACTATCAGAAATAATCTTTCCTATTATCACATAATTTGAAATTTCATCTCTTTTTACTACAAAAACAAAATTACCGGGCCGTAGTTTAGACTTACCAAACATATTGAAAAGTTGTAGATTTAATAATATAATATTTACTAATGATCTAATAAAAAAAAATACTAGATTTTTTAAATATGTTATAATTTAAAGAAAATTATTTAATTACATTTATTAATGTAACCAATAATTATAAGATAGATTCAATCTTGCAAAGATTCGATGATTTAGATATGAAAATTTTGTCAGAATTGACAAAAGATGCAAGTATTTCAATCCCCCGGCTGAGTAAGAAATTAAATATTAACTCTTCAGTTTTATATAGCAGAATAAAGAGGCTTACTAAACGAGAACTTATTAAAAAATTTACAGTTATAATAAATGAATCACAGTTGGGTATCAATATTAAGGCAACGGTAGGCATAAATCGTGATCCAAAATTAAAAGAACCTATCCATAATGATCTTGTCAAGATCTCGGAAATAAGGTCACTCATAGAAGTTACGGGCCGTTTCGACATAATATTATCGGTAAATACAAGAACTTTGGAGGAGCTACACAAAGTAGTAATAGAGAGAATCGGGAAAATAGAAGGTATTCAAGCTACAGAGACTTTTGTGGAGATGCAACGAACCGATAAGGAACCGGTTTATTCGCTACAGACTAGCAATCAAAATTTTGGTTGAGTAGCACCTATAGTCAATTGGGTTTTGAAATTAGAAATATTAAAATTATAATGAAATATTTAGGATCTTAGAAATCAATTGTTTTCTTTACAAGCAATACTCGATAAAGTTCAAAAAAGAATAGGGGAGATATTTCAAACTCTTAAAATGGCAAAAAAAACAAGTAAGGATGATTATTACACCCATTTAAGATTGGTATTATTGGCTATAGGTGCTGTAGGCGGAATTGGTTTTATGATAAAGTTTGTCGGCGAATTACTATTCGTAAATAAGTAGCATACGAATTTTTCATACAAATTTATACCATTTTAAGCTGGAATAATAGATTTATCGTTATGGTTTGTTTTTTGAACGAAGATGAGTAAAAACCCTGTAGAAATTGATATTGAAAATAAGATAAAGATAAATCCTGAATCCATGATCATAGAAAAGCTATACCCAATTATATATGACAATTCAATTTTTTTGTTCTATAAGGACGAAAATGAACTAATCAATTGTTATGAAATTACAGATAAGAGCATAGTAGAAAAGGTAATGTTAAATCCTGATAAAATGATTGAAATTTTAGAAGAGTTAGATAAGTGATATACTATTATATTATTGAATTTTGCATGATATCTAATGTCTCATAGCAAATTCGAGCCGGGAAATAGAAAAACCAACGAAATTTTTATTGGGAAAAAACCACTAATGACGTACGTAACTGCAACTCTGGTTCAACTAGCTAATGAGCCAACTGTCGTCATAAAAGCAAGAGGGAAAAGCATCACAAGGGCAGTAGATGTGGCTCAAATAATAGTAAAAAGAATGAATACGTTGGGTTATAGGGTAGAAAAAGTAAAGTTAGGTTCAGATGTTTTAACTGGCACTGATGATGATAAACCTAGAAATGTCTCTACAATAGAGGTATCGGTTTCAAGATCAAAGTAAATTTTTGCCACTTTTTCATCAAAGTATAATCGTATAATTTTTCGAATATTTAATAATTACCTGAAAAGTATGTTATTATGACGATACCGCACAGTTATTTGCAAAAATCCATTGGAAAGATTTTGATTTCTGTGGTTATCCTTGTGTGTTTGTTTCACATAAATCAGTTAGCGGGTAAGGATCTCCTAAATTTTGGTTTCTTTCACGAAGTTCAAGGTCAGTCAATGCTAACATATACAGATAATAAATTTCATTTCAAAATTGACTATCCCCTTAACTGGGAAAAGTCTGTAAAGATAAACAATGAAATAATTCTGATTGCCCCTAAGGATCAAGATTCAGTTAGTAGTCCTGCTGGCCTTGTGGTTAAGGTAGTCCCCACGCCAGGAAAGAACATATCTGCCGATTCCGCATCAAAGGAGATTACATCTCAAATTCAAAAAGAACATAAAGATTTCAAATTGGAAACATCTGATACCTTAACTGTGGACGGAAAGAAGACTGCGAAAGTAGTTTTTACTGCAACAGACAGTAAATTACAAAATCGCAAGGCAAATCAAATTGTAGTTTCCAATTATGAGAATATTTACATCATTACCTACAAAGCTTCTTTGGATAAATATAATACCTTCGAAAATACTGCAAATGATATGATACGGTCATTTAAATTCTTACCTAAAGAATAAGTAAATAATTGCTTAGTGCACCGAGATTATCGGTGCACTAAACATGTTCCCCTTCGGTTTGGTCGATGTAACTATCAATTAAAGTAAATCATATTTAAACTTATCAATTTTTCACTATCTAGTCACCTTGCTAAAATTCCTTGGGATTATGTACCATTGCCTTTGGGAGGGTGAAAAACCGGATGTATATAGATCCCAATTCGCTCTTATCAAGTCCTCTGGGAATTACTGTTCATAGATCATGCATTGGATTGTCTACAGAACTTCAAATATTAGGGACCTCACATTAGATTGATTAAGAGAAGTCTTTTATTCAGAATTTATCCTGATATAAAAAAACAGTTTGATAAATTTTTTTTATAATTTTCATACTTGGAATGTGCAAATAATTTCCAAGCCCTTCCTATTTGTTAATGCGACTAATACCGTCTTGTTATGTTATATCAAACCTAATGATATAGCAAAGTAAAATTTGCACATATATGAGTAACTTTACTCAGAAAAAATTGATTTTTTATTAGCAGGAATAATAAATAACCAAAAAGGAATACTTTTTTATAAAATATATCAGGTAGAATGATGGTATTGAAAATCAAAAAAGTTGAACTAATACTGGTTATATTAATTGTCGTAGTTTTAGTGGTCGTTCTTTACAATGTTATGATTTCTATACCGTTTAAAGATTATTCTCTGGAGGTAGATGCGCTAAAGGATCCAGAGTCTCTGTTGGTCAATTCTCGAGTAGTCTTAAAAAATACTGGTAAACTGGCTCTAAATGACATTTACATTGTATACGATAACAATAAAAATTTGACTGAAAATTTGTTAAGGATTGAGCCAGGTCAAACCGTTATTCTATCTCCTCCGCAGGGTGCTCTTTTAAATAGTGTTTCGGTATTTACTGGAGAAGGGATTAGTATTGACAAAGCGTTTAGATCCCCCATCAAGCTGCCAGGAATGATAGGATCATAAGAATTTAAGTCAAAAGTGTCAAAATCCAGTATAAAATTCGCAGATTACGACTGGCTTAAATCATAAACTGAATTGATTCTAATCAAATCATCGTTGTGGCTGGACTCTAAGTTTCTTACAAGCAATGATCCATCATTGTTTATTTTTTTTATTTCTCCATTAAATTTATTGCCTCCAATCGAAAACCTGTATTTCAAATGCTTCTGTGATTCCATTATTTTAGTGTTGTAATAGGTTGTTAATTCCTCCACGAATTCACTTGACTTTAATTCTTGAAATGTGTCATCAATGCTTTTTAAGAAATACTGGATAAGATCATTGTTTGAAATTTCAATATTTTGATTTTCATATTTAATAGTTGTAATGTCAAAATCGTAAATTCCGTTATTTTTATCTTTGATCAAAAGCTTGGTAAAATCCAAATCATTGTTGGTATTCACGCCTATTCCAATGATTACCTGTTTTATGCTATCAGCCTCGACTTGAGCATCCAACAATATACCTGCAACCTTCTTACCGTTAATTAAAATGTCATTGGGCCATTTTACCATCGATTTTAATTTGGTATTATTTTCCAAAGCCTGACAAAGCAATCTTGTAACCAGCATTAGTATACGAAATAACTCATGGGTTTTCAAATCAGTCTCTAGTGCCAAAGACATCCAAATTCCACCTTTGGGAGACGCCCAATTTGGACCCTTCCTCCCTTTACCTCCTATCTGAAAATCGCTAATTATTACTGATGGATAAAAATCAGCATCACTTCTTAGTAATTCATATGCGAAATCTTGAGTTGATTCGACACTATCAAAATAAAAAAATTGCTTGAAAATTGTAGATTCGTCCAACGAATTTATGAGACTAGATGTGAGCCTGAATTTATCCCTGTCAGAACACAAAATCTTTATCAATTTACTCTGGTCTGTCCTATGTCTGATATAAAAACGCAAAGGTAATACCTACAATTAGCGAAATCCCATAAAACCGGGAAAAGAGCACAGTATTGGCCATTATTCTTACATAATAGTCATTATTAAGCCGCTTAAAATTGTAGAGAAAATTTTTGAATCTGTTCAGCATTAGTCCTATGTATGGTATAAGCAAAATACAAGGAATAATCGAAAAATAACTATTTATCAAAGTTGAAAAAAACCCAATAGTCAACAGGTAGATTCCAATATTCATTCCAACTACAAACGCAAGAATAAAACGATTGCTCCTTTTGTCTATCATGATAGCCAAAGTCTTCCTACCCATTTGCCTGTCAGGAACGATGTCAGGTATTGAATTTATGAAGAGAACCAAGGATGATAACAAACCAATTATGATTCCAAGTACAACCGATTCTAAAGTAATACTTGAGTTTTGAACATAAAAGGTCCCAATCACTATTAATGCTCCCTTAGCACCTACAAATAATTCCCCCAATCCCCAATTAACTAGTTTACTTGAATAGAGAACTATTGACAAGGTAGCGAACAATAGTATGATGGCAATAACAAATCCTTTAAAATAAACAAAAATACCACCCATCATCAATCCTAAAATTAGGAAGAATATGCCTGCGAGATATACATGGTGTGGTTTTAAAAGACCCTGTGGTAATACCCCCGTTCCGCCACTAAATTTAGTTTTTTTTGTTCGCAAGTCTATGCCTCTCTTAAAATCCCAATAGTCATTTAGTAAATCAACGCTAGAATGAAGACAAAAGATGCCGATATACGTTAGAATTGCATAAATTAAACTTACATTCTGGGGTTGATACCATATCGCCAGTGCTAGCCCACAAGTAACGGCGATGGCTGAGGCAGCAAGAAATCTGAACCTTATTGCCCTCAACCATACATCTAGTTTAAAAATCATCCTCTGGGGCGAATTGGAAGGTTGGTCATTTCATGGATCAGATTTACTCAACAAACTCGTCATTGTATTATATTCGTCTTCATTCAAAGGCGGGTATTTAGATATCAAAGTGTTCTCTTTTGTATGGCTGGTTTTCTTTTGTCCAATTAAAGGGGCCGTAATCCCCGGTGTCGATCGGACAAATTGTAATAATTTAAGAGACATCGCCGGGAGATTGTCTAACGGCGATCTATTTAGTTCTGATTGAAGTAATTTGCCCTGGTAGAGGGGTACACTTGTAAAAACATGGATTCCATATTTTTGGGCAGCTTCAAGTAGAGTTGCTTTGCTGGATGTATCCGTAGGTTGATTTCTAAATGTATAGGGTTCGTTAAGATATATATTAAAAGGTAATTGAACAAATTTGAAACCGTTATTTCTGCCACCCACATCGTTAGCAATATTGACAACCTCTTTTAAAGATAGGTAACCCTTACTATTTTCTTTTGAGGTAAAGCAATTCCAAGTAGCCATTCCATAAAAATTAATTTTGCCTTTTTGTCTGAAATCCTCATATAACTGGAAAACTCGAGACAACATTTCATGGTATGTAGATCTATCCACTATGTTATACCAACTTTCGAATGAATTGTGAATGTAAATCAAATCAATCGTATTAATTCCCATATTACATAACGACTTGTCTATGCATTTAGAAATATAATTTGGATTCATGATATGATAAGAAGGACTAAGGTCGGAACGAGATATGATATTATTATTAAGAAACATTAGTTGTAAATAAGTATCGATATCCACCTTACTCAAATCCCCATCATTAGTTACATACCCATTTTTAGTACAAATAAATACACTTTCCCTATCAATTACTTCTTCTTCAATCAAACTGTTTATAGCTCTGCCTATACATTTCTCAGATAGCATTGAACGGTAATTTATCGATGAATCAATCACATTTATACCGCCTTCCTTAACGCTGTAACAAAGAGACTTCTCAAGGTCTGCATCATCTTGAGCAGAGAGGTTTCCAAGATAGGTACCCATTCCTACGGATGAAAGTTTCAAATTTTCTACATTTTTGAAGTGAGATCTGCTTGCACCCTTTTTTAAAGCGCTATCCATATACTTTGTTGTGCCCTTGGGAGTTGCAAAACCCAAGTAAAATTTCCTTTGAAAAGACACATCCTAATTAGAATTTGCTACGAATTTAAAATTATCTATGTTTTATCAATTAATCATCCTAAATGTACACAGATTAATTTATTGTTTTTGTAATTCGATTGTGAAATCTGTTGGGTTAAGCTCTATACCACAATTCGAGCATCTATTCATCGTATTTCTTAAAATATCCTTAATGGGTTTTACGTTTATCATATGTTTTATTTTGCTTCCACACTGATAGCAAAATATCTCAATAATCGGACAAGACATCCATTTCATTAAATTTTGAGCTTATAAATTCAGAGGTGGTTAGCTAACGTTGACTTAATGATGAAATAAATGAGAAATATGAATATGGATATCATGGGTTAGGAAATAATAAATACCTAAGTATTTTTTTTTTAACTGTGCAAGTAGACCCTGTATGTGGAATCGAATTAAGTGAAGATTTAGCAACGATCCTTGATTATAACAATAAAAAAATATATTTTTGCTGTGAGGGGTGTAAAAACTTATTTCAAAGGAAGCCAAAAAAGTATTCAAAATAATAAAATTTAATTGAACACTCCCAGCCATGAATATAGTATGAAAGCGGCTGTGCTTGTTAAAAACAAGGTAGAATTGAAAGATATTGATATACCGAAGGTTGGTAATAATGAAGTTCTGGTGCGTATGAAGGCCTGTGGGATTTGTGGATCTGACTTGGAAAAGGTTTTTGGGAAATATGGGATGAAATCTTCAAGAATTGGACACGAACCTGCAGGTGAAATTGTTAAATTAGGAGCGAGTATTAAAGATTTCAAAAAAGGCGACCGAGTTTTTGTTCATCATCATGTACCATGTTATTCATGCCATTTTTGTTATAACGATGATTTCACAATGTGTGAAAAATACCAAACAAGTAATATTGATCCATGTGGACTTTCTGAGTTCATACTTGTACCTCATTGGAATCTCTCTAAAGGTGGACTTATTAGACTTCCTGACAATATTGATTTTTCCCAAGCTGCGTTGATTGAGCCAATTGCGTGCTGCTTGCGATCTTTAAATAAAGTAGACTTAAAGAAAGCCGCTACGATTGTAATATTTGGAGCCGGGCCAACTGGTTTGATGCATATGATTTTGGCAAGGTTTTTTGGGGCCTCAAAGATATTACTCGTCGATGTTAATAGTTTTCGGTTAGAATTTGCCAGGAAAATTGACCAACAGATTGAAGTCATAAATGTGGCTAATATGCAAGAAGATGAATTCAGAAGGAAATCATTAGAATTTCTTGGGAATAATGGGTCAGATGTATCCATTGTTTGTACTAGCAACATTAGCGCGTTCATTCAATCCTTAAGTATAACACGTAGGGGTGGGATAATATCTCTTTTTGGTGTACCCCCGAAAGATACTGAAGTTAACATAGATTTGAATATGATTTATTCGAAGGAATTAAAAATACTACCCAGTTATGCTGCATCTGAAAAGGAAATACATCAAACCATCGCTCTAATGGAAGCCAAAATTATGAATTTCGAACCTTTGATTACTCACAAATTTCCGCTACGGGATTCTAACGAAGCCCTAGTGCATGCTCACCAAGCTAAAGACTCGATGAAGATCATCATCACATCGGGATAATCTTTATCAATATTTTTATAGCATTTCAATAGACTACAACCAGTATTCAAAATGGATTGGGGAATGAAAAACAGATTATCTAAAATAATAAAGCCTGGAAATAGTCGTTGTGTGATGTTAGCTGTAGATCATGGCTATTTTTTAGGTCCCACCGAGAGACTAGAAAATCCAAGAGAAACCATTGGTCCACTATTAAATTATGCAGATTCATTAATGCTTACACGTGGTGTCCTTAGAACATCTGTAATTCCTGAAAGTAACACTCCGATTGTTTTGAGGGTATCAGGTGGTTCCAGCATAATTGGAGAGGATCTGTCAAAAGAAACTATAGTTACCTCTATAGAAGAGGCTATTAAACTAAATGCATCATGTCTTGCATTATCGATTTTCGTTGGTAGTAAATATGAATTTCAAACTTTAAAAAATCTTTCAAAATTGGTTAATGAGGGTGAGAAATATGGTATACCGGTATTGGCAGTCACAGCAGTAGGTAAAGAGATGGCAAGAGATTCTCGTTATTTAGGATTAGCATGCCGGATTGCAGCTGAACTTGGGGCTCATGTGGTAAAGACATATCATTGCCCTGATTTTGATAATGTAGTTGAAGGTTGTCCTGTCCCTGTAATTATTGCTGGCGGGAAAAAGTTGGCAGAGAGAGATGCACTCCAATTGACCTTCGACGCTCTCAAAGATGGGGCTTCAGGGGTAGATATGGGTAGAAATATTTGGCAATCCGATAACCCAGTCGCAATGATAAAGGCGGTTAGAGCTATTGTACATGAAAATTTTACTGTAAAAGAGGCTTTTGATCAATATAGCGGCACATCGGTAATGACAGAGGCAATCAGAAAAAAATCAAGGAACAAAACAGTGTCGATTTAGTACATAAAACCCAAGGTAAGTAATAGAGAATAGGTCCTATGTACCTAACAAAATTTATAAATTAATCTTGTTTATAAGTAATGAATGGGATCAATTAAAACAATAAATTGTGATATAGCAAATAGAAAAATATTGTATGTTAAAGGTTTTTTACTATTATAATTTTAGATTTTATCAAAAGGAGTTGTGTCAATCATGAGTGAAATGTCTGGTGCCGCAGCCTTAATGGCCGCGTTAGAGAGAGAAAAGGTAGATTACATATTTGGTCTTCCCGGTGGAGCAAATCTACCAATATACGATGCTTTAGTAGATTCTAAAATTAGACATATTTTGGTCCGACATGAGCAGTCTGCAGCACATATGGCTGATGGTTATGCCCGGATTAAGAGGAAGGCAGGAGTGTGTTTCGCAACTTCAGGTCCCGGTGCCACAAATCTTGTTACCGGTATAGCTACAGCATATGCGGATTCATCTCCGATCATAGCAGTGACTGGCCAAGTAGCTTTACCAATGATCGGCAAAGATGCATTCCAGGAGACAGACATTATTGGTGTTACTAACCCAATTACTAAATATGCATTTCAGCCAAGAGTTTCAAGTGAAATACCTGAAATGGTAAAAAAATCTTTTTATATCGCAGAAAGTGGCAGACCTGGTCCAGTATTATTAGACATACCTAAAGACGTACAGCAACAAGTAAAGAAGATGGAATTCCCCGAATATATCAAAGTTAGAGGTTATAATCCTATCGTTGATGCAGATTTATCAGAGATTAACAAAGCTTGTGAAATGATACTTAAGGCGGAAAAACCAATGATAATGGCTGGTGGAGGAGTAATCCTCTCTGGCGCCTTCTCTGAATTGCAAACGTTAGCAGAATTACTCTCTATACCCGTAGTAACTACTTTCAAAGGCAAGGGTTCATTTCCTGAAAATCATCCATTGGCACTTGGCCCTATAGGTATGCATGGACATGCCGAAGCTAATAAAATGGTATTAGAAGCAGATTGCATACTTGCAATAGGTGCTAGATTTTCTGACAGGACTGTGGGGAGATTTGATGAATTTGGCAAAGATATCAACGTTATTCATTTTGATGTTGATCCGGCTGAAATTGGGAAAAACAAATCCGTAAATGCTGCAGTAATTGGAGACGTTAAATCATCATTAAGGAGTCTTATCAAGCTAATTCCAAAGAATTTTAGAACCAACGAAGAAATTTCCAAACTATGGTTAGGGAGAAAAAGGGAATTATTTAATTATTATGAAGATAGTATCAAGGATTATTCTCGAGAAATTACAGCCAAGAAAGCATTAAGAAAGCTACGTGAGATTTTACCCGCAGATGGAATTGTAACCACCGAGGTTGGGCAATGCCAAATGTGGGCATCATTGCACTTTGACGTTATTTCTCCTGGGACATTTTTTAGCTCTACCGGATTGGGAACGATGGGATTTGGATTTCCAGCCTCTATCGGGGCTAAAGCAGCTAGGAATGATGTACCTGTGGTGGATATTGCAGGGGATGGATCATTTAGTATGACGGAAAATTCTCTCGCAGTTTCTGTCTTAGAAGAATTGCCAGTCATTGTATTCCTACTTAATAATCAAATGTTGGGGATGGTTGCTCAGTGGCAGAGAACCTTTTATAATAGGAGATATAGTGGAGTGCATCAACATAATTGTCCTGACTACTGCAAATTGGCCGAATCATATGGTGCTCAAGCACATAGGGTGGGTTCAATGGATGAATTAGAAAAGGCCCTTAAAGGTGCTGTTAAATCCAACATTGCTACTGTAATTGACATTCCAATAGATCCAGATGAGGACGTATACCCGTTTGTGGCTCCAGGAACTGGGCTTAAAGATATGATTATTGGAGCATGATAAAGTATGCAAAGAAATAAGAACACAATTTTTGATGATAATAACGAAAACAAGATGTATATTCTATCAGTCATCGTCGAAAATAAACCAGGGGTTCTTTTTAGAATCACTAATTTATTTAGGTCTCGGAATTTCAATATAGAAAGCATTACTGTAGGTATAACCGAAAAACCTGACTTATCACGAATGACTATTACCACAGTATCGGATGTTAAAACACTAGAGCAATTAGTTAAGCAATTACAAAAGTTGATTGATGTTATCCAGATTAATGTCTTAAATAAGGAGAACGCTGTTTACAGAGAGTTGGCACTGATAAAGATGAACGCCAAAGATCCCACTACAAGGATAGAAATTGCAAATTTTGCGTCTATATATAGGGGTAATATAATGGACATTAGTAACGAAACTATAACTGTAGAAATAATCGGGACCCCAGACAAGATTGATGCATTCAAAAATCTTGTTTCAAGTTATGGAATAATTCAAGTAGCCAGAACAGGTGTTTCTGCATTGCCTAGGGGAGCTGTAAATGACGACCTCTGAGAATAAAAAGAAAATCAGAATTTTTGACACTACCTTAAGGGACGGCGAGCAGACCCCAGGAGTAACGGTTTCCCCGGATCAAAAATTAGAAATAGCAATGAAATT
>WHSX01000220.1 GCA_009379865.1 Candidatus Nitrosocosmicus sp.
ATATGATACTCTATCATTATTCGTAATACACATAATTAGTTATGGTATCTGGATTGGGATTTTGGGATTATTAGCAAGGGCATTTATTTTATGGTACCGGAATTTTAACCAAAATATGATGATACTGATATTTGCCATGGCTATGATAGGATATATTGTCAATGGGGTATTTGGTTTAGTTAATCAAATTGATATGCTTACGCAACAAGACCAGATTATCTCTTCAGATTATGTCGCTTATTTTCCTGAATTTAGCAATTTAACAGTGAGTGATCAAATTAATGTTGTTTATCAGATGTCTAGTCTGGCCGCCTATATTTTAACATGGATAGGAAGCGTAAAGCTGCTCTATCAGAATTTGCGAAGAATTGGAAGGCTAAAGTTTTGGTGCATGATGATAATATCTCTAATTTATTATAATATATCCTTCCCTCTTTTTGTATTGGGTTATTTTGATCCAGTCAATAATGAAAATGCGTTACTAAATATCCTTATATTTTCTTTTGGAGCAATCATTTCAGGTATCATCTTTGGTATTTCCTTTTTGTATGTAGCAAGGACCTTAAAGACAAAATCTGTTATCAGAACTCAGTTAATCTTGACGGCATACGGATTTCTTCTTTTCTATATTACAGGATCTGCAACTGCTGCACAGGCCGCATACCCGCCATTTGGCTTAATTTCAGTTTCGCTTATTGGCCTCTCGGGCTACCTTATTTATTCAGGACTTTGTTCGGCCGCTCAAATTGTTTCTCAAGATCTTGTACTTCTTAGATCTATCAAGAATTCTGTAACTGAACAAGCCAATTTCCTTGGTGGCATTGGCACTGCACATAGGAATAAAGAATTAGAATCTAAAGTATTGACTATTGCTAAGAATCTTGAGAATGAACTAGAAGAAGCATCTGGAGTTGAACCGTCCATGACCGAACCAGAAATAGTTGATTATGTGCAATATGTCATGAATGAAATTCATAAGAATAAGAAATGACAAAATGACGGATTCAAATCCCGCACTTTGCATTTTTACGAGGTATTTGATGTAGCTGCTATCTTTATTGCGATAAGGAACTGACATCTCCATCTATTGTATATGTTATTACGAAAGGTTTTCCTTGTAGATTGTGGAATGCCAAAGCGTTACCCGCAAATACAAATGATCCTGCATTAAATGGGGATTCTGTAAATTGTTTCATCACTGATGCCGCAAATTTCCCATCGTCAACTGATGTATTCAATGGTTCTCCAATCACAGATGAATTTGATGCCAGATTGTACTTATGTAGTATTACTACCTCGACGGGTTGGCTTGAAGTAAATGAAGCGATACCTGAATAAATCTTTCCGTCATCTCTGAGTGGAGCTGCAATCACAACTTGATGTGATTCATGACCTGGTAGAGGATCTTGTACAGACTGTGTTGTACCCTGTACTACAAAAGGAGTGAATTGTTCCTGTTGTTGTTTTTGTTGTTGTTGTTGTGCTGATACTGGTTCCGAAAGTTGCATAACCAAAGCGATAACAGTAAGCAAAGCAGCAGCTGTAGCTAATGTTATTCCTATTTTATTCATTACTTTGTGATTGAAAGACAATATATATAAACTATTAGCAATAACGTATTCTAAATTAAGTATACGTAAAATAATTGAATTGAATAAAAATCTCGGAAGTGAAAATATAAAATGAGAATAGGCTTTACTAGCAATTCGCCATAAAGCTTTGCTTGTTCTTCAAAATTTTATTAATTGGTTGATTGTGATTGGCATATGCCCTTAGTTGTACCGTTATCTCCAGCATTTGAACTACCGTCGTTCTTACTGCTATCACGATTGCTGTTATCATCACCATTGTCAAATACAATATTTGAGGTCTTTTGGCTATGATGTATATTATTTCACGTGCGTTAATAATCTTTATATTAATATCTCCAAATCGATGAAAGCCCTAAAACGAAGAACATTATGGTTCAAATCCCACACCGCGCATTTAGTAAAATTACATAAAGAATTTGAATATGTGTTACGGGATTTGAACCAATTTGTCCCCCTTATTATAACCTGTTTGTCCATTGGGTTACTAATGGCAAATCTATTTCTTCTTTGAATAAAGCAAGTTTATTCGTCGTCCAAATTCCATAAGTACTATCGGCTTTTGAATTACATCTGCTATTTTAACTTCCTTGAACTCATCCTTTGCAAAAATGTCGCCAATAAAGAAGGCTGTAATCAAAATGATTTTTACTTTAGAATCATGTCCTCTTATTTTTCTAGCAAGACCTATTCCGTCGATTTTAGGCATATTACAATCTACAAGTACCAGGGAGTATCTTTTGTTATATTGGCCGTAATGTTTGAGTGCTACTAATGGATCGTTAAAAGTAATTGAATCAAATCCAAATCTCGCCAGAAATAGACTAAAAAGAATTGTCTGGTCTTTTTCGTCATCCACCACCATTGCAGATACGGGGGTGAACATATAATTCCACACTGTTTACCGATTATATAAACCTTGGAACAAATAAATCATTTAAACACTTGATAATAAATAAAAAAACCGAAAAAATTCTTATTAATGACCCAATAAACTAATACACCATTACAAAATATTTGTGACTAAATCAAAAAACTTTGATTTTTCTAATGGCTAAAAGGAAAATATTCTTAACATTGTTATGTCCTGTCTATACAACAATTAAAAGGAAAAACACACATTATGACACTTTGATAGATTATGTATCTCCTATCATCTGAAAGGTACTTGGTACCCTTCCTAAAAATTAATCTTTATCATTTAACTTTTCTCATATCTCATCAAGTTTTGATGGGTCCGATCTTTGATAGTGCCCATAACGTTACCCAAGTCAAGTTCTCTAGAATAATATTAAGTGGGTTCAAATAAGGAAATTTTACTTTTTCGATAATTGAATCAAAGAAATTCTCAAATTATCTACTTCCTAATGGCAGGGATTATTTCATCATTAATATATTTTTGAAAATCAGGGTCGAACCATTTTTCTAATTCTATGTTATTTTTCCATATTTCATATATATTGCCATGTTGAAATGCAGATGTTATATATTTACTCCATCCCGCCCATTCATTATCCCTAACTACCCCACGTTGTCGCATATGAAAAGCATGTGCAAATGTATATAACACATGGTAACTAAATGCTAAATCTGGTGTAAAATGGGATTCTGATTTACTAACCACCTTAATCAGTTGTGGGTCATCCACCATCATTCTTGTTAATCCATTTATCTTATCATCCAAATCATTTAGAATTTTTGTTTCAAGATCTACCGATAAGCTTTGCATTTGTTTTCTCGAAAAATAAAGAACGACAAACAAAGTACCAATAATTCCTATGGCTTCCCCAATCCCAAAATAGCCTTCTATACTAATTTCTTCAAACAATAATAGTTACAACAAAATCATTTGTATATCTGAATTGTTATAATTTGAATAATACATGGCATATTTCCAGTCTTACCTTCAAATCAAATCCACTTTTTGATTTATTTAGTAATATCTACTAATATTTACTAGTCAGGTATCCTTGTAGTATATACGTTAAATACCTAAATCTAAAGTGGTCATATCCAGAATCAATGACCATTTAAAGGAATATCTAATTAGTTTGCAATAACGTTATACAGAGGAAACGGGTTAAAATACCGAAATTTGCACTTTTTGATATATTTGAACGTGTAGAAATATGCAATGATTTAGCTGACAATGACGGAAATGACGTTACAGCTGGAAACCCGTGTAGTAGAGATCCTCTAAATCCATCTGGATATATAATAAAATCAGTGCCATCACCTAATTTAAACCTCAGAGGATAACATTATTTGAAGTCTATAATGATTACAATTCTAAAAGAGAACGTAATTCCTGATGATCTGTAAAATCATTTTCATGTTATGTCTTTTTACATTATCATAATTACAGTACTTTATATCAAATATTGGGATTCCATGCTTTAGTAAATTTTGAAATTAGTCTCACACCATATGAATGGAAACGATTAGAATGTGGTATTGAGTTTCGCCATTACAATAAAATTTGGATTGCCTATGTTTGGTGCTCATGAATGTAATTCTCTGCCCCTATTCATGCTCCCATGATCCTATATCTGAACTTATGTTCTCTTATAGGATTACTATTTTGTATTATCTTTAGTGCAAACGATAGAATTAATTACTATGTAGATTTTCCAAAATCCCAAGCCGAGAAAAACTTTGGTGTAATTTCAATTACGACCTGTATTCCTTTTCTTGTGTTTTCCATAATCATATTGGCAAGAGGATGGTTCGTTGTACCTAAATATTTTATACTTATTTTCTCTACAATTGGAATGTTCCAATCTATATCTTCAGATATTCTCGCTACCCCCCTTCCTTTCACCCCCTTATATGGAAAGTTCATATCATCAATGGAGAAGTAAATTTTATCCGGATTTCTATATATGTTCCGAGCCTTCTTGGTTATTTTTTGAGTAGCTACATAAATCTTGGCCGATCCTTTGTCATACAGAAACCAAATTGGTTGAATAGTAGGGCATCCTTCCTCGTCGATTGTAGCCAACTGTAAGTTGAGTTTATTTTCGAGGAAACTATTGACCTCCTCCTCTGTGACTTTATTTGGCATGTCGGGAAAAGTCTGAATTAATTTCAATATACCTAAGTGTGCTCTATTTGATATAACCTTTCCTTAAAAATATCTTAGAAATTATCTACTTCTATTCTTAACCATTTGGTTTTTTCCAGCTCATACTAAGATTTATTGCTTAGTCTAGTTAATCGTGAACGTCTATCGGTCTCTTATTTTGAGTATCTATCTCTTGTCTTAGACAATGTATATAAGAAATGATATTTAGTTAATTGAAATTACAATATTGACTAATGTGGTCCCA
>WHSX01000221.1 GCA_009379865.1 Candidatus Nitrosocosmicus sp.
TATTTGAATAAGAAATCGCTTTTTGTCTTGTCGTGGGGATTAAGGGGTAAGAAAGCTACCGAATTGAAAGATGAGTATGAAGAGTTACTTAAAGAATGGAAGGTCAAAGTTGTAAAGGAGAATTTACTTGATCCCCATGCAGTTTACTCTTACTTTCAATGCCGAAAGGTAGGAAACAATAATCTGTCAGTAAAATATCAGGATGATAATAAGACTGATTCAGAACTCACGTTTGAGTTCCCCAGGTCTAACAATTCTTTACATTTATGTCTTGCAGATTATTTTGATTCAGAATCCGATGATGTTGTAGCATTTCAGTCAGTAACAATGGGAAATAAGGTTACTCAGATAATAGATGAATGGAATAAGCAAGGTCGTTATACTGATGCCTACTACTTGCACGGGCTAGCAGTGGAAACAACTGAGGCTTTGGCAGATTGGGTAAATTATAAAATTAAAGAAGAGCTCGGCTTAAAGGAGGGTGGATTAAGGTACAGCTGGGGCTATCCAAGCTGTCCAGATATAACCCAACATTTCATGGTATGGAAATTATTGAACCCTTCAATTAGCGGAATGACTCTGACTGAAAGTGGTCAAATTGATCCTGAATTCTCTACCGCTGCAATAGTTGTACACAACCCGGTTGCCCAATACTTTACTTTATAGGCTGCTGTCAAATTATCCATTAACTTTATTATATTATAATGGTTTTTGCTTTCTAAT
The DNA here is from genome assembly GCA_009379865.1 of Candidatus Nitrosocosmicus sp. Classification (GTDB taxonomy): domain Archaea; phylum Thermoproteota; class Nitrososphaeria; order Nitrososphaerales; family Nitrososphaeraceae; genus Nitrosocosmicus. The sequence continues at coordinate 724 of WHSX01000221.1, forward strand.
GGGAAAGGTAGAAAAGGGAATTACTTGCAGTGTTTTAGGCTGCGAAGAGTCTGCAGATAGATCAATGAGTTTGGCAAAGGCGAAAATGTCACAAGATTTAGATTTTGATAATTCAAAAAAGCGTGTATATTTATGTAGGAACCACTATAAAGATTGGAAAAAATCATCTAAGGAGGACAGAGAAAATGAAAGATTGAGATGGAATTAGACAAATACTCTACTACTTTAGAGTAATTTTAAACCATTCTTTTTCTTTTACTTATCTTTCTACTATAAGATTCTCATATAACCAAATCTAAGATGCTAATATGAAAAAAGTAATAAACAGCTTTATTTCAACTAATCTATCGACGAGTTGATTTAATGTTTGGCTTTGAGTAATCCGACTAAATTCATTAATACCAAGGAATTGGATAAAAAAAGATGGTTTGTTAGGGTATTACTCTTATCATCCGTTCTGACAATTTTGTTTGCAAAGGTCTATTTGACCATATACGTTATAGATCTGGGAGTAGGAATTTACAGCATCTTAACTTCGTTTGTATTATTTAACATCTTATTTATTTCATATTTCCGATATCGAGACCCATATCTTAAGGATTATGATAAGAAAATTCCTGAGAACGAAAAACCCCTTGTATCTATTGTCGTCCCTGTAAAAAATGAGGAAGCCGATATTAGTACATGCGTACAGTCATGCATTGACCAAACTTATCAAAATAAGGAAATAATCGTAATAGACGATGGTAGTACAGATAAGACGGGTGAGGTTCTCGATAAGATTAAGGATAAAAACAAAACAGTCAACCTGAGAATCGTACATCTGAAGGAAAGCCTTGGCAAAAAAAAAGCCATTGAGGCCGCTAGCAAGATTGCACATGGAGAGATATACGCTTTCATGGATAGTGATTGCGACATGGCTATTGATGCCACTGAAAAGGCGGTGCAGATTTTTTACTCAGATAAACAGGTAGGAGCCCTCACAGGACATGGAAGAGTTAAGAACAGACATACTGGAGGATTTGGGGATCACTTTCTTGAGAAAATGCAAGACGTCTATGCCGATGGGGCTTGTAGGGCACAAAAAGGGATGGAAACCGTTTTTTCGTCCGTTAGTTGTTGTGCAGGGTCACTTAGTTTCTATAGACGGGTTGCTATTCAAGACTTTATCCCTCTATGGGCACGAGACAGATTTTTAGGTATGGAATTCAAGTTTGCAACTGATAGGAGAATGACGGCATATGTTTTGTCGACACGTCCTCCAAAGATTTCTAACAAATCTATTAGCCAACGATATGCCGAGGTTCCAATCCTCAACGCGGAAGGAATGGCCAAAAAGTCCATGTCTGGAAACGTGTTAGAAAACGAGAATGATCGGGATGAATCTAATCAAGAGGTACATGGCTATTGGAAGGTTTTGTATTCGCAAAGAATAAGAGTAAATATTGGAGTTCCATCAACGCTTGATTCATTAATAAAACAACAGGTAAGATGGAGGAAGAGTTTTATTAGAAGTTTATTTGCTGCTGGGGGAATTTTTTGGAAAAGGCCATTTTATGTAGCACTTTTATATTATTTGCAAACCTCGATGAAATTTATCAGACCATATATTGTGGCGACTACGGTTATTTTTTTGCCCTTATCTGGTGACTTTATAACTCCTATTGTTTGGTTTGCAGGAGTATTATTTACCGGAATGATTTATGGTGTTGATTTTAGACTAAGAAATCCAGGTGATAAGAATTGGGCTTACAGACCATTTTTTCAGCTTTTATCGACCTACGTTTATACTTGGCTGTTAATTTACGCTGCTATTACCATAAAGAAAACGGGGTGGAGATGATACTTGCAGATCGATAAGAATATTCTAGAATAAATAGATAAGGGATCGGGTTTGAAATCAAAATTTGAATTTAAATACGTGGACGTAATTATAGTCGCTCTTGCGATGACAATAGGTTTCTGTGTTATACTAATGAATTTAACAGGGCTATGGCCTTGCCAGATACTAGAAGCTACTGGCCAATACTTTCAAATTGATACACTTCAAAATTCAACAGAATCAGTGGATAGAATTATGTACAACATGCATTACTCGGTAGAAGGTCTTTTCCGCTGTAGTTAATCTTGTTTCGTTCATCCAAAACAATTTCTTCAAAGTATCTTAGGACTGTAATTTCAGAGATCTTTGGTGGATCTATTTTTTTTCCTTCGACCAGATCCAGGACCATTTGAGGGAAGTTAGCACCGGCCAAAGTTGTAAAAATTGTACCTCCACCAAGTCGAGGATTAATTTCTACCAATTTGAATTGGTCTAACTTGTCCTTTTTCATTTGAATGCAAGAAGGTCCAATTATTTTAAGTTTTTTCACTATCCTCATGGATTCTTCGATTAATTCCTTATCAAGAACAATCTTACCCTTGGTAGAAATACCACTTTTTGTTTGTAATCTTACACGTGGTACAGATATTATTGGGTTGCCTTCAAGGTCACTCATGACATCAATCGTATATTCATCTCCAGACAAAAATTCTTGGTAGATCATATTGGGGAACTTAGAGCAAATGTATTTCTTTTCTTGCTCATCGTTTACCTGAATTACATCCCTACTACCTTTTCCAAACCGCGGTTTTGCAATTAGCGGATAAGTATCGATTTCATCTGGATTTAAAGTTGTAAATGGGAGATTGAAAAATTTGTTTAAGTAAGTATAGGTGTATATTTTGTCTCTACAAATTTCCAAGATTTTTCTGTCGCTTACAACTGGAATTACCCCGTGTTTTTTTAGTTTAGATTTGAATTCACTGAATGGAAAAATATCGTAACCTGATGAAGGCATTAAAATTTCTATATTATATTTGTCGATTATGTTAAGCAGCACTTCCAAATAATCATCTGCTTCAGCTTCTGGTATTACCTCATAGTAGTCAGATAAATAAAAACCTGCAGATAAACTGTTTGAATCCGTAGATAATATCTTACCCTTAAAATCTGATAATCTCAACGACTTTATTGTATTTATTCCAGCAGGTGCAGAGGCACCGGGAATCAATACTGAAGATATTTTTCTACGCAATCGGCATCCGTTTTTAATACTGTTAAATTTGTTAATGATATAAATTTTTTTGAACGTTTTAATTAAGAAAAATTATAATACATATTTGCATAACTTTCTCAGATAAAATTATGATGCTAAACATGAAAGAAGATTTGCATATTCATTGTAACTACAATGACCACTCTTCAATGGATTTAACCATACCTAATATCATAAATAAATCAGAAACTCTTGGTTTAGAAAGGATAGCCATCACAGAGCATGTACGAAAAAATTCTGTATGGACGAAAAAATATATTGATGAACTAGACCACTATATTCCCAGAACTAAAATCAAGATCCTTAAAGGTTTTGAGGCCAAGATTTTAGTGGACGGTGAAATTGATTGCCCTGCTGAGTTCTTAAATAATGAGTACTTTATCATCGCAAGCTTTCACACAAGATACAATAAGGAAGAATGGTACGAGGCTTTAACTAAAGCAATTAAAAATCCGGATGTCGATGTAATCGGGCATCTCGCTCCAGAGATCGACTTCAAAGTAAATGGGAGTGAAATAAGAAATATAGCAGAATTAGTCGTCGCAAATGGGAAAAAAATAGAAATTAATTCAAAATATATACGCCCACCGAAGGAATTTTTGAAAATTTTTAAAGAATATGGTGTAGAATTCCATCTTGGTAGCGATGCACATGCTATTAACGATATAGGGAATTTTAATAGAATAAAGGATTTGATAAATCTTATAGAAGAGAAATAAGATATAGTTAAAAAGAAACTTAAATAGATATTAGTGATTAAAGGGTTTGGGAAGTAATACGGTAGCCACTATTGACGGTGACAGTAAGTTAAATGCAATATTCTCCAGATATCTGAATACTTCAGATTCAGATATTAGCGGATTTGTACGATCCATCCCGTCAAAGTTCGATGAAGCAGTTGATATCTTGAGCAAGAGTCCTATACCTGAGACAGATGAATTTGTTGGCTCAAATCGTGAAATTCTTAAAAAGGTTACTACAAATTTTCATGCGAAGGCTGGAACACTAAATAAGAAGATAATAAAGCAAATTGATTCTTTATCCGATGAAAGATTAAAGATTATCGTTGGGATTCATCAGCCCAATTTATTCGCAT
>WHSX01000222.1 GCA_009379865.1 Candidatus Nitrosocosmicus sp.
CAAACGATGTTTTAAAAAATGTAAAAATAGAATTGTTAGAAAAGTTTACTCAGCCCCCTCCCAGATACAATCAATCAACATTATTACAAAAAATGGAAAGAGAAAAAATAGGCACCAAAGCTACAAGATCTGAAATAATTAGTACGCTGTTTAAGAGAAACTATATAACTAATTTTGTACCGTCTGCTACTGCTACTAATCAATCCGTTACCTATGACTCAAAGTTAGTCTCAAAGCCTGCTTCTATTTCTGGTAATCAAAAAGAACATTTGACCAAAGACGCATTTCGGAACACCCAAAAAGCAGGATTAAGACCTACAGAAATAGGAATCGCGATTGTCAGTTCTATGAAGAAATACGTACCTAATATTGTATCAACGAGTTTAACACGAGACATGGAAACACAGTTAGAACAAATTGAATCAGGCAATACTACAAGTGTACAGGTAGTCGATAGGGCACGAAACAATATCAAAGAAGCAATACAGTCTTTTAATCTCAATGAAAGTAAAATTGGCCAAGAAATATCTCTAGCTTTAGAAGTTAATAGAACAACAGGTCCATCTCGAAAACCCACTTTTATATCTTCATTGGGCCCTTGCCCCGTTTGCAAGAATGGAAATTTAATCATCAAAAAGGCGATAAAATCGAAAAAAAGATTTGCAGGTTGTACAAACTATTCATCAGCAAAATGCTTGGCTACATCTCCATTACCCCAGAAAGGATCAATAAAAAGTACTGGCAAAAAGTGTGAAAAATGCAACTGGCCTATAATCTCAGCCTTTGGGAATAATCAAGGGAAAAAATACCAATGGGAGTTTTGTATTAATTCACAATGTCCTTTGAAAATATCTAGCAATGGCAACAAAAAAAATGCTTCTTCAAAACAAATCTGAAAAACCCGATTCAAAGATAGATGCACCGGCTAACCATTATTCAAATTAAACACAGGATATTTTTGTCGATGTCGACTAAGGTCAAAATAACAGTAAATCACTCGCAAATAGCGAGTTAGTCAAACTATGTATAATATTTTTTTTCCTTACCGAATCTATCTTACCACTAGGACAGGACAGTGTGAATATTTCAGTACTTCTGAAGCCGTACTACCAACTAGCATTTTTTTCAAACCTGTTCTGCCCTTGCTACCTATTACCAGCAAGTCGACATTTTTGGATTCGGCATAATCAACGATAGTGGATGCAGCTGAAGTTTCAGCTTCAATAATTGCGGTTTCAAAGTCGGAACCCGTTGAATCAGTAGAAGTGGAATCAGCTGTGCCGGTATTAGTAGTAGTAGTAGTAGTGCTTGTTCCTTCCGAAACCACTTTGTCATTTTCTGAAGATAAGATCTTTCTCTTACCTGCACTGTACTTTTCTCTAAGTGAATTCATCAGTTCCTCAAACTTCTGTCGTTCTTTTTCTAACTTGTCAGAACCATATGTAGGGGCTAATACAACACTTGAAAGTAAATATGGATATTTATAACCGTCTAAAATGTGCAAAATGATCAATGAAGAATTATATTTATTACCTATTTCCATAGCACTTTCAACGGCTTCCAATGAAGGTTTTGACCCATCAAATGCTACCAAGATCTTTGAAAACATCAGGTTTTTTGTTAAAGCTATAACTTATTTTAATTATTTGTTTAATTTTGTACATTTTATTTTAAACTAGGTAAAAGACATTATTAGGAAATTATCATCTGAGATTTATATTCAAATCGATAAGCAGGTTAGAAAATAGAGAGGGAGAGATGGAGAGAACGAAAGTAAAACCACATCAACCCCGCGGATACCTCTGCTCCAAATTCAAACATTCAATTTTACTATTCTTGAAATGGCAGACTAATGCATTATTGATAAATATTGGCAAGTTCATTTTAAAGTACGTGTCTTCTGTATGTCAATAGATCAAAATTCTTTGAAATTGAAAGGAAAAATAACCGAAGCAGACTTGGTTTCTAAAGTATATGAAAAATTACAAAAAAATATTCTAAAATTTAAACATGTTTCAAATAAACCTCTTACACTTGGAGAAAAAATTCTAATAGGTCACCTTGATGAATCAACTGATTTTCTGACTTTTAATGGGTTAACGCCAGGAAATGGATATATCTTGTTAAACCCAGACAGAGTAGCCCTCCAAGACGTTACAGGACAGACAACTATTCTTCAATTTATGCAAGCAGGTATAAAACAGGTTTTGGTCCCCACCACGGTTCATTGCGACCATTTAATCCAAGCAAGAGTGGGCAGCGACTCTGACACCAAAGCCGCAATTTACGAAAATAACGAAGTTTATCAGTTTCTAGAATCTGCCTCCAGAAAATTCGGTATAGGATTTTGGAAACCTGGTGCTGGGATAATACACCAGGTTGTACTAGAAAACTATGCATTTCCAGGTGGCTTAATGATTGGAACAGATTCTCATACACCTAATGCCGGAGGACTCGGAATGCTTGCAATAGGGGTAGGCGGATTAGACGCTGCCGAAGTTATGGCAGGGCTTGCCTGGGAAGTTTTGTATCCAAAAAGAATCGGAGTATATTTAACAGGAAAACTAAACGGTTGGGCGTCTCCTAAAGATATTATCCTATTTGTTGCCTCAAAGCTAACCGTATCTGGCGGAACTAACGCAATAATAGAATACTTTGGACCAGGAGCAAGAAATGTTAGCTGTACAGGAAAAGCCACCATTACAAATATGGGAGCAGAGATAGGTGCTACCTGTTCTGTTTTTTCATATGACGACAAAATGGAATCCTATTTGATTTCTACTGGCCGAAAAGATTTGGCAGATATTGCAAATAAAAACAAAGAATTGGTCACGCTAGACCCAGTAATTGAAAAAGAAATCAGCCAGAATCGCGAAAACGCTACCAAATATTTCGATCAGCTAATTGAAATAAACCTGGACGACTTGGAGCCCTACATAGTTGGTCCACACACCCCTGATCTCGCTAGACCCATTTCCAAAATGGCTGAAGACATTCAAAAAAACAACTATCTAGACACTATTTCTGTTTCTTTGATAGGAAGCTGTACTAATTCATCTTACGAAGACATGTCCCGTGCAGCTGATATTGCAAAGCAGGCAATAGAAAAGGGAATCAAGACAAAAACTCCTCTTCAAGTTACACCGGGCTCAGAAATGATAAGAGAAACAATAGAAAGAGATGGTCAGATCCAATTACTAAGAGATATTGGCGCCAATGTTTTAGCTAATGCATGTGGGCCTTGCATAGGGCAATGGAGCAGGCCTGAAATAAAAAAAGGAGAACCAAACATAATAGTCACATCTTATAACAGAAACTTTCCCGGAAGAAATGATGGCAGAAGGGAAACCATGAACTTTATTGGTAGTCCAGAACTTGTGATTGCCCTTGCCTTAGGTGGTCGACTCTCTTTTAACCCATTAGAGGACGATCTTGTAGCAAGCGATGGGACCAAATTCAAACTAAACCCCCCTAAAGCAGCCCCAGAAGTCCCAAAAGAAGGCTTTAAAGACACAGTGAATATCTATGTTCCTCCTGCTACAGACCCAGAAAGCGTGGCAGTGGTAATAGACAAAAATAGTCAAAGACTTCAAGCATTAGAACCCTTTTTAGAATGGGATGGAAACGACTTTATCAAGTTACCAGTATTGACCAAGGTAATGGGAAAATGTACTACGGATCATATTTCTCCAGCAGGTCCTTGGTTGATGTATAGGGGTCACCTAGATAGACTAAGCGATAATTTGTTACTTGGTGCAGTAAATGCATTTAGAGACGGAGAAGTTGGTAAAGGACTCAATCTTTTAAATCAGAACATTGAAACTTTTTCCCATATTGCTAGAGAGTACAAGCAGAATGGATTAAAATGGATAATCATTGGCGATAATAATTATGGCGAAGGCAGCAGCCGTGAACATGCGGCAATGACTCCAAGGTATTTAGGATGTGCTGCAGTAATTGCAAAAAGTTTTGCCAGAATACATGAAACAAACCTAAAGAAACAAGGGATTCTTGCTTTAACATTTGTAGAATCATCAGACTATGAGAAAATAAGAGAAGATGACAGAATAAGCATAATTAATTTGCAGGGTCTTAGACCTAAAGGAGTAGTAACTGCTATCCTATACCATAGTGATGGTATTGAGGAACAGATACCATTAATACATTCATACAATGACGCTCAGCTAGGGTGGTTTCGTGCGGGTTCTGCCCTTAACATACTTAGATCAAGTAAAAGTGTGTAAATAGTTCTCCTTCTTTTTCGCCAAGGTTATCGCCACCGCCATCCCCATCACAGTTACTATTCTATTTCAGATGGCAATCTTTTCTCTCAAAAAACAGATTAAGAAAAATACTCTTTCATTTTGTTTTAGATTTTCTTATTCTTTTTCTCTACTATTATTATCGATATTACAAATAAGATACCACAAGAATTAGACTCCAGGGGTAAACAAAACAATTCAAATATCTATATAAAGAACACTTTTCTAACTTAAATATCCAAATCAGATACCTCAAAAAAGCCTAATTTCCCCGGGTAAGGAATTTCGTCTCTAAATTTTAAAGCTCCTTTTACTAAAAAGCCATACATCTTAAATGAATGGATTGGTTTGATTTCCTCAATTGAATAATGCTTATGGTGATCACCAAAAAAATCTTCCATTGTTGTATACTTTATAACGTCGTACACAAACGCCTTTCCTATAATTGCACCCTTAACTAGATTGCTTTCATCAAGACCTAAAATCAAGCAAGCATCCTTGTTGACATTTTTTGAGGCGTGTATCAAGAATGGACCTCGAAAGTTAGTATTCCATTTTCTGATTTCTATAGTCTTTCTTCCAATTGCTAGCAAATCAGCATACGGCTGTTTTAAAGAAAGACATTTCAAATATTCT
>WHSX01000223.1 GCA_009379865.1 Candidatus Nitrosocosmicus sp.
ACAGAAATTATTTCTAGTTGGGCTAAAAAAATTTGTCAAAGATTACGGATTGTTACTGACCACGCTTTATCAGGTCCTTGACTGCCTGACGGTCAAAACCTTCAGAATCGTATAATTAATTTATTTTGTTGCGATAGCAAAAATAAACTCAAGTAAGAATTATCCAACACAATTGTCTTTGATTTTATCATTTGAAAACATGTTTTGTATAAAAGTAGTCCTATTCAATAAATACAAAATTATGATATTTGAGACATAGTATTATATCTGGATTTTGCAAAAATAGTATCAGATTGGCAGTTAGTACCATTATATTACAATTCAAAATACATGGAGATATATGTAATAATCAATGTAATCTTTTCTATTTTTATTAAAAAAACCGGTAACCATTAACCGAGATCGATAGATCCATGATAACATGTTTTCTATTACCTTACAATTATGCTCTCATCTTGGAATTAAAAGAGCCCCTATTTAGAAAATGACATAGTATCGACTCTTAGAGCCTAGGAACATAACTTCAAATAAGGAATAAAAATTTAGTTTTGCCTTCTCAGAATTGATTGTTGAAGAATTAAGAATTAATGCAGAAAACCTTGGACTCAAACTTTTGAAAGTAAGTGATAGATCTGGAACCTACTTCTTGATTGCTATGGATATTGCTGAATCACTTACTAGCAAACAAAAGAAAACTATCCTATTGATAACTTGATTTATTCTAATCAAATTAAAGAATATGTTACTGAAGAAGTAAAAGTATGAATCAAGCCATATTAACAGTACTATTTTTTGCAACTTGCCTAACAATTTGAGAAATAAATATAGATATTTTAAATTCTTGCCGGGATTCTTAGATTAATCGATTTATACTTCTAAAAAGGCTACATTTACTCAAAAAAAATTGAACTTTTTAGTGGTATAGATCAAATATAACCACTCCAAAAAATGAATAAATTCTAGAAAATTATCAAATAATCATAATATCCATAGTAATAATTTACAAGCTAAATTTGTACAGTTATCAGAATGCCCCAAATCAAGAATATCTCAAATCTTCCATCTAACCATGTCAATATTCCTTGAACTGAATAACAATCAGTACAAATGCCTTGCAAGCGGTAAAGACGGCTGAATGTAAGTAACACTACAGTCTAATTCTTTTTCATTTCTAACAAAATTAATCCGAGACCGTCTTCTTAATATAATAGGTCCACGTATATTATTTATTAAGCAAAATATGAATATGAAATTTCAAGATTTTATTTGCTTTCTTAACGATAATAAAATGATAAATATACACAATTTAATGAAAGATGATGAAAATGGAATTATAAATCGACTAAAATTACAGAAATATGTATTCTTAGCACAAACCTCTTTACAAAATAACTTTGGTTATGAATATAATATTTATAGAAATGGTCCATATTCGCCTGAACTTGCAAATTATTATTACGAAGAATTAGATCTTAATGGGATTTCATCGGACATAAACGAGAAGTGGAAAGACGACCCAGTCTTTACCGACAGATTTTTGACCTTGTTTAAAGACAAGGAGGCTGAGTGGTTAGAGGTAGCGGCTACTCTAATAGATAGTACTAATTATTGTGAAAATGAAGAAGAATCTCTGAATAAAGTTTATGCTATTAAATCAAAATTTAGTAGAGGGTATGTTGATGATATTTGGAATGAATTGAAAGATAAAAATCTAGTTCACTATGAATCTGACTCCAAATCAAAAAGCTTTCTCTCCATTTTCTAATTTTCTAATCCAAAATAACAGGTCTGTTACCACGAAGTATTGGACTTATAAACTATATTCTGATCCGTTATTTTTCTAGGCAAGTACCTTAATCAAAAATATTAACCTTTTTCTTCTGTAGACTTCTGTAGACTGACGATGTCGAGTATAGATAATCTGATAGCTAGATTTCGCGTTCCTTGTAAAAGTGTTACAATTACTTTTTTTATAAACTAGTGCCCATCATTTAGACTTGAATTATCTTAATCATCACAAGCCACCACTATTGTTTACTCCAAATCTAATATCTAATCTAATATCCTTTTATTTGTCAATTGCTCTAAATCAAACCCTTGAGCAGAAATGTAACGTTGAGTTCTGTAATTGTGAGTCTAAGAGTATCCATTTACGCAATTCGTAATAGCAAAGTCAATTAGACCACCTATTTGATCGTATAAATTCTCTTAAAGCATATGACTCTTCTTTATATGCTTTAATTGTGTAAACCTTACCATCCGGACATCTTACCGTTACCCTTACTATGGTAGTCTCTATATCTGAAGCATACACCGGTGGTTCTACCTTTTCTATTTTGCAATCTGCAGCAAGTAATTTCTTTAATTCGGAAATACTCTTAAATTCTGACAAGAAAAATCACATATTAATATTAATTACTAATTTATAAAAAGTATTTTGGATGTTTTGATCCTGTCCACAAGAGTTGGAATGGTGTAATCGTATTATTTTTTATACGGTTACTAAAAGGAATCAAATCCTCCAGTATCCATTCCACCAACGTCCATGTCGCTATAGTCACCAGTATCGCCCGTATCTGATGCCGATCCTGAATCATCAGCTCCAGATCCTCCTGATTCGGCTGGTTGCGATTCACTCTGAGTGCTTTCAGCTGGATTCATCCCCATTCCCATAAAAGACATCATGGAAGTAAACATTACTGCGTTTATTAGTCCAGAAAATAACATCATCGGCATCCACATTCTGTTATCGTCCATATAACTTTGCATTTGACCCTTATTACCGGTTTCATAGAGTTGTTGAAGATATTTCGATTTATTGACTAGTTCTTGTTTTTTTGATTCTAGTATTTTGAATCCTGTTTCGGTAGCAAAAGCTTCAATTTTCTTATTACCAAAAAAGCCTTTTTTTGTTTGTTTAGTGATTAGTTTTTGGGTTTGCAAATCATTTACAATCAATTCTACCTCATCTTTGGATAACTTTGTAACTTTGGCAATGCTGTCTATCTTTTTCATACCCCTAGAGATTGCGTCTAATACCATGAAATGGTTTGGACTTTGACTAAATCCGTTATTTGAAGACATGTATGTGTATAGTTAAGAAATTATTTAAGTTTTGAATGAGCAACAGATAGTTTCTAATGAATTTGACAATTCAAGTCATTTATTAAACTAGCTTTTACAAAATCTAAAACAGGAACTTCAAGTATTTTTTCTACAAATACTCGGCAATTTTGTAGTTTTGTTACCATGGCCAGAGTTAGTCAAATCTTAAGCTGTAATTTTACAAAGCCTAATTTGATATCTAGTAAAAAAACATATCCGGTTACTTCTATCTGAATGAATTCTTTCCAAAGCTGTAATGTATTAACTCACCATCTTATTCATATTTTATCTCTTTTGTACCCATTACTATACGATTGAAAAAACAGGCAGTTGAGAAATTTGTAACCTCTTCTCAAATCCAATCACAGCAAGACTTTCATTTATATTCAATTATTGCAGTTTTTGAATAAAAGTTTTCTTCAAGTAAAAGATAGAAATGATAAAGATTCAACTGTACAAAGAATTTCAAACTCAAATCTGTTTATGTGGTACCGTACGAATAATGGAGGTTGAAATATGCTCTTGGTAATAATGATTGATTATACATTGGTCTTGCACCATTTGACTCTTATTTTGAAAATGAGGCTTATGATCAATTTTCAACTGTTACTCTGCAAAGTATAATGATTTGCAAAACGCAAAATATCAATCATGGAGAGGAGCTTTCATGAATTCATGTAATTATGAGAACTCGTAGACACTGATGACACCAACTATTATGTTATTATGACAGCAATAAATCCATCTTGGGCAATACATATTAAAAAATCATCAATTATTGGTAGATAAGTTTGATTGTAAATTATTAACCATAATAAAAAAGCCCAGTCTTTTTATTTGATATAATTCTGCAAGAAAAATTAAGTATTGAGTATCTAACCTATAATATAGTTGATTTTAACTAAATACAATGATTATATTGATTAACATAACAACAGTACATAAGATAAGAATTATTTTTGTAACTCTTCTAGCAGTTTCTATGATCGCTTCACTTGCGATATTTGATTATATGATGGTTCAAGCAACCAATGAGAAAAAAGATAATGCAGGGCAACAAGTTGATAAGCAAGGCCAATGGGTTAGTCAAGGAGCACAATGTGTATCCGGAGAGGCTGTTCTGTTTGTAAGTAACAATGTTGGAATTCAATCACAGGAACAACAAGGCAATTTGGCAGCAGGTCAGAACTGACCTCTCTTATCCGAAATACTAATCCAATGTTCATAAAAAGTGCGTAACTAAAGAAAGGTTCTTGGTCCTAGTTTTAAGTTGTTAACATCTCAACATCCTGATTTATTTTAGATCCTGCTAGCTAATGTTCCCTATAAGTAAAAATATGATTGGACTGAGATCCTTTCAAAAGGATAAGTTTAGTGCAAGTAATCCAGGTTTGATATATTGATAAGGTTACAGCGTATGAATCTAGTGGAATAGATATGCTCTTTACCACTAAGATCATTTAGGTTTAGATTTGTAACAATCTATTTCTATCAAATGCTTAGGATCAACAATAAATAGTCGAATGGCAACTACCAGAATGTAAATATGATAAAGAAGATTTTGATATTCATATTTTTTTCGCTCCCTCTTCTCAATTATTATGGGTTAGTGTGGAGTGTTCAAGACAGCAATTTTACAATCACCATTAATCCTGGAGCCACAAATAGCGATAGTCAAAATCCAATCGCTCCCAGAAATATAACTGTGTCAGAGGGATCGACGGCTCTGTAAAGTTAAGACATGATATTGCTGTTATAATGATATGCAAATAAAT
>WHSX01000224.1 GCA_009379865.1 Candidatus Nitrosocosmicus sp.
ACAGGTGCAGATAACTCAACAGCACCTATGTAGGCTAAGATTAGTAGCGTAGTAGTAGCCACAAAAATTTTTCAATTCTCTATTCTCTTTTTTATATTTTTAGTTTTCCGATAACTTATTTAACAGAATTATTTGACCAGGTAAAAGAAAACACCTTTTTCAAAAGTAATAAGGCTTTAACATAGATCCATATTGTAGTAGTAGAGTTGTAGACTTGGCAACTGCTTTATTATGCCTGAAACCCTCCCATCCTTTTGGTTCCATCAAAACAACTTTGATGAATAGCACAAGATATTCATAATAGTTATTATTGATGGTAACTTATGACATGATTGTAGCCCTTTGATTCTTAAATTACTTTATGTTTTAAGCACGTTGGTCAACAATGCGGAAATGTTTCCATACTGATTGTATATTATAGTCGGAAAAAATCATATATAAATTTGATCTCTGTATATTAACTTAATTCTTGTTTCTATAGAATTAAAATCTACAAAGAAAATTAATGCCATTTCTACTCATAAAACATACTTAGATTCTAATATACAATGAAATTGCAAAAGATGTACACGATTAGTAGTAGTAAAGTCTTGGTCCTCATTAGTGTTTATTACTATTTAATATACAAACAAATATTTTTGTTCCTCTTCATATCTTTGTAATCTATTATATAATGAATTGATAGAAACATCTATTCTTAATGTTGATGTAATATCTGCATGAATCTCTTTACAGTCATATACCTCTCATCTTACATACCATTAATAGGAATTTGCATTTGAAATTCTTTTTCACTAAACGACTTTAGCATTTTTATTAACAATTAGAAGAGAAAGATGGAAAATAAAAAGAATAACTATATTATCAAAATGTTGCCTGTGTTTATTCTGTTACATAGTGGACTGATTTACCATAATACAAGCACTATATTTGGAATTTAGTTCCAGCTTAACACTTCTAAAGTTGCAAGTAATATCAATACTGACAAGAATTTAATCAATCTTTTCCATACTACTCTGAATTTTTATATGAACTACTTAGTTAATGATTTGTAAAGATCATTCAATGGATTTAAATATCTTTTACATAAGATTTGATGTCATGTTTGTAAGTTATCAGCAGTACACCGGATATTTGTTGTTATTAGAAATAATACGAATGCATCATTTTTCATATTTGAAATCGATTCTATCACTCCGACCAACCAATTAAAGTATGATCAATGAGAATTTGTTATGTATTATAAGGCTTTATCAATACATGTAATTCATGGTATCGACTGCTATCGTAGTTCTAAATTGTGAAGTGGGATCAGCAAAGGAAATAGTAAAAGAAATACAAAAAGTTTCAGGGGTAGACGAAGTTAAAGAAGTGATTGGATTCTATGACATAATTATGAAAATTTCAGCTGCAAGCGTTGATGAATTGAAGGAGACAATAACAAAACAGATCAAGAAATCAGATAAGATATTCTCGTCTATGACTTTGGTTATGACAAATACAGAGGAAGATACGAATCAAGGAAGTTGAAGCATCGGTTAATTTTCAATCTCAGTAATTATACTATCATATACTAGTTACAACCGAAAAGATAGCCGATATTTGATTCCTATTGACTTTTATGACTTAAATATCCTGAAAAAATCGGATCAAAAAACTAAGGTATATGGTGGTTTTAATAATGTGGTTTAGCCAATCTGTACTTATTATATTCGTCTATTTACCTGGCGATCAGTGACCTAACATCGAAAATACTAATTGATGTGCTCCCTGTATTACCTACAACAACCGTTTTACCATCTTGGGATATATTCACACTTTGCGGTGTTTCCCCAAGTACAGGTACTTTATTTAGTATTTCATATGTTTGCGTATCTATCAATTATTGGAACTCTCAGGAATGTCCCATTTTTTTATAAAAGAATTGGGTCAACGGTTACTTATTATCCATATGAGATACGTAAAGTTTTAGTTTGAATGGATTGAATCCTATCAATACTCTATATACCAAATAATTTACTTCACTATATATAGTGAATACTTACTAATTGGAAATTTTTGTAATTCGACTTAATGATATTATAAATTAGATACATTTTAATTAATTTCATAATCACTATTTAGTTTTGAAATATGTTATTCATAATAAACCAAAATTATACTCAACCATTGAACTTAGTACTTTATGATTCATTGACCTAGAGTTTTTGTAATAGTTCTCTTCATGCCTAAAGTAACAAATCTTTCATTAAACTTCTCTTCTAGTATATCTTTTCTTGATATCACTCCAATTAATCTATCATCGTTTTCTTTATCCACTACTACTGGTACCATTTCAATCCCTTCTTTATCCATTATATCAATTATTTCCCACATATCCGTATCTTGGTTTACAACTATGGGTGCCCTGTTCATTAAATCACTGGCATTAAGTGTATCTATATCTTTATTTTCTCTAATCGCGCGAAGAATGTCAATGGCTGTTAGAATGCCTATGACCTTACCATCATCTTCTATAATTGGCATTCCATTAATTGCTCGTAATATTAATCTCGTACCAATTTCAGTGACTGTAGCATTATCTTTAGCAGCTTCAAGGTCTGTAGACATTAAATCAAAAGCTTTCATATTTTGAATGTTAACTTAATACATAAAATTATTGTGAATAGATATGGGATCATTTTATTTCGTGTTGGAATATCAGGCGGCAGTATATTAGGACTAAAATAAAGTAAAATAAAAAATTTACCAATGGTTAAATTAAATTATATACTGAGTTCAACCTTTTCTAGGAATCCCAAAGCTAAATGTACATCCTCCTTCCGATTTGTTATTTACAGCCCAAATTCTTCCTTATTCAAATTCATAATATTTCCTTCAAGACGGGTGATGTCTAGGATATTTTCTGATAACCTTTGAAGTTTTCTCGCACTAGACATAATTAAATGCAATATAAAATTCTGATCACTATTTTTGATATCTTTATTTAGTACTTCTGTAAGTCCCATAATTGATTGTAATGGCGTACGCAATTCATGATACTAGATCCATAAATTGACTTTGCTTTTTATCATGTGATTTGAGTTTTTTGTGCGCCTCTTTAAGCCTGCTATGGATTTCAGACTGGGCCCAAAGACTATTGAAAATAAAGGAAATGGTCTCTGAAGTTTTTTTGCCTTCTATAAATATCGCTTTACCTAATGCTTGTGTGAATTTGAGTTGGCTGTCATCCTTGACCTCCCAAATAACTGTATTATCTTTATCAAATACGAGGATCCGATTAAATGAAGCCATGGTCTGTTCTAAATCCTTAAAAGATATGTTTTGATACTTTGCTTTGATTTTATTTATTTCATAAATATTTTCTTCGTCCCTTAATGTCAATATTTTAATCTTAATTCCTCTATTGCCTAGTCTGTTGAGCTTATTGAAGCTTCCAGACATTTCTGTACGGAAAAATCCGTTTGTAGATGGGAGGATGATCAGGATCTCGTCTTTCGCAAGGACAAAAAGTTCAAAAAGCCTATGGAGAGATTCATTTGAATCATAAACTATATCAATACTGTCATCTACTCTTCTTTCTAATTCTTTAATTCTTTCTTCAGCATTCATTGCAGAATCCCAGAGTTTCCCAAAAATCATTTTATAAAAAGTCAAATTTGCTCGATCATCGTTTAGTAACATATTATCAAGGATCATTTTACCTTCTTCATTTCTTTCTATGGTGCATGCAAAATATTTGTCAGATATGGCAAAATCAAATCGAGGTCGGTCAACAGAATGACGAATCTCAATTCCTCGTTGAATCAGATCTCGTACCAGTATCAAATCATTTTTAGTTCTGATTGATTTAAGCCATCTAATCCCTTTATGCTTGTTAAGTTTATGTTTATTTAGAATTTCTTCAAACTGATTAAAATAATTTTGATATCCTAAAAGCATTCCTCCAATCGATGAATAAATATAAACGAATTCGGAATCATTCAAAAAATGAACTATTTGATCTGAGATCTCTACGTCTACCTTAAACCTGAGTGCAGGAGGCAATATTTTATATTCATCGTCTGAATGACTAGATGTCTCTAAAAATGAAATAGAATTACGAAATAAGGTATAAAATGATTTCTTTACTAAGGATAATATAATATGGTTATTAGTACTGAATGACTCTTGTACTTCGGGATTAACAGAACAATTACCCAAGAAGAAATATTCAGATTCGGATATCGCTGATATTCCTTCAATACCTTCTAAATACTTTAATTCTGAAACTATGCTAGAGAGAAGCTTGTAATCTTGAGTGCTCTTTGGAGGAGCTTGAAGTTGGCATCTTATCTGAACGTTCTTTTTTAATAAAGCCTTACAACTAACAATGAAGCTAGTATAATCGATCGATAAGGAAAGGTAACCGTTCATTACTGATCGAGATATCTAAATTCATCTTTACATTATTAACTAGATCTAATAGATGAGATAAAGCATTTTCATCATCTTGGAAATACTCGACAGTTTTACTCATGCAGCAGGCTTATCGATACTGTGGTAAAGGAAGTATGTATATTTGACATTCTATTTTTATTAGACCTTTTAATCCAAATTTTTAATTATAATTGTTATCCAAGGGATAAAAAAACAAGTCTAGTATTTAAGAAAGATTTGATTGCCACTGCTAAATTGGGTTATAAAAATAGTCCGTGAAGGATTATCGCCAATAGCACGGTATACATTATCGGTAACGGTGTATTTTAACCAAAAACAAGTAATAATACTGACTGAATTTATTATGGTTTAGTCACTACAAAAAATAATATGGTTAATCATTCTATGATTCTTAGCACGCTGATGGATGTTTTAGATATCATATCTCATTGAATG
>WHSX01000225.1:0-4295 GCA_009379865.1 Candidatus Nitrosocosmicus sp.
TATTTCTAACGGTGATATTAATTTTACACGAAATCTTGATGACGAATTGTTTCCATTTCAGGTTGTTAATTGGTATCAGTTGACAAAATTTACTCCAAATTTTGAAAATATATCTAATCTTGATAATCTAAATATTAGCAGTTTGATAGTTGGACAACTTCAGGACTTTGATGAGTTTGCTGAGTTGTTAGAACAAGCAAGGATTTATAGTGATGTACCTTCTAATGATACGTTTATTCTTGATGTTCCTAATAGAGATGTTAGCTTTATGTTGCTACAAGTAAATTTTTCTAATGGTGACTTGGTAATTTACTACGGATTGTATGACGGAAATCAGCAGACTGAAAAATCTGAAGTTAATTTGCGTCTTAATCCTGAATCAAGCCTCAAGATTTTAGAATCTATATCTGCTAGTGAGCTTCAACCAAACGAACCACTGTATAATGTTACTCATACGCTGGTTTGTAACGATCTATATAAATTGGGGTACGAAAAGTGTAAGTGATGTAAATAATTTATACAGATATGAAAAAAATACTTTTCAAATCAACAACTTTAGCGAATGTATAGAGCTTTATTTATAGATCAGTCCTTATTTCCACTGGACTTCCGCCCAAATTAAATCTCATGCTAGTAAAAGGATATTGCCAAATATCATAATCATTAGTTGTTCCATAAAAATACTGGGTCGAATTCAATCCAACAAAAGCATTATACAGGTTAGTGGATGTTGTTAGGTCGACGTCCCATGATTTGTTCCTTGATTCTAAATTGTTTACTAAAAAGTCTCTAAAGTATCTGTCTAATACTAAGATGACCTTGTTCTCCTTTTTTATTTCTTTATTTTCGGTATAACTTGAGAACGTACTATTGTAGTTGTAGATATACTTATATATCCATGAATAAATAGGGCTGGAAATGATTACAGTCGAATAATTATTCGGTGCATTCTTATTTTCTAGGTAGTGTGATGTAGCATCTCTTGAATCGATATTTTGATTAAGCTTGTTTAGGGTTATTTGTGGTTGGGAAATTGTTTTGTCAGGATACTGTATGGGTGATTCTACAGTCTTACTTAATAAGGTATTAATGTAGGCCATAGATTGATACTGAAAAGATGAAATATTTGTAGAAATGAGAATTAAGGTGGAGACGAATCCTATAGCCATCACTACTGAAATTATAGATATCGAAATTATTCTGGCTTTCGAACTACGTTTGATTAACCAATCGATCATCACTCCAGATGCTATACAAAATAATCCAAATATTGGGATCAAATGAAACCAATTTACGTAAGAAATAAAGAAACTAAAAATAATCAGAAATGGAACTATCCATATAATTAGAAATAAATCTCTTCTAACCACGGCAAAAATGGTGCCAGCTAGGCCCATAACCAGAAGAATCGGATCTATGGAATACAAGTCATAAAGAGCATTCAAAATTGAGCCATTCTGCCTTTCTAATTGGGAGATCACTCCTATCGTCCATTGATTAAATTCTCCTCTAAACACTGCATCAATTGGCCAAAGTAACGGAATTAATATGGTAGGAATTAAGAATAAGAATATTTGAAATATTTTTCTTTTATAAAGGTAGATATAGAAAATTAACAAAGGCATCATAGCTATCATAGGAGCTTTAGTGAAAATTGATAGTCCCAACATAATACCTGAAATAAATATCAAAGAATTTCCTGTTTTGATATTCACGTTCTTTGATGACTTTAGATATACCACAATCAAAATTGCACTCAGTAAGAATGGATATAAGATTGATTCAAGATATATTCTACGCATAGCCCAAGTTAAAGGCATTATTGAAAATAGTAAAGATGAAATAATAGCTACATCACGATTATAACGTATCTTTGTTATTGCGTAAAGAAGGATAGTATCTAGGATGGAAAAAAATCCAATGATTAATCTAGGAACCATATAGGCTAATTCAACTGACGAATAATTATGAAAATCTGGTACGATAATCGCTGGATAATTACTTATATAAAGCAAGCTTGCCAGAATGATTGGTCCAAAGTAAGGATGATCATAAAAAGATGTGTTCCACTCCAAATTTCCAAAGGTTAGTAAATGCATTGCTCGATACATATAAATCCCCTCATCTACGTGGACACTGGGAAATCCTATAGGATTGAATAGATGAGTAAAGATTGTGACGGAAATTATTAAAATGATGATGTAGTACTTGTTTTTATAAAGTGATGTCACCTTGTCCAAGAGAGACATTTAGAACCAAGTATACTCCTGTTTCCTAAACTAAGTAGGTTAGGTTGATATAAACTTATAATTGTAGACTCATCACTCAAAAAAATGAACCTATCTAAAATAATAGTATCAGGAAAAATGCAATTATGTCAATTTTTTTCTTGATTTGGGATAAATGTACTGATCCTAAATTTTTATTGCACTGGTAACATATTGTGGTTTTGCAAGGTTTGTATGGACTAATATCTGTAAACATTTGATCCTTTTTTTTGATATTTCTAAATTATACCAAGATCATACTATTCTATAGATTGAGAATTAACAAATGTATTATATTGTATGGAATTTCATCTTTGAAATAATGAAAAATATTAGCATTATAAACAGATCTAAATTACATACGCTCTTTATATTGATGGCATCTGCTGTCAGTTTGATGTTTATGACATCTCCAAACTCTGTATTTGCACAGGAAAGTGATGCTGCTGCAGCCGAGTCAGATAGCAGAGATCCGATAGCAATTATTAATGAAATTAGAACATTGTTAACACAAGCTAATAATCAATATGCAGCTCAAGATTTTGTTGGAGCTGAAGCATCAGTTCAAACCGCATACTTGGATAATTTTGAATTCTTGGAGGGCCCTCTTGCTGCATTAAACCCAACATTGATGGAAGCAACAGAGCTATTGATACGAGAAGATTTGATTAGTGCTATTCAAGATAGAGCTCCATTAACAGAGATTCAAAATTTGATTAATACCATAAACGGTAACTTAGACCAGGCCGAAGTATTATTCCAACAATAACCATAATTTTTTTTATTCCTGCCAGATGAAAGATTATCTATTACTATTTTAATTATTCATCAAAAAAATTTTGAATGTTCCAATATAATGACCTTTTCTTCTCTCTATGATTGCTTTTGGTAAGACTGATTGAACAATAAATTTCAAATCAGAGGATCAACACTTCCTTTATATTTGATATTAAGAAAAACTGCTATTGTGAATTTATTATCAAGTACATTTTTGATAATCGTACTTTGTACTGCTTTAGTGTTCTCTATCCATTCGATTATTACTTTGCAGTATTCCTTTTCCCAACAAGGGGCGGATTCCTTCTGGACAAGGGGGATAGATATGCCTCGGGTAACGACCGAGGCCACAGCTACAAATTTGGGTGATGAAGTTTATGTTATAGGTGGATATGATGAAGAAGGGGAAGGTGTGGGTATGGTTGATATGTACAACACTACTACAAACACATGGGCTGAAAATATTACCCAATTGCCTGTCCCACTTCATCATACCTCTGCAGCTTCAGATCAAGGAAAAATCTATGTAGCCGGGGGATATACTGGAGATTGGACATCTAGTGATAGACTTTTCATTTATGACTCTCAAACTAATCAATGGACCCAAGGTAATCCTATGCCCACTCCTAGGGGATATCCCACCGCGAATTTCGTTAACGGTGTATTATATGTAATGGGCGGTGATGGTGGTGAAGGATATGATCGAGCCCTTAATGCTACTGAGAGTTATGATCCTAATACAAACCAATGGACAATACATAGTTCTATGCCAACCCCTCGACATCATGCTGCATCCGCTGTAGTTGATGATAATATTTATGTAATTGGGGGAAGAATAGGAGAGGAATTAAACAACGTAGATCTTATTGAGAAATATGATCCTGTTTCGGATCAATGGACTACTGATCTCGAACCCATGCCATCAAAAAGGAGTGGCATTGCGGCCACATCAGTAAATGGATCAATTTATGTATTGGGAGGTGAGCAAAATCAAGGAACGTTTAATAATAATGAACGTTATGATCCGGCTACTGATACTTGGAGTGAAGAACTTCCCATGATGAATGCTCGACACGGATTGGGTGTCGCTTCCTATGATGATAAGATATATGCAATAGGTGGAGGAGCTGAACGTGGATTCTTTACATCTGGAATAAATGAGATATTTCATTTATCAAACTTCACTAATTCGTAAAATGATTTTGCGTAGTGACAAAAAATTCCATTATTTTTTAAGAGTACACATATAAT
>WHSX01000225.1:4305-4867 GCA_009379865.1 Candidatus Nitrosocosmicus sp.
GAATCGATTTGGTGGTGGGAATTGAGGTTATCCGAAATTGAAATAAGGATATACTTGTAGGGACAGGAGCCAAGATACTTTTACTCATTGTTAGGTGTTGGATAGACCCTATTTCCATTGGATAAATCTTTGAATTTCACTACGATTCTATTATATTCTTAAGAACTCAAAACTGCTCGTAATATTAGTGTTTTGTATGGTTGTTGAAATAATTCTAGGGATGAACCCGTGGATTATTACGAAACCTTAATTAAATTATAATATTTCTCTATATTATTAGACTAGCTTATGTTTTATAGACCAAAACTATTGATTTCTTTTTTCGCTATATCTCTGATTTTACTTTCCACCATTACTTCTTCATTTGTTCAGGTTTCTTATGGGGCTTATGCGAAAGCCCCTTTGTCTCCAACTGGACCCACAGTCAACGATGATACCCTTACGGTTGAAAAAGTAGCTGGTGGTTTGGACTTTCCTACCAGTATGGCGTTTTTGGGTCCTAACGATATTCTAGTCACTGAGAAAACTACAGGTAAGGTGATGCGAGTTACAAATGGTTTTG
>WHSX01000226.1 GCA_009379865.1 Candidatus Nitrosocosmicus sp.
GTAACAACATTAACGTCCAAAGTCAAGAAAATACGGGAAGTAACGCAGCTGCTCAACAATAATTCCAAGTCCATTTATTTTTTTAAAAAATGTTGGTTAAAGGCAGAGGAAATAAGGTTGCATAATGTAGATTCTTGTAGAAAATGTGGGTTTGTTTTAGAACCGCAACAAATATGCATGAATATGTCCAATTTTTCACGTGATGAAGTGATTACTTGGAATTGTCTTAATTGTGCTAATGTGGAAGAACATTTTCATAGTAACCATTATTTCTTATCCAACTCGATTAACAATAGTCTAACAAGAATTCGTTAGTTATTCACATAGATATTGGTATTTAAAACTCTAGTCACAGTCACTTACCGATTAGTTTGCAATCATACCGGGTGTCACTCTTTTAATTGATTTGGACCGTAGATTTTGAATGCCACTTTGTTTGACTGGGTTCTATTTACCACAAGAGTCAACAAATTGAACTTCATATCTTGGTTATAGTTAAAAAATTACATTTTAGTACAGATAGTTGAGCCTGTTTTTTTGTCGTCTATTCTTTTAACATATCCAAATCAAAGAACTTTGTAATAACCATAGAATAGTCATCTTGATCATGGTTTTTCCTTCTTTATCATTTTGTAACTAGATAGTGCAGAATAGTTTAATTCAGGACATCAAAGAGAGGGGTCGAAAACATAATCCTTCGGATCTTTCCTCCTGTCCCTACCTAAGCGTGTTAACAAAAAAATGATATTGGGTATACGATATATATAAATACGTCCAATTCTTTATGTATCGTATGTCCGATGGAAAGGATGGGGAGGTGGAATAATGGGTTACGGTTGCTATGGATCAAGTTATACTGGAAGAAGTTTTCTAACTAAAGAAGAAAAAATTCAACTATTGAGGGAGTATCATCAGGACTTAAAAAGAGAAGTTCAAGGAGTAGAAGAAAGAATAAAGGAATTGGAGATAAATTAATCTCTTTTATTTTCCTTTTATATTAGCTGATCTGGTTATAATGGTAAAGCGTTACTGTTTTAGTATGAAGTTGGAGAGACTAGGTCATCTTAAGCATCTATTGTTGTGGTATGATTATTTGAACGGCATTAGATATTCTTTACAAACATTGATTTTCATTCATCTATCGTAATTTTCACTTTGAAAAAATGGTCAAAGTATTTAGTATTTAATGTATGTTGCTTAGTGTTTTGCATGAAAAATTGCGATGTATGGTTTAAAAAAAGAGGTACAGATAATCAATGCTAGATGAAACAAGATTTAATCATCGTGAAATTCGGCACGGAAAATTATCAATATGGTTAAGGTATAATTGAAATGCCTGAAAAGGACAAAAGGAAAAAAGAGGACGACGTCGAATTATCTGATGCAACAGAGAAAAGAATAGATCAGCTGCCTGAACACGCTCAGCATATTTTTAAGAAGGTACACGCTAGTGCCCTTAAAGAATATGAAGACCCAAAGAAGAGGAGAGGTGGTGCAAAGGAGGATGTAGAAGAAGTGGCTCACAAAGTGGCTTGGGCTGCTGTGAAGAAAGAATACAAGAAAAAGGATGATGAATGGGTTAAGAAATAGAAGCATAAATGACTTGTTTTTATAAATTTCTTTTATGTCTCAATCAAATAAGAATTTAGATCGTCTAGAAAATACCTAAACCTCATTCCAATATGAACTTGATTTGTAATGAAGTTAAATAACCTAATGGAACAGATTACCAAATAGGTTGGATACTAAATTATTATCCTTGGGGACCGATTGTGGTATTATTATATCGAATGAACTTACAGTAAAAGGCCTAGAATTATTGTATAGTTGTAAGATGACTTTGTGCTCGCCTTCGACAGGGAAAAGATATTCCACAGAAACATTTCCATCTAGTATTGGAAAAAATTTATTGTCAAATTTATATAATCTCCCATCTTGATCGGTTATTGTTATTTTTGCACTCGCATTACCGAGAAGACCTAGGTTATCCAATTTTTTTACCTCGAAGTTGATTTTGGTAGTCTGATCAATTATTGGCATTTGAGGTATTAGAGACATTGTTATATTGAGATTATCACGTTTACTTATCCATGTACTGTTAACAATGGGATTAACGATCTTATTATTTTGGGAAAAAACGAAATTTGGGAATTTGGTGTGATTAAGAATCAATAACATTATCAAGATCGTTAATGTTAGTTTGGAAAAAGAGTTCATATGGTTAAATTGCAAAGACCCTGCTTATATCATGTTTGGTAATTAGGTAAGAATCGATCATTAGAAGGCATATTTTTCATTTGGTACGTATTTCGTATTTCGTACTTACTCGAGTAATACAAATACTCTATCAAAAACCATCTAATGGTTCAAAGTGGTTTCATGGACTATAAGAACCCGAATCTACATATTTCTCAATTTCTTAATATCTATTAAAAAATTTATGAATGTTTTACAATATCAAAAAGAATTGATCGATTAATTAATATAAATAGTAATCCTAATCAATCGACTCTCTGACTTTCAGTCATTGTCCAACAATGACTTTCTGTAAATTGCTCTGCTCCTCCTAATCGATCTTTCCATTTTCCTAGCATTGTATTAGTGCATTCATCAGTTACCGCATCAGCGTATTCAGAAAATGTAAGCCATGGATTTGTGAGTCCATATTCTGAGACATAGTCCATAAAGTTAATTTTACTATTTGCTGCCTTTGAAGCATTGACCAAATCCGTGATGAATTCCTTTTGAATATTCACATCTTCTATAGTACCTAACCGAGTGAGATGACCACCAACAAGCGTATCAAAATCGTAACTTGATACTATGTCATGTGCCTGCACAAAACCAGAAACATTCGTGGTTATGGCCAAATCCTTGAATGGCACCCAACCTGGAAAGATAACATCTACAAACATTAACGTCTTTTGGCCTGGAGCATAGATGTATATATTACCAGGTTCATGACTAACACCCCTATAGTCAAGTTCTAGAGTTTGATTACCAAGGGTCAGGTTATAATTGTCCTTAAACGTGACGGTAGGGATTGGTCGGTTTGAATCATTTGCAATTTTTAATAATTTGGCTGTTTCTTCCTGAGCTACAATTGTAACGTTGTTTGGATATATGTTTCCAGCAGCCCCGATATGGTCAATATGCGAATGACTATAAACCACATATATTATCGGCTTGTCTGTTACTTCTCTAATTGCCTTGACATAATTTTCACCCAGGGAAGGTGGTGCATCAACAGCGATTACACCATCATCACTCACAAGAAACATGGTATTATAGACTCCATCAGTAACCCAATAAAGACCGTCGCGTATTTCCTCGACTAAGTAACCCTTGGACGGTATTGCAGGTCCTTTAGCCTTTTCTGGTATTTGAGTAGCATTAACGGAAGTTGAATTGTTTGGGTCTTGTTGACTATTGGTTGACGTCGAAACTAGAACCAAATTTGTAAATCCTTCTTGTTCTTCCAGTGTGACAGCTGAGATTTGATTGGGAACCAGTGAATTGGAGAGTAATAGGATTAATGCACTTAGTATTGCCATAAAAGAGAATACGAATAGATTTTTCTCTAAAAATTTTAAGGTCATTCCACTTACTTTTATTTCATGAGGTATAAAGGCTTTTTAATCACTGAGAGAATAAAGATTTAGAAAACAGGAACCTCATAAACCGAGTTAATAATGTATATTATTGTATTATTCCAGTTAAATCTTTAGTTTGATGTTCATTTGAATTCCCATCCTGTAAGAAAATATACCTGTAATCAAAAACTGATCATTATCCATCTTTTTATGTATTGAAAATATGATACAAAATATCCAAATTCATGGGTATCCTTTTAATGAGATTGGTGTGTTATGTTGAGTATAGTAGACAATAATGGTTATGTGATCCTCTCCAGATGGGATATTTGTTGCCATCAAAAGGTAACTAATAAATAGCCAATCTATGTCATTACTGATATGCGAGATGCAAACTTAATCAAAATAATGATAGAAGAACGAGCGTTGGTAAAATTGATCAAATCTATAGGTGAGAACGAATATTCTACTAGAGACTTGTTGAAAAAACTTGGTGCATACGGCTATGGACACAAGTTACTGCTTAAAGCCTCAGAAAGGGGACTGGTAGAAAGAAATATCGTTAAGAACAGAACCTACAATAAACTAACAAAAGAAGGTAAGAAGATGTTGAAATTAGCGGCAGAAATAGGTGTCTAATAGGATATTCAATTTCTTATACTATCTTTATTTAAGTTCAAATTATGGTATGATATTTTTATCTATGCGTAAACCAATTTCATGTCTTTTATTCAAAAATAAGATATCATATTAACTTTCTAACTAATTACTTATAGAATCCACTTGATTCCAACCCTTTTCTATTTTGAACTGAGTTCTAATGAATTATAAATAAAACCTTGATAAGGTGAACTAATCAGTCCTGAATCTTGCTGACCAATAGAAAGTAACAATAAATTCTCATATTGTTCTGATTTGCTCTATAACATAAAAAATACCCTACTAGACTTTCACAATATATTTATTCAATATACATGCATAACAAATATGAACCCAGTAATCATGTGGAAAAGTCATTAATTTGCATCAAGCCAATATAATACTAGTTACTTATCCTGAAGATTTTGCAGTAGAAGAGGCCAAAAGTTTGGTTGAATCAATCCCAGATTATAAAGTAATAAGGGTTTTTACTCAAAGGTACCTAAACCGCGCTAAATATGGTATGGGGTTTGGCAAAGCTGAAGAGATAAAACAATTTGTTTCACAAGCAGGTAATATAGAAAAAATAATCGTTGATGAACATTTAGGTGCAAAACAGATATTTAA
>WHSX01000227.1 GCA_009379865.1 Candidatus Nitrosocosmicus sp.
TTTAGCGTTGATGAAATCAGAAAAAACAACCTCCCATGGTTTCCAAGAGAACACCAATCTAGCAGCCGATCAGATTATTGAAATCTCTAAAAGCTTAGAAAAAAAAGGAATGGTTATCGAAATTAATAAAAACGAATTTCGAGCCTTGCATCCAAGGTTTGCAATAGTAAACAGATATAGAAGAATTTGTGAAGTAAATAATATACTTTTCAAAAAGAACACAAAAATCGATAACCTTGGGATAATGCTAGAAAACTATCAAAATCAGATATGAAGAGAGATAAATATTATGTAAGGCCTAAATAAGGGAAAACGGTTAAATTAATAATTTAGAATGCAATCTTCAACTTCTTCAAATAATAATAAGGACAAAATTGCTTATTTTGGTGTAATAAACATAAATGAAAATGGGAGAAATATCGGAGCGGTTGATATCTGGAGAAGCTTAATTACAAAGAACCTATTTTGTGAAGAAAAAAGATTAGGTATTCTGGATATCACAGATAAGATAGGAATGCCCGAAATCAAGAACGACGAAATTTGGGCCGTTGCCATAAATAAATTTAGAAAAGGAAAAGATAGGTGGAAATTGATAAGTATTGCAAAAGATGGTAAAACAGAGTTTTTGGATACCGATGATGAAACTAAAATAATTGTAGATACGTCAAATTTCAAGATCAATGATAAAGAATGGTGGAGTTTTTTGGTTTCAGAAAATGTAAACAAGAGTATAGAGATCACTAAAGAATTGATATAGCATGATAAATGAATTTCCAGAGAAATATTACAATCTAGACCTCGACATTAATATAAAACATGTAGTAGAGGGGGCATTGGCTAGCAAAATATCGGGCTATTTTCTGATTTACGACAACAAGTTCAGTTTTAGTGCAGTAGCTTTTGGTCGTATAGGTGGACATAACATAAGCGTCAAGATTTCTAAAACCACTAGTGACGAGATTAGAAAATTAAATTTAGATCCTGAAATAGTGATATTAATAGTTCAGAGGAAAATTATTGAGGGAGATATTACCATTCAAATGAAGAAACAATAATATTTTAGCAGTGTTGAAATTTTACAATACTGCATCCTTTAAAGCATTTTCACAAGAACAATTGTTTTGTTCTGCCGGGATTATAGGTATTACCTTCTCCAGGATCGTCCTAGTGGTTTCAACGTTCTTGTTTAAGGTTTCTATAATTTCTCGTGATGATACAGGCTGATCGGCCCAAACATCATAATCCGTAATAGTAGAAACAGAAAGATAACAAATCTCACTTTCTCTAGCCAATATGCATTCAGGAACTAGGGTCATACCTATGACATCAGCCCGAAATACATCCCGATATACCTTAGATTCTGCGCGCGTAGAAAATCTTGGACCTTCGATACATACGTATGTTCCCTTATTATGAACACGGATGCCTAACTCATTAATACAATTGACAACAATATTCCTCATGTCCCCACAGAAAGGATCTGCTACAGAAATATGACATACTTTTGGTCCATCATAAAAAGTATAGGCCCGTTTTTTCGTTAAATCAAAAAACTGATCAGGCAGCATAACATCCCCTGGTTTTATTTCATAATCCAAACTACCTACTGCTGAAGGTGCAATAATTCTCTTAACTCCCAATTCTTTTAGTGCCCAAATGTTAGCCTGATAATTTATCATGTGAGGAGGTATTCTATGACCTTTTCCATGCCTAGGAAGAAAAGCTATTCTCTGATTCTCAAATTTTCCAATAATAATGGCATCTGAAGTAGGACCATATGGAGTATGAGGATTAATTGATTGTTCTATTTTAAATAAATTAGGGTCATAAATTCCAGTACCACCTATAATGGCTATTCCTACAGATTTATCATTAACAAGCATACTAGTAAACCACCATTGAATGAACACGATATCCTCTTTCTCTTAATAGTTTCCCCCCATCCAATGAGGATAACTCTATGATGAATGCAAATCCGGCTACCTTACCTCCCAAGTCTTCAATTAGACTGGCTGCGGCTAATGCAGTGCCACCAGTAGCAAGTAAATCATCGGCGATCAAAATTCGGTCACCTTCTCTTAGTGCATCAGACTGCAACTCCATTACGGCTGTACCATATTCGATCCCGTAAGTTTGTTTTATCGTAGTTCCTGGGAGTTTTCCAGCTTTTCTTACCATAATAACCCCTTTATTAAATTTCAAACCCAACAAGGTAGATAAAATAAACCCCCGTGCTTCTATACCCGCGATATAATCAACCTCAACTTTTTGGAACTGGTCATAAAAATGATTCCCAAGGATATCTAAGGATTTACCATCTCTAAATACAGGATTGATATCCTTGAATAATATTCCTTGCTTAGGAAAATCAGGATAATTTCTTATTAGATTTTGAACGTGACTAATATCCGAATGCACAAAATTTTTTTAGATTTATGCCTATAAAAAACATTACTAGAAGTATTCAAGAAACAAATATTATGAATGCTTACTAGTTTGTTTATGAGAATGATATAATTGAAACTTGCCGATGCAAGGAGAGATCCCTATAGGAAGCTTGCAAAAGAAAATAACTATAGGAGTCGTGCTGTTTACAAGCTTTCACAATTAAATAAATCACATCACATTCTGAAACAAGGGATGAAAATAGTGGACATAGGAGCTGCTCCGGGAGGGTGGTTACAATTTGCATCTAAAATATCGGGAAGTAAAGGAAAGGTCATTGGGATCGATGTGAAAGAGATCGAACCGATTTCAAACGTCATTATAATTAATGGAAATGTGGAAGATGAACAAATGGTAACATTATTATCAAAGTATTTGGAAGGCAAAGCCGATATAGTCTTATCAGATCTAGCACCTAACGTATCAGGACTATGGGAGATGGATCACTTAAAGCAAATTGACTTGACAATGAAGGCTGTGGAGATAACTAAAAAAATCCTAAAGGTAAATGGAAATGCACTGTACAAAGTATTTCAAGGGGAGGCAACACCGGAATTTATCACCCATGTAAAAAGCATATTTTCTGCAGTCCACATAACAAAACCTGATGCAAGTAGGAAACAGAGCAGTGAGATATATTTATTGTGTAAACAATTTAACCCAACAATGGATTGAGAAACAGGATAATTAATTCTCACGTCTGATATTTAGCATTTTTTCAGCTTGTTCCAACTTTGAAACATCTCCACTGTTCTTTATAATAGTCTCCAATAATTTTTGGGGGCGTCCTTCGTTTAAAGAGTCCCTCGCAATCGATATTGCATCACTTAAACATTCTATATCTCCTCCAACCATTAAGGCAGCAGCACTATTGAGTAAAACTATGTTTTCCTTTGATTTATTGGATTGTATTCCATATATTATGCGCAAACTTTCATTTATTGATTCCATCCTATCCCTTACAATTATTTCTTGGATTGAGGATCTGGGCAAACCCAATGAAACAGGATCTAATAACTCATTTTGGATGATATACTTTCCATCCTGAAAAGTGACATGTATTATAGTGTTTCTGCTTGTGGTAGACAGTTCATCCATTCCATCATGAGATCGTACAATCATCGCACGCTGCAGACTAAGAATAGGTATTATTCCAGGAATAATGGTCAACAAAGCCGGATCGGCAACCCCTATTACCTGACCATACAGATTTCTGCATGGGTTGCACAAGGGTCCAACTTTGTTAAATATTGTACGGATTCCTAACTCCTTCCTTATCTTAGAGACATACCGCAATCCTGGATGAAATTTAGGAGCATAGAGAAAACCAAAGCCGTAATTTTCAATCGATTTTACAATAGACAAGATATCACCGTTATCCAATCGATGGCCTATATATTCAAACAAATCTGCGCTACCACTTAAACTTGACGACGATTTGTTACCATGTTTTGCTATAGCTATCTTTTTACAAGAGCTAGCAATCACTGCTGAAGTGGTGCTAATATTGAAGGTATTTAAAAAATCCCCCCCGGTTCCACAATTATCTATAATCGGGAGATCAGACACAGGATTGATAGGGATGGAAGATCCCCTGATAATTTCAATTACAGCCTTTAATTCTTCAAGGTCTTCTCCATTCAAAATTAAAGCCATTAAGAAAGCTGAAACAAATACATCAGAACAACGTCCATTAATGATATTAGTCATTACCGACCTCATTTCATTGTAATTTAATCTCTGCCCAGTCGAGAGTTTCTTTAGATAGATTTGGTTTTGTAAGTATACCCTATCTGTGGTAATGATATTTTGATCACTTTTAATTGTCTCTATATCTTTATCTGTATTCTTAATATTTGAACTCATTTCTTTACCATTCGAATAAAATTTGAGAGAATTTTCTTACCTTCAACGGTTAATATCGATTCAGGATGAAACTGTATCCCCTCTATCAGATATTTTTCGTGACAGGCACTCATTATTTCTCGGTCGTCTAATGAAATAGAAGTAATTTTCAAACATTTTGGGAAATTATCTTTATCAGCAATTAATGAATGATAACGTGTTGCTACAAATGGGTTTTTAACACCTTCAAATAACTCAGTATTGCTGTTGAATTGGATATTACTGGTCTTCCCATGCTTTATCTCTTTTGCCCTTTTTACCGTTCCTCCAAAGGCGTTCACAATGCCCTGATGTCCCAAGCATATACCCAAAATTGGAACAGATGGTCCCAGTTTGGTTATTACATCTGTACAAATTCCAAAATCCTTCTTGTATTTGGGATGTCCTGGACCTGGCGATATAATAATTGCATCAGGATTCATTTTAGATATACCCTTAATGGTAATCTGATTATTCCGTTTCACTACAGGATCGGTACTTAATAAACCCATGATC
>WHSX01000228.1 GCA_009379865.1 Candidatus Nitrosocosmicus sp.
TACAATTGGTTTTTTTCGTTCAGTAATTACCTTCTTAGCAGTATTAACAAACTTTCGGCCATCTCCCAAGCCCTCAACATATAATCCTATTACCTTGGTTTGTGGGTCCTCGGCCAAATACCAGATCATGTCAGCTTCATCTACATCAGATCGATTTCCATAAGAAACCATTTTGCTCATCCCAAAAGGAAATGAATGTTCCATAAATGCGATGCCTATAGTTCCACTTTGAGACAAGAAGGACACATTACCATTTTTAGGTCTAAGCATACGGTCATGCCCTTGGAAGGCACAATCCAGCCTATTCTCGCCGTTAAACATTCCAATGCAGTTTGGTCCAATAATCCTAATATTTAGCTGAGATGACAATTCCTTAACTTGCTGCTCAATAGCTGCTCTTTCTCCTCCTAACTCTTTCCCACCTCCAGAAATGACTACTACATTATGGATTGATTTATCGCCACAAATCTTTAACAAATCTGGAACAAATTTCAAATCTACAGTAACAACTACTACGTCAATAGGATCTTTAATATCGCCTAGACTCTTATAAGCTGATATACCCATTATTTCTGGATGGCCTTTTGCATTTACAGGATACACCTTTCCTTTATAGTCATGTTTTACCAAAGTTTCAAGCACAGAGTTTCCGACCTTTCCTATTTCAGGGGAGGCACCTATCAATGCAATAGATTTGGCATTAAAAAACAAATCCATGTTAGTAGAATTTGGTTCAACGTTAGAAACAACATCATATTTGGGTTGTTCTGATAAAATGATTTTTGCGTCAGCCACATAATAACTGTCCGGATATACAATTACAGGATTGAAATCTATGCTTTCAAAATAAGGTGAAATATCGTACCCTAATTTTCCTATATTTAGCAAGGCATTAGTTAACATTTCCATACTTACCGGTTCTGAACCACGGTATCCTTTTAACAACATTTTACCCTGGAGTTCTTCAATCATTTCCATTGCATCTTCCTTGGTAAGAGGAAGAACCCTAAACGAAACATCTTTGAATAATTCTGTGAAAATTCCACCAAGTCCTACCATCATAACCGGGCCAAATTGAGGATCATTTTGCAAACCAACAATCATCTCAACCCCTTTGGGGACCATCTTCTCAAGTAAGACACCCTTTACATCATAATCCTTCGATAATCTCTCATACATATCGTTAAATGCAGATTTAACAGATTCTTCATCTTTAAGATCAATTTTGACTCCCCCGACATCAGTTTTGTGCAAAATCTGTGGGGAAACTATTTTCGCTACTAATGGAAAGCCCAATTTTCTTGCTTCTGTAACTGCGGAGTCAACATCCTTAACCAGAGCAAACCCGGGAACCCTAATATTATATTCAGAAAGAATGCCTTTAGCAATTTCTTCGGTAATGACTTTGGTTTTATTTTTAAAAGAATCCTCAAATATCGATTTGATTTTGTTTTGATCGGTCAATAAAAGTTAATTATTCTATTAGGTTTATAATTTTTCTTACTTTAAGTTTTGAATTTTGAATTTTGAATTTTGAATTCTTAAAGTAAATAACTCGCCCACTAAAACAAAGATCAAATAATATGTTATAGATATAAGAGTGATAAAACATTGCTATGAAATGATTATTTATAGGCGATTACTATTATGGCCCCTCCCATTAGCTTTTTGTTAAACTCGACCTTGGAAAATGTATTTGATAACAACTCATTTAGATCTTTGTTTCTTGGCCACCTAAGAAAAGTACCATACAAAGTACGAAAAGGTAATCCTTTCCTGCCAGCAGCTAAAAATGCCATGATAACAAGGAAATACTTTAGATAAAAGGATACGAGGAAACGGGCCAAAAAATTATCAGGTTTTCCGAGATCAACAATTAATAACCTTCCATTTTTTTTTAAAACCCTGTGAATTTCTACAAACGACTCATCTAAGGCAATTGAATCTCTTATCGAATAACCACATAGGACTGCATCAAATGAATTAGACTTGTAAGGAATTTTTTCAAAAATACCGCTGCATAAAAAATAGCTACTATTATAATTCTTGAATCTATTCTTGATTTCAGCCAACATTTCGGGAAGTGGATCATAAAAATTTATGGTAACATCATCAGAAACGATATCCAGTACCAGTTTTGACATGTTGCCATATCCGGAACCTGCATCGAGGATATGATTTCCAGGAAAAACACTTTTTCTTATTCCTTCTTTTCGAAACTGATTATCTTTTCCCAATGAAATTGCACTATTTACCTTATCATAAACAGGAATGATATTCCGAAGTACTTTTATCACTTCATTCCAATATGAATTCCCCAATCCAATATTCTTCAACGTAAAA
This sequence comes from Candidatus Nitrosocosmicus sp., assembly GCA_009379865.1. Classification (GTDB taxonomy): domain Archaea; phylum Thermoproteota; class Nitrososphaeria; order Nitrososphaerales; family Nitrososphaeraceae; genus Nitrosocosmicus. The sequence goes on from WHSX01000228.1 coordinate 2,344, forward strand.
GTATAAGAAAACCAGATATTGAATTTTTGTATCAACTACGGTCATAAAGATATTAGTCAAGATGTCATCAATAGTCGTGGGGTAGAGGTCTTGAACAATGAAGGGCTCATTAAAATGGACGCATTAAATGCAATCATCGCCGGATTTTCCTTCTTTGACACAGATATAAGAAAAATCTATGACAAGATAAAGTCAGAGGATAAAACAATCAATATAATATTTATTAATTCAAAACTAGTTTATGGGTTGGACCACATACTGGGAATCTTGAAGATAATTAATGAGGAGGAAAAAAGAAATATCAAATCAAACATAAAAAACGTCGAAATTGAATTTTTACTTAGAATCTGCTATACAAATCAAATAAAAGATGCCCTAAAATCAAACTTTGGAGACAGCAAAAATAAAACTTTTGTTGTGGTATTGATTTCAAAGAATGAAGGTAGGTTGAGTAACACTCTCGGTACTCTCATGCTTTATGGCATTGAAGATAGTAACTTGATACGCCCTAATACCAACAAGAAGGATTACATTCTCAAATACTTCTTTAAAGACAAATTCAAAGTTAATTCACATTTACTATTAAATAATGAGGAAAAATATTTGAAATTCCTTATTGAGAAAGCAGCGATATCCCTAAATTGAAGGGGATTAGAAAATAGACGACATTTTTGTTACCTTAATTTGATCCTATTCTGAAACCCTTTTTTCTGTCATTGAACTAAACATCATGTCCGAACTGATAACCGATATTCCTGAATATTTTCCAATAATCTCTACGAGTAGAATCCATGAAGGATTGGTCAAATTAACGGTATAATTCAAATGAGGTCCAACTGAATCAATGATGTCTTTTTTACTTAATTTGGTATGTCTTTTTTCCACCAGAATTTTTACAGGTCCCTGATTATCAATTTTCTCTTTGGCCAAATCAAGCAAGCAATCTCTAATTTCTTCGACCTCGCTTAACACCACCCTCTGTATTGGAACAAATCTAAGCAGATTCCGAATCTCCCAGGGTGAATTCTTCAGTTTTTCCCTCAAATATGGTACGAAAAGCTCTGAATCCTTTGAAGATTTTCCCACAATAAGACCTGAAATATTAGTTTCATTCACTTCCACAGAAGTTTCACCAAATTCGTAAAACAGTCCTTCTAGTTCATCCATCAAGTCTTCCTCCTTGTATCTATATGTTGTAGCAAGAAAATTGAATATCATTATTTTGCTCCGCTATGCATTACTAAGTGCTGCTAGGATTTTTTCCTTTGGAATAGCACCTTCTCTAATTATGTTAGGAAATCCCGATCCTGAAGCATCCACTATCGTCGATCCGCTATTATTGCCCGATAAAATTTCGTTAACTACGATAGCGTCGCATTTATTCAGGATAGTCTCATCAATGTCTTCTAATCTCGTTGAGGGAACCTTTTTTGACAAATTGGCGCTAGTTCCCACTAGTAATTTAGATCTAGTCATACCTATCAAATTTAAAATGCATGGGCTACTAGGAATACGTAATCCTATAGTATTTTTATCATTGTTAAACGCATATCTAGATAATCCATGGTTTGCTTTCAATTTTAGAACTAGAGTCAGTTTTCCGGGCCAAAATAAATTTTGGAGTAGATTGGCTTGTGGTGTAATATGTGAAATTCTAGAGACTATTTTCCAGTCATTTGTTAATACTGGTAGGGACTTTTCCAATGGTCTTTCCTTGATAGCATATAATCTTAAAACCGATTCATCAATCGTGGGATCGCAACCTATACCAAAAACAGTGTCGGTAGGATAAACGACCACACCTCCATTGTCAATTATTTCAGCACATTTTTCTAAGTCGTGAAGATTTTTACAATCTATATGGCAGACCAATAATTTGGGGATGTTGCAAATTCAATTTAACCCAACCTATTTGCCTTGTTCAATGTAGAAAAATCTAAATTCAATGTTCTTTTCCGATATCAAATAAAATTACAAAAATAGATCGATAGTTAAAACATATGATTCTTTTAGAAAAGCATATATAGTTATCTTGTTTTTTATTGTCATTCCAATCCAATATCGATGTAATGGAGTATGAATGCTTTGAAATGTTAGTAAAAAAGTATAACCAATACAGGTTTTAAAAACTAATGGCATTGGGTAGTAGCAGTAACAAGAGCAGTAGTAGCATTAGAATCCAAACATCAGACACTTGTAAAAAGACAATAACTATTGTTTTTTGGGATATCAGTGGGTTTTCAAAGCTAACAAAGTTGTTTTATTTGATGGATCTCGAATTTATTATACTAGAATTTTTAGAAGAATATTATAGGATTGCTAGATGTATAATTACTCATAATTATGGAGTATGGGACAAAGCTATCGGGGATGGGATCAGGTCATGGTTCGGGTTCTTTGAGAAAAATCTAACAGAAAGCACTATTGGGATAGACGACGGAGCTTTAGATGCCATAACTGCTGCAATTGAACTAAGAAATAGCTTTTAGAAGT
>WHSX01000229.1 GCA_009379865.1 Candidatus Nitrosocosmicus sp.
CTTTCTAACTTTGACAATGATCAAAAGAAATTAGACAAAGTAAAGAATAGCACCCTAAGAAAAATGGAACAATTGAATGGGTCCCATCCGACAGTATCTTTTACAGGGAATGGTTATCATATTTACTTGCCAATTGATGTTCCAGTCTTGGACAATGAATACATATTTTCAAAAGATAAATTTCCTAACCTATTTACATCCAAAGGTAAATATTCACACTACTATGTTTCTGAGGTTTTCATGCAATTCGCAGAGGATTACTTTACAGGTGGAAAGGCTGACCCAAATCATAGACCAAAGTACAAAACATGTTTAATTAGAATTCCTGATACATACAATTCAAAATGCTTGAATAAAGGGTTGAGTTTAGAAGAATCAAAAGTAAAGGTTCTTCAGACATGGAATGGGAATAGAGTTGATACTGAACCGCTGGTTCATGAATTTAGGATATGGTTGACTCAACAAGAAATTAACCTGACTCGAGACAAAAGGAAGAAAAGCCCAAACGTAAAGACGGAATACAAGTATTCAACACACAGGAACAGTCAAAATAAGAACTTGCTAAGAATTGATTGGATAGAGAGACTGTTGCAAACTCCAATAGAGGATTATAGAAAGGATTGTTTATGGAGAATAATTGGACCGTATCTGTTAAATATTCGAAAGTTTTCTGAGTTAGAAGCAGCTAAAATAATGGAAGAATGGTTAGATAAATGCGCGAAGTTAAGAAAGTTAGATTTCGAACCCCGAACGAAAACCTATAGTTTAATTAAATGTAACAAGGGATACAAACCTATCTCATTTTCAAAACTGAAAGAAGAAAATAAGTGTTTGTTACTAATTATAGATGAGAAAAATGTGTTTCAGAAATAGATATAATGCGGAGGTAACTTTTCTCAACACATATTTTCTAGAGAATTCATTAGCTTTTCTTCTGATCTGAAGTAAGCATTTTTGGTGTATATCCATTATGAGTCCTAATCGAATTAAATAACTCGCATGGCAAATTAATTCATATATATATAATCCTCCTATCGATTTATTAAAAGAAATGGTGTCTATTAATATCACAATATGGAAACAAGTTGAAAAAATGTACAGGCATCATTTGACCGAGGATGAACTAAAAACAAATCTTGATGGCCTAAATCTATCCGAAAAATATGTTGAGAAATCAGATCTGATCAAGTATTTTCTTATGCTGAATGAACATGATGCTTTAGTTGTTATCCAAGATGTGTTACAAATTCCTGAATTTTGGCTCACAGACTACGATAAGATCGGATTGGAAAATAATGAAATTCAATCAGACAATGTTAAAAGTCTAGATCCATCTTATTCACCAGGATTGGGCAATATCAGCCCTAGTGGGTATGGCAAATCAATGTGGAGGCCAGTAAAGTATAATCCTCCCGAGCATCGAAAATGGGCTTCGGAACTCATACGGCTTCTAATGTTTAGAGGGATTATATATAACAAGACAACAAATAACTTCATTTTAAAATCGAAAGATCATGAATTAATGATAGATGTATCAAGTTCCCAATCTGACCTATTAATTAAGAGTAAATTTGAGGATTACTTTTATTCACAAATAATTGATGAGACTAATGGAACGTTTCTACTTGGTTATTATATAGCAACGGTAATTCTGATTCGTAAGTTATTTGAAAACTTGATCATAGACTTGCTTAAGATGAAATTCCCCCCAGATGTGGAAAAAAACAAAGAATTATACTTTATGGAAAATGGAAAAAGACATAAAGATTTCAAAGATCTCATCAAGGTATTAGCATTTAAAAAGACGGAGATAGATGACGGGCATGGTACTATTGAAACACTTTCAAAGCGATTAACAGCGATTAAAGAGCTCGGAAACAAAAATGCACATAGGTTGACCTACATTGCCACTAGAGATGAGATAAATAATCTTCGTCTGACAGAAACAATTGCATTGATCTTGCGTCTTATGAATAAATAAAAACGCAAAAAAATGATGACTTTGTCAGGGAAGATGGACTGCAAAGTAAAAAAAGCCCATGTAGTATTTACGAATATTCTTATTCTTAGATTTGTCGAGATGATAATAGTGTTAAGAAAAACTACCCCTGGCCTATAGTTTTTTAATAGATAAAGCCCAATACTACTATTGATATACAATTAACATATAGAACTTTTAGGGATTAGTTGAACAAATGAGATTTACATTATATCTCAAATTGACCTGTTATTCCTCTAGACCATTATGATATAGTTAACTGGTAAAGATAATAATTTAAGTACAGAATGCAGTTAAGATAATGGATAAAGTATCCAGTTCTGAAGATGAGACAGGAGCTCTTCACAATGTTGAAAGTTTTGTGTTAGACAAATTATTAACCCAACATATTTCAGCAGGCGGCGATCCTTCGATCAACATGGGAGAATTAGTGGAATCCATAGATCATACAATGTCTCCCTTATTTGATCAAGCAATTGAGGATTTGATTGCTCAAAGTTTGATTCATTCTGAAGATGGCGAAAATTATCAAATTACTCCAGATGGTATTAGTGAACTAGAAAATAGAAAGAAAGAGGCAATACCTCTCTAGAGATTAGATGCGAGAATAAATTACAGAACGTTCTATTTTCTTTTTTATTTTATGTGCATCGAAATATATTTTATCTCCAAGTATATGACCTTAATTAAAAAGTAATTGTTAAATTACAGATGTTAATACAAATGATTTTTTAAAATAAGTTCGTAATTATCGTATCATTTATTTGATATCTAATACCTTACCAAATCCAAGGCCAATCTTAATTTGGAAATTTCTTCCTTTAGCACATTAATTTCTTCCTCATCCTTTGCATATTTTAATAATCTCTCACATGCTTGAATTTGAGCTAACATTAATTCACCTTTTTCCAGACAAAGACTATGTGAAGATTCTATGAAATGATACGAAACACTATGTCCTCTCTCTTTACAACCACATGTTCGTGCTTCTACCAGATATGGTGTTTCACTTTCAATTATATTCATGTCTATATACCGCTTAGCTGACTAATATTATTTCTTTAATGTAAATGATGTTAGTGAAATCATATAGATCACAACTAGATTAGCCTAAATAGATTAATGATATTCTTGCAGGCGACAATATAGATAATGACCAACTAATTTGTGATTTAATAGATTCGGAGAATGGACGTACTATATCTAACATTCGAGAAATATTAAATTGTTAAATGTTATTTGCTAAAACTTAGGGTCTTGCATAATTAGCGTGGAACTAGAGATGCAAGACCTTTCTGAAATTATTGTGGGAGTGATTATCACTACCTTGACAGGTTTAAAAGCATCTTGTGTTTGCAGACAAGCGTCTCTATAGTCACAGTGCACTTTTGAACAACAATTGGAAAACAGTGAGCGCTTACCTCAGAAATCAATCTGATAGTGTTAAGAAAAACTATCCCTGACTTAGATAGAAATTTGGTAACTCCGGTTACAACGATCATTTAATCTTTCAATCAATCTTGTTGCTGGAGAGATTAAAAAGACTGGTCTAATATTTACTCATCTCCTCTTGTTTTAATTCATATCCTAATCTTGCGAGGATTGGTTTTGCGATTCATCATTTGAAGTTTGTTCTGTGTTGGCAGCATTATTTTGACTGGACGAATCTGTGAAATCATTACCGTTACCTAATTCATTTATAGATTGTTCTGATCCTTCATTACCTACAATAGAACCAAGATTAGTGTTTGATGGCTGTATTTCCTCTAAATCTTTGACATCTGAAGGTGTGGTTAATGGCGAATCTTTGGTTAATGGCGAATCTTGTTCAAACTGAGGTATATCTCCTTCAGGACAGGCTAGTTGAGGTCTTGTAGAACAATAATCATTTTTTCCTGCCGGACTTTTTTCACCACATCCAGTAAAGTCTCCAGTTTTTGTGTCTATATCACAGTGTTGACAGTATTCTATCTCAATTCCTTCTGCATCTGTTTCCGTCCAACAACAACTGATTGCTAGAAATTCAGGGGCATTATCACACTCTCCTCCGAAATTTTTATCAGGAGGTAGTGCATATACTCCTGAGATCGTAATAGACAAAGCAGTAAAGAAAACCAGAAGGCTAATGCTTAATCCTCTAATCGCTTTTGTATGATTTTGAATATTTCCGGTATGTCTCATAAATTAACCATTGGTAGGATATTATTTAAAATTTGCTCGATAATTCTTAAATTCTTAAATTCTTAAGATTAGAGAATAAATTGAAAGTCTTCTATTTTGCAGCAAAAAATTATGTAGAATAATCTGAAGATTTAAAAATAAAAGTAATACATCTTTTTACCTTAGTTATTTAACTGAATGAGCTCTCGCCCTTACTTTGGAATGGCAATTAGTGGTAATCATAGTATGAAGGAACCGTTTGAATTTATTGCTATTTTTATAGCATTGCCTCTTCTAGAGCCTTCACCGTTTTCACTGTTTTCACCACTAAATCACGATGTTCAGAAAGGTGACTAGACTCGAGGGTAAATTTTCTTAACACTGTTGAAAGAATATCGCCGACTCAGCTAAAATATATACTATAACCCTACCACACCCCCAAATGAATTAGAAAAACAGATTGAGCCTCTCTGTATCCGTAATTATTATGTAACTGCTTTCTTCTCCCTTAGCTCAAATATACAATCAAGACAATCAAT
>WHSX01000022.1 GCA_009379865.1 Candidatus Nitrosocosmicus sp.
ACTAAGCAACATGGTGTGACCCATGTAGGTAATTAGAAATGTAACCTATCTGTGGGAGTACAACAATTAACTATCAACAAATTTCTGTGCTTGGTCCTCATGGACCGGCAGATTAGCTTCATCTACTTTGATTGAGTTAGTGGGACACACGGTAACACAGGCCATACACCATATACACGCACTTTCACGGATTGGATCTGGCTTATCCGTATAATCTTTTCTACCTTCTCTGTTATGATCATCTCCTGTTCCTTCACTTAATGCATTTACCATTTCGACTGCAGGAACGTCCTGCTCTGATCTATACCAATGATACACCTGAACTGGACATGCTTCAATACAAGCTCCATCGGAAATACATGAATCCCAGTCTACTGCTACAAATGTTCCATGAACACCAAGAGGAACATATTCCTCACCTCTGGCTTTGTATGCTTCCTGAACTTCTTTGTTAGTAGAAGACTCTGCATCATTTCTTCCTGGACCCCAAACAAAATGAAAATATGAACCGTCTGATGTTGAATGTTTACCGATTACGTTATGATTTTTCGGAAATTCTGGATCTATAGGCATATTGTATCTTTTGATCAAACTATTTAAAATAGAAGTATTCAATTGCAAGCATATGTGAACCGAGAAATCAAATCCTTCTAGATGTTTACCAGCATAGATCTTCTCTTAATCTATGCTGCCAAGGTGTGTTAGTTCGATTTGAGATTCGCCGCAAAGTGCATACCTGTTTCTATATTTATCTTCTTATTTTCAATTAATGGTTTATTATCTTTCTTATTCTTCTTTTCATTTTTCTGTATCAAATAGATGTCATATACCAAAGAAGAAAATCCGGCCATTTCCAACAACTCTGATGCGGTAATAGTATCCCTATCTAGAACAATTACTTTGTCATTTACATACACTTTATTTTCGCTTTCAACTTTACTTAATTCAATCATAATATGTTTAGTAATGATAATAATTTATAAAGCGAACATAGATGTAGTAAAGATCATAAATCGATTTTGTTGATAGTATTTCTGAGTGAGATTAAATAGTCATCCGCACTCAATTGATTGTTATTTGCATCTCTTACGCTTAAAGTAGTTGAAATAGTTGAGAGCAATACATCTTTCATAGCTTCCCTGCTAGTATGCTTTGCTTGCTTTCTAAGATATTCATTTAAATTGTCCAAATAATTTTGAACAATGAACACCTTAAATTTCCTTTCTAATTCCGAATACGCGATTGTATCCAAATCAGGCCTTTGAATATTAGATGATGATGCTTTCTTCAAATATGACTCTATGTCAGGAAATATCGTCTTTATAAAGTCATCAATGCCATCAAACTTTTGTATCATAAATGGAGTTCTTAAGATAACTAAATCCTTCACTAGATATATTAGTGACAAATATAGAATAAATAGACTTTTAAAAGTTATATTTATTATGCAATCTCACGTTCAAATGATATTGCGGTACCGCAATATCCTCTTTTCGTATTTCTTTTTACATTTTAAGAGAATTCCGATTTGATTGTGAAGTACGTTCCTTTGATATAGTAGTAGTTCTTGAATCAACAAATCCCCCTTATTCTCCTCATCCATGATGGTCACTATTTTATTTAGAGCTACTCTTAATACTATTATGGATCTATCAAATGCCCGTAGTTGGCTCCGTGTTTCAGTATCTGGATGATTATTTAATATCGTGTCATTATTTATTATACTTCTTACTCTTTTTGTCGTCAAATGCTGACGAGCGACAAGTTTTGCTAAATGAGATTGCTTTATCGGATCTTTGACCCGAAATAACTCTACGGCAGTACTTGGGCGTAGCTCCGACCTTTTAATACTATCTAGCACATCTTCGGGTAAATCAAGAAGTCCAATTCTCCTAATTATTGAACTTGGACTTCTGCCTATTTTATTGGATAAATCTGTTACACCTCCATAACCTTTGTCAGATACATATATTTTAAAGGCGTTTGCTTCTTCAACAGGTGTGAATGATTTTCGACGAATGTTTTCGACCATTGCGACTTCAAATGTTTGCATATCGTCTAAATTGACAATATGGCAAGGAATCTTCTTCCATTGTAAAGATTTGCATGCTAAGAATCTTCTATATCCTGCCACAATCTCAAAATGACCTGACCTTGGTTTTACTACGAGTGGCTGTAAAAGACCATGCTGCCTAATTGAATTTGCTATTTTTTCAATATTTAGACTGTTTGAAATCCGAAGGTTATTAGACGGTAAGCAGATATCGGCAATTAATATATTTTCGATTTCTCCAAAAAGGCGACTACCGTTATTCAGTGTAGTAGCCATATCGTAATATGATAATAATAAGTTATATAGAAGTTAGATTGCGTGCACTATTGGTAAATTACAATAGATGTGAATATTAATAAATAGATGATAGAAACACCTCGTGATGCGACGAAGACTCTGATAGGAATAATTATTAAAAGATATTATGGCTATATAACAGACCTTAAAACAGGGTAGACATTAATTAGTTGGCTACACATATTATAAGTAATGATTGAGATAGGATGACAATATGCAAATTTATGATTATTTTAGTGTTATAGTTTTAGTTTTTGTTACTCTAGGCTGCCTATATAATATTAATAATGTCCCATTCTTTTCATACGGTCAAGAACAGCAATCAAAAGGCGTCATCATCACCATACCAAAAGGATCTGCAAATCCTGAAGTTGATATAACCAACCTTTCGCCAAGACAATGGTATGATCCAAGAGATGTTTCAATAAATGTGAATGATACGATAAAATGGACGAATAATGATACTGAACCGCATACCGTAACAAGTGGTCTTGGTGGAGGTTTAAACAGTTTATTAACCAATTCCCAGGGAGAGCCTAATGGATTGTTTGATAGTGGATTATTCTCATCGAATACATCCACATCCATCAAATTCAATGAATCAGGAACTTACAACTATTTTTGTACAGTGCATCCTTGGATGGAAGGTGTTGTACATGTAAGGAATGCTAGCACAAATATTCCAACCTATGCTGTAGATGAATTTGGAAACAAAATTAACGATTTCCCATTGTATAATTTTACCGACAATAAAAGAGTTGAAATAGGATTGACATGGAGTCCTGCTTCTATAATAACAAATGAACCCGTTAATTTCATTATGGATTTCTTTGAATTTCCAGAGAATACAAGGTTGCATTTATGGTCATATAACTTTGTTATACTACAAAATGGTACCGAGATATATAAAACAAATGGTATCACGCAGATAGGTTCGTCTTCTCAGACATATCATTTTAATTCTGCTGGCGAAACAATTATCAAGATTGAAAGTGCAGATAATACGAGTTCATTTGTACAGTTTGGTACTACAGTCTACAAAAATCCATACGATAATACAAAAGAGATACAAAACGTATCAAATAGTTCATCTAGTTTACTGTCTCCTCTGACCTTAGTCTATGTGGTATATGCAATCATAATTGCACTCCCTATATTCCTTGTAGTAATAATAATATTATATAGAAAGAAAAAGATATGATAGGTTTATTGAATATATTATGAATTCAACCATTTGTGATAATTGACAGCATTGACGAAACTTTCTATTCCAATTGTTGTAATCTGATCATTTTTTATAATAAGATTTTTTGATGTTGGTGCTCACATCAAGGTAAAATAGATCTTAAATACATTAATCAATCAATCATACAGATTGTGAATGTAATCATTTCATATATTATAATAATCTTTTTCTTATTGGGATTAATTACAAATGGGCATTTGTTAAGGATAGATAGCGCTTTTGGTGATGGGCTTTTCATGGAGCAATTATCAGCTTCTCTTGGTGACCGTGCTGCTGATCTGCTAATTAAAATGAATCCCCCTGTCGTAACCACAGAAACAATCAAGGATCAAGCTCAAAAGCCTACTGTACAGTTTAAGCTATTTGATTCAAAGTCAAATCAAACCTTTAAGGAAGTAACATATTTTATTACAATCGAAAAGAATGACAAAACATTGCTATTTGACTGGTTTTTTAATCCAAACGGAAATCTTACAATTCAAATGCAGCCTAAAAATCAAAATGATATATCTGTTTATGGGGAGCTTGATCCCATACTAAATGCATATACTAGTAGAGGTGAAAACCCTGTAGTAGCCTCTGGTCCAATATTTCTTCAAGGTGGATTATATCATTTTATAGTTAGAATTGTCACTGTTGATTTCTCTCGTACAATTATTCCCGATGATCAACAACCTGTATTTGATGGTTGGCTTAGTGTAGGTGCTTCCAAGGATGCCACTTTGAATATAGATGGAAAATCACTACCAATTAAAGCCTTATCATACTATGATGAAATAGGTAACGTAACATATGATAAATCATCTAATTCAGTCAATTTTACTATGCCATTTAATTATGATCCTCAAAGATTAAATGATCCGAAGAATACCGTATTTGTTCATCAGGAGCTGGAGATTCCTAAACCAAGTACTTTGGCTACTCCTGGAAGTTATGAGGGGTATGCCAATGGAAAGGATGTTACCAATGTTTTGATGGTGGATGGTAATAACAAGACAAAAGATATAGTCCATTTCATGTTGACCAAACCAATAGTACAGCAGATATCTAATGAATATTTGAAGGACTCTAATAACAAAACTAATGGTATGATGACTTTCTCTCTGGTTCCATCTAAAAATGGGTCTATGGCAATGGCAGGAGCCATGGATATGACAATGGATATGGGTGTGAAATGAGCTGATTTTTTGTTCAAATTGAAAAGAATACATGTGCGAGTAAGCGAGTAACATTAACATCCTTTCCTGTATTTGTTAATGCAAATAAAATGGAGTTCTAGTTGAGTATTCAATATCCATGATTACTCGTAGATAGAAGAATGATTCCTTTGCGAAGGATTACTGAATTTTAGACCTTTAGAAGACTTTGCCATATCTTCATTAGTCAATACTTTTTTCTTCTTGTATATTTCATCCAAATTTTTTGTTGCGGTTTTTTCATCAATTTCTATATAGTCTAAATACTTGTTTGACAGTAAGACTGAAGACGGCTGTGATTCGGTTAAGAATGTATAGTTATCACTGTGTATTTTATCTTTTATTATTCTAATTTTTGTTTTGTTTTTCATACCATTTTCACTTTATTGTTGAACATTTTGTTAAATTCCTTTTGTATTTTTTCATTTAGTATTATTCGGTAGTCAAACAGGAGCATAACAAAAATATCGGGTATCGAGCAATGACTAAGAATAACGCAGAGATCTTTACAGAAAAATACTAATTGAAAAGAATTCAGGGGCGGAATGTCAATATATTCTAAGATGTATCTAATCGGGAATTATTTAAAACTTGCTGATAATATTCAAAATCTTGAATTGCTCTTATAATATTTCCTTTCAAACTCTACTATTAACTGTATAACGGTTCCAACCATTTTCAGTAATACTATTAACTAAACGACATCTACTTTATGAATAGTAATAAATCCATTATCTCCTATCATTTGTTTTAAAGGTAATAACAATGGTTCTATCTTTTCTTGCTCATCTATTGTTTCAATCATCATCGGTTGGTTTATCATCAAGCCCTCTAAATGGACTGTTGATTTGCCTCTTCTTCCAAAGCCGTCCACTCCCAACCACACTATGGCACCTAGGACCTTTGACTTCATCAAAAAATCAATGATAGTTTTTTCCAGTCTTTTTCCATTCACATTATCGTTTTTCTTTATGCGAATGTTTAAACAAATCATTTCTTTTAGTGTCATGATTATGAAAGCACTATTGCAGGATTTGAGTTATTAGTATTCTTCCACCATACAAAGCCAAAAAGGAAAAGCCTACATTTGCAATGGTATTAACCATCATATTTAGAATTTGTTTGTTTTCTATCATTACTATATTTTCTAAAGCAAACGAAGACATTGTGGTTAGAGAACCACAAAATCCAATCGCTATTAGAAAAGAGTATCTTTGGTCTAAATTCCAGTTGACCAATAAAACAGAAAATACCCCTAGGATAAAACTACCAATGATATTTACAATCAAAACGTTTGAACCTATAATTCCTAGAATCAAAGGAAATGAGGTAATTTTGTATCTTATATAGGCGCCCAAAATTGCTCCCACTGCTAATAAGACAAACTCTATTCCTTTCATTACTACTAGCAGATTCTATTGCAAACTTTATGTATTTTTCGCATCATTGAAATCAAAAATTTAACAATGATTCTGAAAAATTAAGGTCATTATCAATCAATCTTGTAAAAAAAGCAGACAACTTCTCAAATTTTATGGTATATGTGCAATCCAAGTTAGGGTTTAATCTGTCATCTGAATTTACTCCAATTGAGATGTGGCTTTTCGGAAAGCAGGATTATCATTTTCTGAATCTCCAAGATAGATTATTTTGCCTTTGATATTTGATAATTCGGATAGTTTAGAAACAACAAAGTCAAACACATCCGCAAACGTCTAATTATTTTATTCAAATTCTATTCTAGGGAGATTTTTTGAATGATTGGATGACAGATAAAAAATCAATACCTCTATACTTAAAAATAGATTATGTCCTCTTCAAATAGATTGCTAGATGCATAAAAAATATCCAATTGGTATTTTGTTAATTGCAATTTACATTGTTATACTATTTACAATTCCTCCTTTGGTATTTGAAAAAAGTGTTACATCCATTTTAGCTGGCATCACAGTAATCATGGTTGCAATCTATGTTTTGCTCGGACTTGATATTATTCATCGAACAGTTATTGCAATGTTTGGAGCCATTCTATCAATTATCCTAGCTATTATACTGGGCTCTATTCAGGCCGAGGATAGCCTTGATTTTGTTATCGAATCTGTTGATTTCAACACCATAGGTCTGTTACTTGGAATGATGATTATAGTGGCCATACTAGGTGAAACAGGTGTTTTTCATCAGGTCGGAATAAAACTCGGCAAAATTAGCAAGGGTAACGTTTGGATATTGATGCTGTTACTATGTGCTTTTACATCTGTAGCATCAATGTTTGTCGACAATGTTACTACTATTTTACTCATGGTTCCAGTTACGCTTTCTATAACACGAACGTTAGGAATTCATCCAGTTCCATTTATTATGGCACAAGTTCTGGTTTCTAATATTGGGGGGGCAGCAACTCTAATTGGCGACCCCCCGAATATTTTGATTGGTTCAGCTGCGGGAATTGATTTTAACTCTTTCTTAATTCATATGGGACCTACAATTGTCATTGTTTTTGGATTTTCCCTACTCCTAATCAAATTATTTTTTAATAAAGAGTTAAAAGGCGAACAAAAATTAGAACAGCAAGAAGATATCCAAGAGTTAATGCATAGAGATGAAAATGCAATATTGATACATCATAAAGGATTACTGATAAAATCCCTAATTGTATTAGTAGGCGTAGTCATACTATTTTCTTTGCAGACTATCACTCATTTAGAAGTATCCATTATAGCCATCGGAGGTGCTGCGGTATTATCAATCATAAGCAGAGTTTCACTAGAAAAAATCTTACATGAAGTCGATTGGGCTACTCTGTTATTCTTTATAGGTTTATTTGTCATCGTGGGAGTTGCTGAACACGCGGGATTAATAGATATACTTGCGAATCTAGCTCTTGATATAACAAATGGTGAGCCTTGGTTAACTTTTATTATGGTTATTTGGTTATCGGGTATTGCCAGTGCCTTTGTAGACAACATACCACTTACAACTACAATGATTCCGCTGGTTCATACTTTAAACGCTGACCCGACTATTGCAGCTTCATTTGGTCCTGAAAGTGGATTTCAGTATAGTCCTTTATGGTGGGCTTTGGCGTTAGGGGCTGACTTTGGGGGCAATGGCACATTAATTGGTTCTAGTGCGGGTGTCGTGGCTGTAGGATTAAGTGAAAAATTTGGACACCACATATCTTTTACAAGATGGATACGCATAGGTTTTCCGTTCATGCTCATAACTCTAGTAATAGGAACAGTAGTTCTTTATGGATTTCTTTTGCTAATACAGTAATCAGAAAAATGGAAAATAGTATTTCGTATGCTTCCTTACTATGATTCATTAAACTCGTCTCTAATTTCCTTTAGTTCATCCAATAACTGATTGTAATTGGTTGCTCCTATAATGGATAAATAATATCTTTTATTCTAATCAAAATTATATCCAACAATAATATGTGAAATAGTCATTTACTAGACCATTTTCTCATCCATTGTAGTAGGTTGATAATCGATTCAGTAAGTTCTTGACCTTTAGGAGTAAGTCTATATTCTACTCGTGGCGGAATCTCATTAAAGGATTGTCTGTTTAAGATACCACTTCTTTCTAATTCCTTTAATCGTATTGAGAGAGTCTTACTGCTAAAACCTTTCATTGACTTTCTAAATGCCAGGTATCTGACTGGGTCAGTAGAACAGCAAAGGGGAATCAATATTTCTAGCGTTCCTCTCTTAGTAATTATCTTTCTTAATTCAGATGTTTCTTTCATTAGATTTTCTACATCATAACCATAGAAATTGCAAGAATTATTTTCCTCCAGTATGGGCAGCTTACTGGATTTCAGAGCCGTCATATCATGTCCGTCTTCCTTTGGTTTCCCTGACTTCACTTACTTTACCATTTTACTCTCACCAATTTAAATAGTTTCTTTTGTAAACCTATAACTATGGATAAACAATTGAATTTAAAAGAAAAAATCAAAGAGCAGTATGGAAAGATTGCTATTGATGGAAATTCTAATTCTTGTTGTATGCCCTCTAGCGACTGCTGTGGCACATCTGAAATTATCCTCTCTCCATTTGAATCATCAAAGACTGTCGGGTATGATTCTGATAAGTTGAAGCTGATTCCTGAATCTTCTGTATTAGGAGTAGGATGTGGAAATCCCACTAGATTTGCAGATATTAATGAAGGCGATACGGTAGTTGACTTAGGTTCAGGAGCAGGGATTGACGTATTTCTTGCAGCCAATTTGGTGAAAGAAAGCGGAAAGGTCGTTGGAATTGATATGACAGAAAACATGCTCAACAAATCACGAGAAAATGCCCAACAACATGGATATACAAACGTCGAGTTCAGACAGGGAGATATTGAACAAAGGATACCGGTTGAAGATAATTCTGTCGATCTAGTCATAAGCAACTGCGTTATTAATCTGACAACCAACAAAGAAAATACATTTAGAGAAATTTACCGAATTCTTAGATCAGAAGGAAAAGGAAAAATGGTTATATCAGATTTGGTTACATCTAAAGAAATAGAAGAAGATTCCGTGAATACAGAGAATTGGTGCAGTTGTATTGACGGTGCATTAACCAAAGAAAACTACATCGATAGTATTAAAAAAGCTGGATTTACCAACATTGAGATACTAGATGAGAAATTATACATGGAGTTAGATGAGGCCAAAGACCAAGAAAATCAAGAAAAAAGACAAATTACTAGTATCTCCATCAAGGCTGTTAAAAGGTAGACAACTAGTAAGAGAAGTGATATAGATGAAATTTTCATTTGGCAAAAAGTCCTCTGATGATACAAAAAAAACTATCCTCTTTGTATGCGTTCAAAACGCAGGGAGAAGTCAGATGGCAGAAGGTTTCTTTAGAAATTATGCACCAAAAGGCTACGAAACGTTTAGTGCTGGTACAGTTCCAACTTCTCAAATCAATCCGATTGCAGTAGCTGTCATGAAAGAAGTTGGAATAGACATCAGCAATCAAAAGCCTAAAGATTTGACAGAAGAAATGATGCGAAATGCAACAACTATAGTTAATATGGGTTGTATGGACGATAAATACTGTCCTGCATTATTTTTACCAAAAGTTATAGACTGGGGTATCGAGGATCCAAAAGACAAACCAATAGAGAAAGTAAGAGAAATAAGAGATGAAATTGAAAAAAGAGTATTGGAAATAATTGAGTCTACCAAAGACAACAAAATTCCACTTTAAAATAACGCTTTTGTGATTCAGTTAAAGTGATATCTAAGTAACAGTTGAATAATCATGTCAAAGGAATTTACTTTTGAATCTGTAGTCGACAAACTGTCTACTAATCAAAAAAGGTTTGTTGCAGAACTTATAGGATCGTTTATTGTTGTTGTTTTAGCAACTGGTTCAGTAGTTATTAATGCAAAGTTAAATGGTATTCTTGGATTACCATTTGTTGCATTTGCTCCTTTAGTGGGCGTAGCAATAGGTGTATATCTTTTTGGAAAAATCTCAATGGCTCATTTTAATCCTGCAGTATCAGTTGGATTTTTGATAACAAAGCACATTACAAGAAAGCTAATCGCTTTGTACCTTTCGGCCGAGATCATTGGTGCTTTGTTAGCAAGTCTTTTCGTAAGTATTGTAATAGGCAAAGAGGCAAACTTAGGAGCTAATGCTCCTAATTATTCATATCCTTTACCTTTGATATTTGGAATCGAAGTTTTGGCATCAGCTCTTTTGATGGCAGTGATATTGACTGTTGTTTATACAAAAGGTTTGAAAGGATTCAGCGGTATCGTTATTGGAGGTATTGTTGGACTAGATATTTTGTTTTTGGCATTTATTTCTGGAGCGTCAATGAATCCTGCACGTTCGCTAGCTCCCGCATTGTTATCTGGAGTATGGACCGATCTATGGTTGTACTGGACTGCAACATTTGTGGGTACCTCAGTGATTGCATTGATATATAGAAAAAGGTTTGAATGAATAACAAATATTGATCTAATATTGATAACATCGGTAACTTGGTGCCAGTTGATTTGACCGGTTGCTTCACATAGACAATATTTGATGTACATATAATAATACGACTATTAAATATTAGAGTTGGAAGACCCTTCATTAGTTTCTTCCAAGGAATATTCAAGTCACAAGAATCGCAGAATAATTTTATCGCCTTTATAAAGTTCCGTAATGTAGATGCAGTTATTTCACCTTTATGTACCCTTTCCTTTGAAAATGTAAAAATGTAATTACTTGTTCAATTGCCCAATTAGTATCATTTTTTCCTTTAGCAGAAAAATTATTGCACCTTATCTCCATATTCTTGCAATTTTCTACATCAAAGTTAACATGATTAAAGAAATGTCTGTCTTCTTTCATAGTATTTCCTAGTAACTTCGGATCTGATTGAAAAGACAAACATTTTGTATGCATTGGATAAATAATGATTATAACTATTGCTTTCTGTCAAAGGATTAATCTCGCAATTGGTGCGTGACATCAATTCATTATAAAAGGTGGTGCCTATTAAAGCGACAATATTGATGTGGGGCCAGAGGGATTTGAACATTGCTATTTAAAGGGGTCAAATATTTGTGAAATTAAATCAAGGTCAATCGATAATCTCCAAATTATCGATAATAACATTGGAGAGGTTGGGATTTGAACCCGTTTCTCGCATTCACTGGTTTATGTTTTAGAGAAATATTTACCTTCGATATTGAACACTGGCAGTGGTCTCGAGGCCTTGCTATAAAAACAGGGAATCCAATTATAATAAAACAAGAAATGAATCGAGGGTCTAATCCCGTCGCATAATCATTAATAAAAACTTTCAAAATGCATTGAATCTATAAGCTGAAGATGACCTGAAAGATTAATGTAAAAAGAAATCTATCAGGAAGTGATACACATTAAGCCAATAATATACTGAATAAAAACATGCTATATATCAAAGCATAATATAAAACCAGAATTACTTGTTATTTTCAAATTATTTGACTATTGTTAAAAGCGCATAAAATGAATTCTCATTATTTCTCACTGTTCAAAGAACATATATATAAATAAGCTCTCACTGTTCAAAGAACATATATATAAATAAGCTCTCACCAATTATAATGCTCGACCCCACATTTATTGAATTTAATCCCTGGTGGATTTCAAAAGATACTATTAATCAAGATAAAAAAATAATTGAACTTGCTAATTCAAAAATTCATTGGGATCCAAGAATTCGTCATACATTTGATTATTCCAAAGACATAGTTTATTCTTTGAGAGGGCCAAGACAGGTGGGTAAAACAACTTTGATTAAATTACAAATAAAGAATTTTTTAGAAAAAGGAGTATCTCCTTGGAATATATTCTATTATTCTTTTGATCTAGATAACAGTGCAAAAGATGTACAGAGAGTGATTAAAAATTATTTAGAAAATACTCTAAGGCAAAGAATAGAAAAAAACCGATGTTATATTTTTTTGGATGAAGTTTCCTCCGTTAAAAATTGGCAAAAGGCTATCAAACTTTTAGTAGATATGAGTCTGTTAAAAAATTGCACAGTAGTTGTTACCGGATCGCATTCTATAGACTTGAAAAGATCAAATGAATTACTTCCTGGAAGAAAAGGTGAAACTGATAGTGTTTATGATAAAATCATGTTACCTATGAAATTTTCCGAATATGTTTCTTCCTTAGATGACGAATTAAAACAATTCATAGAATTAAATTTTAGACATAGTGCTGACAGAAAAGAAATATTTGAAAAGATATTAAAGAATAAAATAGATGATAGAATTTATAATGCAACAAAGTTTTCTTCAAAATTAGATGGCTATCTCCTGAATTATCTTATTACTGGAGGAATTCCAAAAGTAGTTGATGAATATCAAAAGAAAAATAGAATCGATGAATATATCTATACCACATATTTTGATTCTATTATTGGAGATATAAAATCATTGGAAATTGATCAAAGAAAATTTAAAAGATTTATGTCGCATTTCATTAAAAATATTGGCTGGCCAATATCGTGGAACTCTATCCAAAAAGATACTGAAATTGGAAGCTGGAGTACGATAAGCAGATATGCCAACTTACTAGAAGACATGTTTATTATTATACTTTTCTTTCAATATGATTCTAAAAAGAAAAGCTCGTCAAGTGACCGAAAAAAAATATACTTTCACGATACTTTTTTCTTTCATGTATTGAATTCTTGGACTAGTCCTAAAAATTCATTTCAAGTTAGTGAACAATATGTATTGGATGAATCAAATAAAGGACATCTGATTGAGGGGATTATCGGTGATCATTTAATAAGATTGGCATTTAGTATGACTGAACGAAAGCAAAGATTTGATCATACCGATCATTTATTTTATTGGAAGTACGATAAAGATAAAGAATTAGATTATGTTTTTTATAACGGTGATAAGATTGAATTACCAATAGAAGTAAAGTATCAAAAAACTATTACTAATAGAGACTTGGATGGGATAAATAATTTTAAAAGAGCAACCAATGTAAAAAATGCATTATTAATAACCAAAGATCAGCTAGCCGAAACAGAAAATCACATAAAAATTCCTGCAAGTTTGTTTCTATTATTGGTTTAACCAAACTCTATACTCTAGGTTTTATGTATCTAAAAACCATGACAATGATCAATATTTATAAGAAATTAGAGTTTTGTTTTGGATTAGAGAATCTATAAAAACAGGGAATCATTGTCATAAATCAAGAAATGTATTGGGATTTGTTTGCATGTCAGGTAGTCATGGGTCTATACTGTTAAAACAATGGTAGAGTATTTTTAGCTTATTATCAACTATGAATAGAACTCTAAACCTTGTTGTAAAAAGCCCATAGTATTAAATAATGCATTTAATTATTTGAATAATAAATATAGAAAAATTACACATGTCTCAATCAAATAAGAAATTATTACAGGAGGTTTCGGGTAAGCTGGTCGATACAGACAAGATAGATTACAGATATCTATTGGGCCATGAGAATAAATCCGTTTTACTTTCCCTAGCAAAAATTGCAGGGATAGATAATAACAAGATATCTGCTTATTCTAAAGAGAATTTAATAAATTACCTGTCTATTGAAATTCCAAAGGTTTTAACTAATCTGGTTCAAAAGTTAAACTTTAAAGATCGAATTACCTGTGAGCTAGTTTCTTCTGCTGGGGGTTACATGCCACTCTGGGAGGTCAACCCCAGAACAGACATTGAGTATATGAAACAGAAGATATTAGAAGATTCGATAAATAAAGAACAATCTGAAAAAAATGAATGGATTCAAAATCAAAAAAGTGTAAATTTTGAAAATGTATCCAGAGTTGACACTAAGGAGGAGACTGTATGGGATCGTTTTGAGGCAGCGTGGAACTATAATTATCATTACCACGACTGGAGGTATGATTCACTTCTTTTCCAATATTATAAACACTGCAAAGAAGATCCTTCGTTACGCTTATTTAGTTTTTGCAGATTGCTCCGTCCACATGATACAAATCTCGACACCAACTTCAGAAACCAGGCCTCCGAACCATACTTTTTAATACCAAAGGAAGCAAGATCTTTTTTTAAAACAAGGTCTACCAAATTAGAAATCATTCCATTACGCTATGACCAGAATACAAAAGAACCGCGTTCACTTCAAGCACCCCGACTTTTGGATTTAATGCAATCCTTGCTAGATGATATATCTCTAAGGCCACCAAAACCTACTCCCAAACTAGGACTCTTGCCAAAGAGTACATTCTTACCAATTTTTGAAAAACATATCTCCAAATCTCAGTTCTTTAAGGGAATTAAGGGTGCAAAAAACTATTTTGATTGGAAGGTTTTTAATGAAGTGCTTACTGCTTTTGCGTATGATAAAAAGCTAATAAAAAAAACCATTACAGAAAAAAATACAGAAAGAGTAGAAGTCATTCCCCATAACGTAAGCAAATTAATGTCAAGCGATCGGTCTCTTAACGAAACTTTTTTGCAATGGTGGGCACAAGGAAAAAACAATGCTGCGCCCTTCTTATTCAAATCCAAGATATTTGAATTTAATCCAGGTATGCGAAGACTAAGATCCGACGAGATTAAATCAAGGCAAATACTTTATGAACAAATTAGGAACGAAATGAAGCCTGATACCTGGTATTATTCATCAACCTTATTGGATAAATGTGAGATTGAATCAGGTGCAAGACTTTTCAGAAACGATTTTGGTTTAAACGTATTTGGACCTCAAGGTTTGATAACAGATAACGAAATATTAAGAGAATTTATCTCTAATATGATAATATTTCCTCTATGTCTTTTGGGAATAATTGAAATCAACAATTCCAAGATGGAATTAATATCGCTAGGAAGATGGGGAAAGGCTTCTCTTTCTATGGATATCCAGTCAGAGTCATTAAGACAATCAAAAACTACTACTACTAGTAGTAGTCTGATTACAGTAACTCCAAATTTTGAAGTGATTCTACAAACACAGTCGCCAGAGGGTCGTTCTCTTGCATTTCATCTGAGAGAATTTTGTAATTTACAAAATAAATCGGATCCTAATGCAGATCCAGTACAAATCTTTAGTTTGTCTAAAGAAAGTGTTGTTAGATCTCTTAGGACTGGAAATTATACTTGGCAAAAAATAGTATCTTTACTTACCGATGCTGCTTACCCTTCAGATATACCCCAAAACGTTAAACATGAGATAAGGGCATGGGGAGAACGATATGGAGAAATCACGATAAAAACAATAGAGGTATTGGATTGTAAAGACGAGATTATTGCAGAGACTCTATTAAGTGATCCAGTAATAAAAAAGCAGATTCTGGCCAGAGTGGGAAAAACAACCATAGAAATAAAACCAGGCAGCAGATCCAAGATTTTATTGCGATGTGACAAGTTAGGATACCTGATTAAAACATGATTCTTTCAAGAAAAAGTAGCAAAACTGTAGGTCTTGCTTGAGAGACTTGAAAATTTATAATTTGTATTCCTTATGAAAGGACAACTCTGAATTCAGACAGGGTTTGTATAATACATCACATTTATTGATGTGTATATGAAGATATATTGACATTTTTACATTCATCATAAACAAAACAACTTAAAACTTGAATGGATTATATAAAAGATATAGATGTCCTCAAAACCAATGATCATACAGGGAGATGGTACAATCCTGCTTGAAGTTGAAAGCGAATCCTATCCAGAGTGCAGAGACTGGCTTTCAAGATTTGCTGAATTAGTAAAGTCTCCCGAACACATTCATACGTATAAAATCACTCCTATCGCAATATGGAATGCTGCAGCATCAGGATTAAAAAGCAATAAAGTTCTACAAGTTCTAGAAAAATTTAGCAAATATCCTCTTCCACAAAACATAGTAATAGACATACATGATTGGTTTTCTAGATATGGAAAAATAAAACTAGAAAAAATTACAGATGTAAAGAGAAATGATATTCAGTCATCAAACAATAGTGTAAACACCAACAATGATTCCCAATCTCTTATTGCTTTTAATAATAATCAGTCAAATATCAATCTACTTGTTTTAAGTTCATCAGATGATATACTGATAACTGAGATCTATAACAACAAAAGTATTAACAAATATGTATTATACAAGCTTGATTCTAACAATTTACTAATTGATGCAGAGTTTAGGGGAAGAATAAAAAACTCTTTGATAAAAATAGGATACCCTGTTGAAGATCTCGTAGGGTATGTTACAGGAGATCCTCTTCCTATAGAAATTAGAGACAAAATTGCATCCACAGGAGAAAAATTTAATCTTAGGCGTTACCAGCAAGATGCTTCTGAAGCATTCTATGTCTCAGGTACTGAGAGAGGGGGGAGCGGGGTGATTGTACTGCCATGCGGAGCAGGTAAAACCGTTGTAGGTATTGATATAATATCTAAAATTTGTCAAGAGACGCTTGTCATAGGAAGCAGTACGATAGGTGTAAGACAATGGATAAGAGAACTTGTAGAAAAGTCCTCTATAGATAAAGAAATGATAGGCGAATATACAGGAGATTTAAAGGAGATAAAGCCTATTACTGTAACCACATATCAGTGCCTGACATATAGTACTACTAACAATAACAGCAAGGATACAAAAAAAGAGGAAATGTATTTGCTTGAAAAAAATAAGACTAGGAACTTTGATAATGATGATGTTATTAAACATGATGAGTCAAGCAACATAATAGATAACACTACTACAACAAACACAAACAGTAAATTTTACAACAATGATGATGATGATGAACTAAACGAACAAAAGATTTATCCACACTTGGAAATATTTAGGGCAAAAAATTGGGGGTTAATAATTTACGATGAGGTTCATTTACTTCCTGCACCAGTATTTAGGATTACTGCAGATATTCAAGCCAAACGACGATTGGGACTAACAGCCACCCTAGTTAGAGAAGATAATATGGAAGATGATGTCTTTTCTCTGATAGGTCCAAAAAAGTTTGATTCTCCTTGGAAAGAACTTGAAAGACAAGGTTGGATCGCAGAAGCTGCATGTTATGAAATCAGAATTGGGATGGATTATGATTACAGGATGAGATATGCTACGACTCCTTTAAGAATGAAATATCGTGTAGCAGCTGATAACCCAAGAAAGATCGACGTTGTTAAACGTCTTGTCTCTGAACACGAAGGAGGAAATGACAGCATACTAATAATAGGAGACTATGTAGATCAGCTTGCACAAATATCCTCATTAATGAATGCACCTATAATTACTGGAAAAACCCCTAATTCAAAGAGAGAAAAACTATATTCATCATTTAGAAATGGTGAGATCAATCTTTTGGTTGTGTCTAAAGTAGCAAACTATGCAATAGATCTCCCAGACGCAAATGTTGCTATACAGATTTCAGGCACTTTTGGTTCTAGACAGGAAGAAGCACAACGTCTTGGAAGAATTCTAAGACCAAAAACTACAAGAAAACAAGCATATTTTTACACAATTGTTTCAAAGGATACCATTGATCAAGAGTATGCATCTAAAAGACAACTATTTCTTACAGAAAGAGGATACAAATATACTATAATAGATAACAACCAATATGCTTTATGATGATGGACTAAGGAAAGTATGACCGATCCAATCATTTCGCAACTTAAATTCCCTTTCCATCTAAAGACTGATCAAAGTAAAGCAGTTGATGCATGGATGGACAACAACTATAGAGGTACAATTCTATATAGCACTGGTACTGGCAAGACAGAGATCTCTTTTGAATGCGCCAGAAGATTGGTAGAAACGTATAAGAAAAAGAAAGATGAATTGATGGAGACTGAATCATCATCAAAGTCATCAGAAAACATTCATCATTTGACAAACCAAAATGACATTTCTAGATCACTCACACGAAGTGAAAAGATCAATAACCCTTACACCAATCACAATTCTAATCTTGGTGACTCTGACTCAAGGAGTAGTAGTAATTATAGTATATCCTACTTCAATATCTTGATTCTAGTCCCAAGAGTATCACTAATAAACCAGACAATCAATAGACTGACAAAATATAACATTCCAAAAGAAAATATAGGCGGTTACTTTGGAGAAAGAAAGGAAATTTGTGAAATTATAGCAAGTACATTTCATAGCGTCATTCGCAATCCTTTTCTTATCAGACGATCAAATATGGTAATTATTGACGAAGTTCATTTAATTAAGGACACTTCGTCATCTTTTAAGAAAATCTTTGATTACCTTGTAGAAGATCCTAAGAAATCCATATTGGGACTGACAGCCACGTTAAATGAAAAGGATTTTAGAAACAACTCTATTCTAGCAGTTCTACCTCCTTTGAGGAAATATGCTATTAGAGAAGCAGTTGTAGATAAAAGACTGGCCAAGCCAGTAATAATACCAATTAGTGTTTCATTAACAGATAAAGAAGTAATAGAATATGACACTTACAGTACAAAGATAAAAAACATATCAAACAAATTCAAACGATACGATGCAAAATCAATGACATTATTATTAAAAAAGGGGGGTTTTGCTAGTGGGATGGCCAAAGCATGGTTTAGTAACGTAAGAAAGAGAAAACTATTGCTCAGTTATAATGAAAACAAACTGCTAGCAGCACTAGACATTATAAAAAATAGATTCCCGAACGAAAGAATCATGGTTTTTAGTGAAACACTTGAATCGATTGAGAGGTTAAGAGATCTATTAAGTCAACAAAACATAGATTCAAAAATAATCGACGCAAAAGTAAAATCAAAAGCCAGATCACATATTCTTGAGAGATGGGGAATTGATTTTAACGTGCTATTATCAATCCATACACTAGAATTAGGAGTTGATGTTCCTCAAGTAAGAATAGAAATAATCCTTGCAACGACATCTGATGTAAATCAAATAGTTCAAAGAATTGGTAGAGTATTACGACTAGTAGAAGGAAAAACCATCGGGTTAATCTATATTATTTATGTTGATGATACCACCGACAATAAGGTACTTGGTGTTATAAATCAGGCAATAAATCCAAATACGAATTCTAATTTGAAATCAGATCAATCTATGTCATATAAACACTTGATAAAAGGGTCATCCGTTTCTTCTGGTTCTGGTCCGCGAAAATATGAAGTCATGAAAAATTCACTTGATAATAGAAAGAATAAAACAGAGACAAAAGAAACCAAAATTCAACGTGCTATTAAAATTGTAGAGTCAAGTCTTGATGACTCGTTGATAGTTGAAGAGAGCAATGACATGGAAGAAGCGGACAAGAATGCTAATACAACCGACTACCAAAGTCTTTCAAACGATAACCTAAAAAGTGTAAAGCCTCGAAATTTTACAATTAAGAGTGATGAAGACAGGTCCAAATATTATACTGTAAATTTGGAAAGTAATACATGTACCTGCTCAGATTTCGTTTACAGGAAGAGTTTATGTAAACATATCATTGCTGCCAAACTTTTGTCAACATATTAATTGACAACATTGTTATAAATTGGAAATGTTTAACTCATATGATCAATTGGGCCAGAGGGATTCGAACGTTGCTATTGTAAGGGGTCTATACAATATTAAGTTGAATTCAAAACATATGATCTTATTTCTGCTAGATGGGGGTTTAGTATTGTTATATTTTAAAACAAATGAATTATATTAATAATTAAATATTCCATATTAAGTATATGGGCTCTATACTAAACGGGTAATTATAAGATATATAATGGGAAAAGTAACATTACAAGGCTTCAATAATAACGATCAGTTTGTCTAAATTGAGATGATAACAGGAGTTGATAATTAGTCAATGAAGAATTTCCTTGTCAACAGAATCATTACAATTTAGATAATATGTAGAAGATTCTTCTATTTTCTTATTTAAACCTATACCGTCAAGATAATATATGAATGACATACCAGGATCCGATAATATTATGGTATAATATCCAAATAGAACAAACTAAGCAAGATATTAGTAAGTATAAGCGATATCCTCCCACCATCTATAGTAAAAATACCATTAATAGATTGAGAAGAGAGATAAGAGAGTTGGAAATACAAAAGAAGAAGTATAGATTATCTAAAATGCAATTATAAGATAAATATTGAAATGTCTCCGGTATATCCGGAATTACAGATCTACAATTTTTATTAGTTCCTTTATATTATAATAACCTCTCTGTTTTAGGATTAATCATGGTTGGGAAGATACATTACTGATACCTAAATAATATAGTCTTTTAATAAATATATTTAGCGTTGCCGCCTCAATCAAAAAGTAATAAAAATCCAATTAGAGTGTATGAAAGAATATTTAATGATATAAACCCATGACTACCTAACATGTAAACAAATCCCATCTCCCCCATAGTTATTATTGATAACGTTTAAAGAGATTTTAGCTTAAACTCTAGTATGATTTCACAAATATTTGACCCCTTTTAATAGCAATATTCAAGTTTTATGGGCTAC
>WHSX01000230.1 GCA_009379865.1 Candidatus Nitrosocosmicus sp.
TTTTTTGTCTGGCATGTGAAAATGTCTGTCCTCCACAAGCGATAAAAATATTTGTGAAATAGCATAGTACAGGTCTACACTATTAGATTTGACTATCCTCTTTGATATATTTATAAATTCTATAGTTCAGGTTATTATTGTACTTCATTGCAATATCCCACTTTGAATTTCGTTCGGTATATAGAGCTACAAAGTATTTCTTTTGGCTCTCATCAAGATTATGAAAAATGTTTTCACCTACAATTACTTCTCCAGGAAAAGATAATGATGTGATTTTAGCAGTTATACTGATACTAAACCCTATCAAGTCGATATGAGCATGTGCAATATTTTTTCCATACAGTAGAACAAGTGCACTTCCATATTCAATACCAATCTTCACAGCAATCTCAGGGAGTGAATGTTCCTTAAATACAGGGTTGATCCCGTTTCTCATTACTTTCTGTATATACCGTGCGCAATCCAAAGAATTTATTATTGCCTTTTTTTGATCATAGTCGGATGGGAATAGGCCGATTACAGCATCTCCCACAAATTTAAGCACATACCCTCCGAATTTTTCAATAGATAGGCTCACTTCCTGAGAAAAGATTTGGATAATCAAGGCCAAATTAAGTGATTGTAGGTCATGAGACATTTGAGTTGAGCCTGCTATATCCACGTATATAACTACAACATTTGTTTTAGTATTGACTTTCCTCTGCAAATACTTTCTACACGAATCAGTAGAAAGATCAATAAGCAATCCTTTATTTTCTAGACTATATAACACCCGGTCATGTACACTCTTAACGGAATCAATATCTCCTGATTCAAAATTTTTCATCTAGATCTAGAAATTACCCTTCAGTCTAGTTTATTCGTTATGAGGAGTAATTCAAGAGGTGAATCTGATTCTATTCCCAGAATTGGAGT
The DNA here is from genome assembly GCA_009379865.1 of Candidatus Nitrosocosmicus sp. GTDB lineage: Archaea > Thermoproteota > Nitrososphaeria > Nitrososphaerales > Nitrososphaeraceae > Nitrosocosmicus. Next base: position 916 of record WHSX01000230.1, read on the forward strand.
AATAACAGTCTAAATAAATAGGAAAAACCCAGGGTCATAGATTCTCATGTTGACTTTTTATCGCTTGTGTTTTTGTTCTTGCAATAAGTTAAAGAGAATCTAAATTTTACATCTCATAAAACAGACTATATGCCTAAGAAAACAAGGGGCAATAATCTATAGCATTTCCTACTTCAGATCAATCTTCCTTAGAGTAAAAGATGTTATCATACGAATACCAAAAATTCCTACGAAAAATATTATAGTATTGTAGATATCGGGGCCTGGGCCATCTCTAAATAGACTCGAAATTACTAAGATGAGTTTTAAAACAGCATTGGCACATTCAAATTCTAAAGCAAATAATAATCCATTCGCCAATATTGAAATAAAAGAGATTTTTGATTCACTAGTATCATCACCTGCTATAACTTTCAATCGCTTCGTGAAAAAATGAAAAACACCTATACTAGCTGGGAATTTATTTGAATCAACGTCTAAGGCTCTCTTCAGTAGTAATATTAGTAATTGTCCAATAGTAATCAATATAATACTAATTGCGGCTATATCAATGACATAAGTCAATAAAAGAATAAGATCATCCAGTGTAAACATTCTAGCACCCTATCAGGCACATTCGGCTAATACGATATAGTTTTTTTTGGTATTTACTAACATGCTAAACATTAGCTTATCTTGTTGTGCCTGTCTATCTCCTTTGATAGTGACCAACTTAATACTATTCTAATGGTAACGATTACTCCCAAAATCAGTAGTTCTTTTATTCCTGGAATCTGCATCGTCTTAATTATATCACTTCCTATTTCAAAATCTAATGCTAGTAAAATACCCCTGGCCAATCGTAATCGGATTGATTCCTTTTCCATTGTTTGATCCTTAATTGGATTCCTAAGGATCTTTAGAAAGGAAATTACAGCCATAATTACCGAAATCATGATAACTGAAGCAGCTAGTATATCAATTCCGAACGTAATCAAGTCAATATAATAAGATCGGATTGACTCAATTGGAATCAAGCCATTCAAATCAAGCATCACTTCTTTCACTGGAAAGGGTATCAAACTAGTATGTATTTTATTTTCATCTATTTTATGTTATTGTATAATGAATGTGAGTATTACCAAGGAATAACTATTCACGAAATTGATCACTTCTGAATAGTAACTCGTTGCGATCAGCATCGATATCAATTGCTATAACTACAGGAGTATGTAAAGACTTAATTGCCTCCCTTAAAACGCAAGAAAATTCGTCAGTACTGGTTACCCTATACCCCTTTGCCCCAAAGCTCTCTGCAAGCTTGACAAAATCAGGATTATTAAAATTGGTGAAAACACTCCTACCGAATTCTAATCTTTGTTTTGTAGATATCACACCTAAATCCGAGTCACACCATACGACAATAATGATTGGAAGTTGTAATCGTACTGCTGTTTCTAGTTCTTGAACATTCATTAGGAAACCACCATCCCCGGACATTGCAACCACCTTACGAGAGGGGCAAGCTAATTGAGCACCAATTGATCCCGGAAGTGCAAATCCCATCGAACAAAATCCATTACTAATTATGCAGGTATTGGGACTAAAAGTCTTAAAGATTTTTGCTATCCACAATTTATGAGCTCCAACATCTGATATCAATATATCTTCTGAGGAAAGAACACTTCTAACATCATGAATTAATTTCTCAGGTTTGATTGGATAAGATTCGTCATCAGTAAACTGCTCAATACGCCAATCCACTTCTTCTTTGATTTTCCTTAATCTTGCCTTTGCGAGACTTATTTTTTGTTGGTTAGTAGAATTTATTTGAATTTCGTTCCGGTATCTCTTTACAGAATTTATAAGTAAATTTATGGTTAATTTTAAGTCACCAGAAATTTCAATATCAGGATTATAGTAGTTGTCAACTTCTGCAGAGGTAGAATCAATATGAATTATTTTTTTGAGATTAGATCCATTCCAATTTTTAGGACTGTATTCAACCAAACCATATCCGATAGTAACCACAACATCGGCTAATTTCAAAGCGTGTAAAGCATAGTCTGATTCTTTTATCCCAATAGTCCCCATATGAGTTGGTGAATTATCAGAGATCACCCCTTTAGCCATGAATGTGTTCATCGAATAAAATTTGGTCAAATCGACAAATCTTCTAATGATATTTGAAGCGTTGTTTCGAATACAACCATTTCCAACTAGAATAACAGGTGCATTTGACATCAATATCATTTTAGTTACGTCGTGCAGTCTTGATGGTGTTGGACCTGATATTATACCACTTTTACTACTTAACGGTTTCAACAATGATTCCATTTTTGCCACGTCAACAGGCAAATCAAGGTGAGTTGCCCCTTTTTTTTCTTCAGCAGCAATCTTGAAAGCTCTTCTAAGAATTTCAGGTATACCGTCAGCATCCCTTATGGACCACGTCCATTTGGTAATGGGAGTAAACATAGTTACGGGGTCCATATTCTGATGAGATTCTTTATGCATTTTGGTAATTTCAGTTTGACCGGTAATTGCAAGAAGTGGGGATCGGTCCATATTAGCACTTGCTACCCCCGTGGTAAGATTAGTGGCCCCTGGACCAAGAGTTGCGAGACAAACACCAACCTTGTTTGTTAATCTACCATAAACATCTGCCATAAATGCGGCCGCCTGTTCATGCCTCACTAAAACAAATTTTATAGTTTCTGATTCTGATATTGATATCATAAGATCATTTGTTTCCTCGTCAGGGATTCCAAAAATATACTCGACATTTTCAGCCTCAAGGCACTTTACAAATAGATCAGAAGCCTTCATCTATGAGAGGATGCAACAGATCAATAATAAAAATATGATCCAATGAAGTAATTGAGGATGACGAGGGTCGAATTTAATTATCCTAACAATAGATAATATGAAATGTATCCACATCTTATTTCCTGTTATATTAAATAATTATAGGTTGGTAGAATGACTAACTCCAAGTTATTAGAGTCCGATTAACCAAGGTACTTTCCATTTTTAAGTATAAATTCGTTGTAAGATTTGGATTTGTTATTCATATCATACTCTATTCATATCCAAAAAATGAAATAAATTAGCCCCAAAGAAATAAAAAGAAAATTCATCCCTGGAATTATCCATCCGATTGCTAGTTTTACTTGACATTTCTAGATTGTTCCTACATAGAAATGCCATATTCAGTTGAATCATATGATGAAGGCAATCAATGCGAGAACAATGGCTGAGTTAACATTATTGATTTGAGATGCTATAGTTACTGCAGTAGCTTCATTCCATAGTTTTCCATAAACAGTACAAATCTTGTACTGATATTCTATACCATATTAATACACATATTGTCAGAATGGATATGGCAATACGAGGTTAGGTTTAATACGCCAAGTTGGATGGAACAAAGAGGTATTGTGGGGTACGCTATGTCACAATAAAACCAGTGGTAACTGTCATTTCTACTTACATGATCTTTCGCCAATATTTGATATTCCTCCAATTTATTGATCTTCCATTTCGAGACTGGATTAAAGGTATGGTTTAAGACGTTCAAATACAAATGATGGTGGCAACGAGAATTACTCTAACCGCATCCTTAGCAATTAATATCGAATTTGGTCATAAAGATGGTTCAGGGCTGATGCTTAGGTATGTCATGACGGTAATTGATAAACATATGGCTCTGTAAAGTTAAGACATGATATTGCTGTTATAATGATATGCAAATAAATCG
>WHSX01000231.1 GCA_009379865.1 Candidatus Nitrosocosmicus sp.
CAATCAGTTTACAGATGGATATATCTTGTTATTTACATGGCTGTTAACAAAACTATATCACATGAAGGTGGCTCTAGAAAGAGAGATTGAGCATAAATCGATAATGAATAATCTTGAAATACAGAGGATCAGGGAGAGGGGATGAGCCGTGAAATCACACTCGGAAAGAGAATTCTATACTACGGAAGGATGCCTTGCACGGTGGGCGTCGGTATAATCTGCTTTCAGCATATGGCGAAATATCCATTAAACCAACTATGTTACTTTTTTTGCCGCGTCCTCTTTTCCTTTCTTTCCAATCCTTGATAATATATCCACTGTTACTGAATTAAACGAATCACCCATTGGGCGGCTCTGTTTAAGTATGTTAGATGTCAACGTCTACTCAAATCTGCTTATACTTGACGTTCTGTTTAAGCAAAACATATCTATGAATCGATAAATAAATAAATATTTACTGTATATTGGTAATGATGGACTATTTGTAAATTTAGTACAAGGAGGATTGACTGTAATTAGCAAATTTACTTATCATTGATGTAGAAGCAGTGAAGGCTAAGAAGACATTAGGAAGAGAACAGTTTAATGATAGAATAGGTTTCTGTTATTATAATATTATTCATTCTGAGATCATTTAAAAGGTTTTTGCACAGTCACCTGTGGGGATCCTATTATTCGAAAATATGGAAAAATCATAAAAATTCTAAAAGTGTCTTATCTAACTAAGTGGACAATTTCTTCCGACTCGCTGATTTTATTTTGTATTTGTATGACTGAAACTTGTTTTTTCCTTCCAAGATAGTAACTCTGATTTTGATAAAATTTGCATGAAATAAATACAATCCAAATAAGAAAAAAGATTTGTTCACTTGCCTGAAAATACCTTGCAAATTGACTATATGAATGATTAAGGGTTAAATTTGACATGCTAGTCTAAATTATATTTTGTAACCTTCTGAGCTGGAAAATAATTATGTTAACCATATATTGATGATGTAGTTGTGATCCGATTTTGAAAAACCCATGAGTAGGCATTGGTCAACCGGATAATTGTAATTTTGTGATGCCTGCCTGCTGATGGTATGGTTGTGGAAGTAAACTTTCATTATAGGCGTTACCCTCGCAAGGCCAAGGAGGAATTCCGTTTGCGGTTGGTTAGGTCAAGTCATGTCAGGTCATGTTAGGTCAGGTCATGTCTCCTGTGTGCCAATCGTCTAGTTTAACATTTGCAACGGTAAAATAATGTGCGATCTTATGAGTCAGAAAATTTGTTTGCAGTTCAACATTCAAACTTGGTGATAACTAGATTGCCCTAAACTATGACTATGACTAGGACTTTACCCTTCTAGCCCAGACCAAATTATCTACAAGATCTGGTTTCATAGTTGCTTGAAAACTGAAACGTGGTCGATCCGTATACGACCAGTGTTATCCTCCTCCACATGATTTCACTTATGCATGGTCTGTGGTAACTAAAAACATCTCTTATCTAGCTTCATTAATTTTGATAACTACTATCCACTGTATCTAACTTCATTGTATACAATACAAAGTATTTTAGGATAAAACTGGAATAAAGTTTGATTGTAGAGTGTATAAATTTGATTTGAAACTACTGGCAACAGGAATTCTAATAATAGTCGTAATTATCATTTTACCGTCTTCTATTTACAAAGTGGCCTTATCTTCGCTCTCGTCTACAGAATTATATTGGACTACGGGAACGCCTATGCCAACAGCAAGGTCTGAAATTGCTGGATCTGTATTAAATGACAAAATATACATTATTGGTGGATTTGATGATGATGGCCGCAGTACTTCTATTGTAGAAGTGTATGACCCAATAACTGGTAAATGGAATCAAACGACTTCATTGCCTCAACCGCTAGACCATACCGCTGCAGCATCCGATAACGGGAAACTCTATGTGGTTGGAGGTGGCTATCTTAATAGAGATACATTATCAGACAAACTGTACATATACGATCCTATTACAAATAATTGGACTGAGGGCGCGAGCCTCCCAACTCCCCGCGGTGCATTGACTGCTAATTTTATCAATGGGACTCTATATGTGACCGGAGGTGTGGATTCTGAAAACACATTGACGAGTACTTTAGCATACCTTCCTTCTCTAGACCAATGGATCGAAAAAGCGCCTATGCCAACAGCAAGAGAACATCTAACCTCGGCAGTCGTTGATGATAGACTATACGTTATAGGTGGAAGAACCAATGGAATGGCTTCCAACGTTGATGCCAACGAGGTATATGACCCAGGAACTGACAAGTGGACAATACTAGAACCAATGCCTTCAAAAAGAGGTGGCTTATCTTCTGCCGCAATAGCCGTAAATCAGTCAATCTATGTCTTTGGAGGGGAACAACCAACAGGCACATTTAACAATAATGAAAAGTTTGATGTGGTATCTGATACGTGGACCTCTGAGATTAGTATGCCAACAGCACGTCATGGATTGGTGGCCGTTGCGATTGACAAAATGATCTATGTAATTGGTGGGGGGCCACAACCTGGGGGCTCATCAAGTAGCCTGAATGAGATATTCAATACTAGTAAAGGATAGAGAAGTAAATATCCATCTAGCTTTTGCCTCAATTCCACTTTCAATTCAAGCATTCTCACTTCATATGGCGTTAGTGCATGAAACCACATTTAACGGTTGGATATTCAAGTTTAATTTGATTCCTATGGAAGTATTAATGGGGCAAAATGTTTTAATTTGACGCCTTATTAACAAATGTAATGAATCTATCACATAACGCATTGATGATTGCAATGGTGCCGACTATTTTTGTGCTTCTTACAACTGCATTCGCAGGACCACTTTCTGGTATAGCAGTAGCCCAAATAGTAACTGGAACTCCAGGTGAAGTAGGAACTACAAATGAATCTGAAGATTATTATACTCCATTGAACGAAACCGGCCCCGAGACAATTCAAACACTTGAAGGTATTGAGGGTAGCAATGCAGCCATTTTAGGAAATGATACCAACATAAGCAATCCAAACATTACTGCAGCTAACAGTGAAGAAGTAAACGTACAAGAGGATTGTGTGCGATTATCGAATCAGTCCGCCGTTGATTGTCCATAATTTCCTTTTTTTTATTCCATTTTCAAAATAAATAATCTTATCATAAATAAGAAAAAAATAATGCTACCCTTTTTTCAGTATCTTATAAACAAATAACACTGGTACTATAATTAAACAATCATATTCGACTGCATCTGAATCTTTAGTAATTCCTCCTTATAGTGTCACACACATTTATCTGGTAGGGATGTATTTTCAGCATTTACTCATGCAGTTTATTTAATATGGTCCAAAAGGGTTGTCTATCACTAATTTTGTTCATTCTGTCCACTTCAGAAATACAACTTTCATATTAATATCATCAAAGAACCGATTCAAATCCGCCTCCCATTCCATTGTCAAGGAATATGAACAAAAGACTTTTTCTGTCCATATCTGATTCTTATCATTGTCAAGCCTAGTAATTTCTAAAATACGGTAAAGACTCCAAATGGCATTAAAGTATGAATCAGGCCATGGACTATATCGCTGTGAAGCTCAACAATACTGCTCTTTGGGCAAGTTTTTACTAAATAAAAGATCAAAATAAATATCAAAGATAATCAAATAAATAAGATATAATCTATTAAAAACGGTCAATATGCCTAAAAGTATGTAAATTTTCCATAATAGAATGAGATAAATTATAAACTTTTTATGCAAGTATGATTTTATTTAATAATTATGCAGAAAACTAAAACTATAACATTCGATCCATTCAAAAACGGAGTAGAAAGTTTTGTTGTTCAGCTTTATACAATGTGCACGTCATACCCCGATAAAGAAACATGGAGTTTAGATGAAATCTATAAAGCCCGGTATCCAAACTCCACTCAGGACAAGTCAAAAACAATGGCGATCCTAAAAAATAACTTAAAATGGCTAAAATCAAAGGACGCTATAGAGTATCCAAGCGATAATTCAATTAAACTGGTAAAATATCGATTAAGCAGTCTGATTGACGGGGTCTAAAATTTGGATAATATCTTTTTTATTTTTTGAATTGATATTTAACTAATATTTTGGAGTTAATTTCACCTGCGCCAGTAACTACAACGACAGAAAGAGTGGATACAAATAAGAAGATATACTAATAATCTTGCTAATTACCATGGATTTCTTGGTCATTTTTCGAAGGTACAACTTCTACCATTAATCACGTACTAAATATCTAGTTAAATATCCCTCCAGAGAAAACGATATCTAAAAATACTTTAAAATAAATCAGATCATGATTCAAATATTCTGTGAATTATATCTCTAGAGTTATCGGAATTTACTTACTTGATTATTGTTGGTCACGAATTTACAGTTTTTATTAATCTGGCTTAATTCCTTTTAGAAATCTTTATGAATTTTGCACTATCTACAACGACAAATAAACTTATGCAAATGTTTGCTCTGTCGAATAACTAATTTGAATACAACCACATAGGCTGGTGTTGCACACTA
>WHSX01000232.1:0-3450 GCA_009379865.1 Candidatus Nitrosocosmicus sp.
CCATCAACAGACTACAAAGACTCTGACGGACGATGACGAAAGGAAATCTGGACTCTTGCTCTCAATCGGAGTAGTGATAGTATATATTTTATCAGCAATAGTTGGAGGATTGACTGTAGCTAATTTGTCATTAATGGCAGCCATTATACCTGTGATTGGTATAAGTCTAGTTGTGATTATCGCAAAGGCTCGAATGTTCTGAACATTTTTTATGAGGAATAAAATAATTGATTAATTAGTCAGAATGTAAAAAAGAGTGAAGTCATTTATGTATACAAGTAGTCCATGGTGATAATATCTTGAATTGTCTAATGTGTATTTTTGAGATGAAATTGACATCCAAGTCCTTTTATAGGAAGAGGAATGTCCAAAATACAAAGGCATATGGCTTGACCCCTCTATAATAAAGTATTTAAAAAAGAATACTAACAAAGAATCAAAAGTGTCTGAATCAAACATGCCATTGAATTCAGATAATCAAGATACAAACAAAGATGGTAACACAGACTATTATTATTACAAGAAGGAATTTGTTAATAACGGACTGGTAGATGATTTATTTGACTTTGAATGAAAAATTTATTGGGAAAGATTGTTTTAGGTGCCTGATTTTTCTGTCAACCTGTAATCATCTAAACCTTCAGCATGCTAAAAAAACCAGATTTGATATCTGAAATACATATCACCATGTTTATGGATGTATAAAACATATCATAGGCACTTAACCCTACGTCGCAGTTTTCTTGACTAAATCATAATCAAACTAAACCCACAATCTAGGTATCAGTGTTTTATGACAGTCATCAGTGGAAGTTCTCATCGAGGTATTCATATTCTAATGGCAATCAACAAATCAGGGTTGTAGGGGAGTGTTTTGAGAACATAAAAAAGCGAAGCAGATATGAAAGAAAATAATCGGGTTTCCTATCAACAAGAATACTGACTCTATTCTTCTTTTTAATATTTTAGAAACCAAAAATACCATTATCTCTTGAAGAATTCTCGTATGGTTACTAAAATTAAAGTCTTTTAGGTAGAAATCATGAGGATATGCAAATAAATTCCAAATCTGGTATAAATTTAAAATAATGATTTATTTTGAGGAGATCAATTAACATGTTGACTTATCTTTAAATGTAATAACATTCAAGAACTCTCTAATAATGAAGGTTTCAGAACTGGATTATGCTGAACAATTCCATGTTTTTAATTTCCTAAAAAGGTTAGCTGAAATGGTCAATGGCGATATTCGAAAAAAAGTCAAATTTAGAAAAGTTTGGATGGAAATTGAAGACGATGGTATAAATTTTCCTATAACAGAGATAGCGTTTAAGGACAATATCCTACCAATTCTTGTTCAAGAGAAATTGGTGGGTTGGGATGAAAAAGACGAATTAAACATCTTTTATGAGGGGATATACAGAGTTTCAGAACAGTATCAGGTATCTCCAGAAACCTTTGGGATATTATCAAGAAATGATTTGGAGAAGTATTCACAGTCATTTCTAAACCTACTATCTGAATTGACATTCAATACAGATATTGTAACTATCAACAGTCTCAAGAAACGATATCGTCACCGATTAGGAGTAATTCCACTAATTCAAATGACTGATTCGCTTGAACAGCAAGGATTAGTAATTAAACAAGAAATTAATGGTGACTACGCTATTTCCCTACCCAAAAAATCCTGAAAAATCCTATAGTCTGCCTCCCATCTATTCACTAGTCGATAATGATTTTTTTTGATCTAATTAACTAACCCTTCATATCCAGGTCCAATTTTCCTAAATTCACAATTGACCCACACGCGCTACCAATCTGCAGATCTCAATCATTTCTTGTTTTAGTAATTTAACTATAGTATAGAGAGATCATCCATGGAAAATTGATCAAATTTTAATTATCAGGACTTGATTGTAAGGATGATCACTCATGATTAATTAGAAATCGAATACACCCTTATCCTTAATTGTAAATTATGGTAGTTACTAAAATAAAGCTCCTATTTGGAAGGAACCATGAGGATATCCACATGAACCTGATCAGGAAATAAATCTTTCGAGAGCATATAAAGATAACTCGGACGAAACAACTAATCCATAATAAAAAACCGACTTTCCCTTTGTAAATTAAATTATATAAGGTTGCATACGAACCAAAATTATGGATGAAAATACAATATGTGGTATTTTTACATTTATTGATTGAGCAAACCCCATATTAAAGATGACAGATTATCCGTCTGATCAAAACTTATACGGGTAAGATTAATATCTGCAAGATCGGTACTGCACAGTATAACGATACCTCTTTCAGTAATAGGATTAAAGGCCATATAGGCATTATAACCACCAACAGTAGCTCCATTATGCCAAATGATTTCGTGACCAAAGTTTGTAGTTATAAACCATCCCAAACCAACATAAAGTCCAATGTGATTGTTGTTACCTGATGCTGATGCTTGTAAATTATTAGGTAATTGCTGGTCGCTACCATGTCTTATTAAGTGAGATTCTTGCATCGCATCATCTAACGTTGTTTTAATTAATCCCATGTTTGCTGACAAGAATTTTAACATATCGCTGACGGTTGAATGAAGGCCACCCCCCGGTGCAATAGAACTCGAAAAGTTCAATGTGGGTAATTCTTGGCCGTTAAAGTGTCCCACTGCCAATCGAGATTTTTGTGAGTCTGAAAGACCAAAGCTTGTGTCATTCATTCCTAGTACGTTCAGAATATTATGTTCTAATAGTTTATCAAAAGATGACATATTTGATTTTAAAGCCAAAATGTGACCGAGTAAACCAATACCAAATGTTGAATATTCTACTTTTGAACCGGGTTCTCTTGAAAGTGTGAAATTAGAAAGTGCCTGATAAAATTGGTCAAATGTATAGTTCTTTGTACAGTTCATTAAATCTTTTCGGTATTGGACTGAATCTACAACTGCTGTTTTTGCAGGATCGAAAGACGGACAATAATTACCAGGAAATTCAGGCAATCCCGATCGATGAGTAGCTAAATCTTCAATTGTGATTTCATGGTCTTTATATTGGGGGACAACAACATAGGATGGAAGGTACTTTTCTATTGGATCATCTAACTTGACAAGACCCTTATCTACCATGTCGGCCAACAGAATTGTAGTAAATACTTTGGTTGTAGAACCGATGGAAAATATCGTATTTTCGTCTACTGTAGCGTTACTTGAATTGGTCATTTTCCCATGAGCATAAAACTGTGTTCCATTAGGGTCGATAAACCCGATAACAATTGCAGCATTAGTTTTATTCTTATCTAAACGTTCATCTATAAGCGCTTTTATCTGATCAGTTATTTCAAATGTTGTTGATGTTAAATTATAATTTTCTTTTTGTATTGAAGAGGTAAAGGAGGATAATGCAGAATCATTAGATGAATTAGTTGTAGGAGAAGGCGATGCTAAAG
>WHSX01000232.1:3460-4527 GCA_009379865.1 Candidatus Nitrosocosmicus sp.
GTTATTTCAAATGTTGAAGTCAAATTATTATTTTTGCTTTGTGCTGTAGAAAGAGTAGAGGGAGAAAAGTTGGATATAGGATAACTAGAAGAATTACTAATGTTGGTCGAAGGCGAACCTAATACTGAATTTATCGTTGAGCTCATTACAATGGTTATTGAAAATATTATCACCACATATAATGATGGGTTTGTGGACATGATATGTCTACTTTAAATTGCATGTATAAAAGTATTCATGAAGAAATTCTATTGACTTGTTAATACAGTCGATCAGAAGATATTGACAAAAACAAAAACTTTCGTATTAGATTTAAACATAAAACTATAAACAAAAAATAGTGTTTGAGTTATTAGATGTTACTTTTATTTCTTCTCATAATTTTTTGTTTGTCTCATCAATGATTTGCTCTATTTGGTCTACAGATGTTTTGTTATCTATCTATTCTATTGATTGAAACCCTCATTAAGTCTCTACTCCCTCATTATCTGGGGGCTCTGGCAATATGCTATCTTAAATATTCAGAACGACCCAAGCTAGCAGGAGTTTCCAAATTGATAGATTTGGTAATATCGGTGCCTCGATTGGCAGATAAAATATGGTTGGTAAGAGACCATAATATTATGACATGATTTGCATCACAATAATTATATTTTTTTTTGGTAACACAATCATGATGTCTTTCTTAATTGATAAGACAAAAAGAGCAAAAATTGCTGAAATAGGCTTTGTTCATTATTGAAATATTTATTTTGGGTTCGCTCCAAAAAACTTTTTATCTTGTCTGATATTTCATCTCTGTTTCTACAGATTTAATATGTCCCAGAGAAATGTTAAAGAACCGTTGGCATTAATATTGTGAATATTACTGTCTGACCAGGATTTAGATAACTCAAATCATTAACGTATTTAGTCATTTACTATGTGAATATAATACATATTGGGGGAATATATGAAACACAATGGCTTAGGCTTGATTGAAATATCCGACAATACCACAAATTATCCGATCTATACTCGCATGTAAAAGATCGTAGATACATTTTTAGCTGGTTGATGATTTTTAA
>WHSX01000233.1 GCA_009379865.1 Candidatus Nitrosocosmicus sp.
AATTAAATTTTCCATATATGCTTTCAATACTGAATCTAGAACGGTTAAATGTTGGGTAATTAAGCCCCCAACTGCAAGATGGGGATCTATTTATGCGAGAAGACTAATGCAAGTAAAACCAATAGGAGGAACACCTTTGGCAGAAATCTACAAGATACTTCAACCAAGCATTAGTGCCTTCAAACCAGATATTTTCGTAACACTTACAGACGGTGAACCGTCAGACATGGATGCGGTACGTTCGGTAGTGTTGTCATACAAAAGAAGTGGTGTAGAAATGATTGCGATCGGTTTGGGCTCAGATTTAGGAGATGCAATAGGAATTGGACATAATTTGAAATACCTCAACTATCAAAGAATTTTAACTTTATCAAAAAAGAGGTTGCAGGATTTACCAAAAAAAGTATTGGGACTCTTAACTACAGAATGATTCAATCCGATAATAGCACACCAACATAGCAATAAATAAATTAGAATGCTAGATCAGGGTTATCTTTTTCTAGTTTTTTCCAATCAGACAAGAATGAGTCTAGGCCCTTATCTGTCAATGGATGGCGTATCATCTTATCCAGAATGTCTGGCGGAAGTGTAACGACGTCTGCCCCCATTTTTGCTGCTTCGATCACATGTAATGGATGACGAACGCTAGCCACCAATAACTGAGTTGAGATATCATAGCTAGCAAATATTTGAACAATTTCGCTTACAAGATTCAGACCCTCGGATCCAATGTCATCTAACCGACCAATAAACGGACTCACGTAAGTAGCTCCGGCTTTTGCAGCTAACAACGCTTGATTTGCAGAAAAAATTAGTGTCACATTAGTTTTTATGCCTTTTTTGGTAAGTGCATGCACAACTTTTAGACCATCCATGGTCATAGGAATCTTTACGACTACATTTTCTCCATACTTTGCTAATTTCAGCGACTCTTCCATCATCTTATTAAAGTCAATAGCAACTACCTCAAGACTAACTGGCCCCTTCATAATTTCTACGATTTTCTTCATGGTCTTAATTGGGTTGCCTTTTTCTTTTGAAAGTAATGTTGGGTTGGTAGTGATACCATCTACTACTCCTAATTCATTGTATTTTTCTATGGATTCAACATTAGCAGTATCTAGGAAGATTTTCATTTTTTTTCACTCTTTTTTAGGGCGACCACATTTTTTACTATTTCCCCTGGAGATAAGCCATATTTATCCAAGAGTGAATCGATTTCTTCATCTCTTGCAGACTCACCATATCTGTCTTTAATGCCTATTTTTCTTACGAAAGTAGGACATATTTCAGAGGTCACCTCTGAAATTGCAGACCCCAGCCCTCCTACTATATTGTGCTCTTCTACGGAAGCCAATGAACCCGTTTCCTTAGTACATTTGTAAATCAATTCCGAGTCAATCGGTTTGACAGAGTACATATCTACAACCCTACAAGAAATATTATGATCCTTTTTCAATATGTCGCTTGCCTTCAGTGAGGCTGAGACCATAGTTCCACACGAAAACAAGCTGATATCGTTACCATCTTTTATAATTGTTCCTTTTCCAATTCCAAAGTCGGATTCCTCAGAGTAGATTTCCTCAGTTGATGGCCTAGCTAACCTTACATAAAATGGACCTGGAATATGCACTATTTTTTCCAATAGTTTTTTGACTGAGATGGCATCGGCAGGTACCAAGACCCTCATATTTGGTAAAGATCTCATAATAGAAATATCCTCGATTTGTTGATGAGATGCTCCATCCGGTCCTACAGATAAACCTGCGTGGGATACTACAATTTTCACGTCTAGGTTGGGGTAGCAAATTGCATTTCTAATTTGATCCAAACATCTGCCTGGAATAAAAGCAGCATAAGTACTCGCAAAAGATACTTTACCCGCGATAGCAAGACCAGCTGCGATCGAAACTAAATTAGCTTCAGCTATTCCAACATTAAAGAGTCTATCAGGAAATTTTTCACCGAATGTTTTAGTTTTGAGCGAGTCAGTAGTATCACCCCCTACGCATACTATGTTAGGATACATATTGCCCAAATTAACAAGGCTATCCCCGTATGCGGAACGCATATCAGAAAATTTAATATCACTAGTAGTCAAAGGGTTCATTTCATAGTTCACCATTATACATTATATCTTTTTTTTCTATATCAAACATTTTTGTACCCTCGTCATTAGTGTTCAATTATCTCGATAAATTAAATTGTTCTATTATCTTCCTACGACCCTTAATCCAATCTTCCTCGAGATTCAGAGCCTGGGATTCATCGAGCAAACTCTTTTCTAGATAAGAATCGAGTAAGAACCTAGTTTCCCTAATTCTCGTGTCAACATCGCTATGACCAAATATAGCATTTCCCATTACAAAAATTCTACAACCAGCATCAAAACACTGAGTTATCGTCGACAGATCTATTCCACCATCAGCCTCAAAATAGCCCTTAAATCCCCGCTCCCTTAGTAGAGGGATAACCTTTTTCATTTTAGGCAAAACTTCTGGAATGAATTTTTGACCAGCAAAACCAGGATTTACAGACATTATTATAATTACATCAAGATTATCAAGATAGGAGAAAATCCATTCGGGCAATTCAGTGCCAGGATTTACAGCTAGACCAGGACTAACACCACTTGATACTAGTTTAGAATTGATCCTCTCAAATTCTTGTTCGTTACTACAAGTCTCTGCATGAATGGTTATAATATCACATCCAGCATCGATATAACGATCCAATACAATGTCAGGCTTTTGAATCATCAGATGAGCATCAAAAGGCAATCTTGTCCCGTCGCGTATTTTCTTGATAGTATCAAAGAAGAAGGTTGAGTTTGGAACAAATTTTCCGTCCATCACGTCTAGATGTATCATATCTGCACCGTTTCGCTCGGCTGTTGCTATTTTTTGTTTCAAACTTTCCTCACCGATTCCATCAGCTCCTGCTATTATAGAAGGAGAAATCACATACTCGCCTTCCAATTCCCTTACTAGCAATGGTAAGTGTTTTTTTGAAGGGGCTTTCCCATGCCACTGAGGATTGTTAGCCATATGTTTTATCCCGTTCCCTTTCACGGTATTTGCTATTATTATTTTGGGCCTATCAACAGGTCTTTTTAAAAGTTCTGGAATCAGCTGTTCAATCTTATGACCATTAATTTCAACCACTTCCCAGTTAAAAGAAAGCCATTTTTCTTTGACAGGATCGATTGGCATAATTTCCTCGGTAAATCCATCTTGTTGAATCTTATTTCTGTCCAAGATGGCAATAAGGTTATTAAGTTTGAATTTTGCGGCAGCCATCGACGCTTCCCATATCTGACCTTCATTGGTCTCGCCATCACCAAGGAGACAGTACACCATATTGTCCCGCTTGTCAAGCTTATTAGCCAGGCATATTCCAATTGATACAGAAAGACCGATTCCTTCAGACCCCCCAGAATATTCAATTCCAGGCACGCTGTGGTGCTTTTGCAATTCGCTATATCTTACAGGATGGCCCTGTAATCGTGAATTCAATTTTCGTAAAGTCTTGATTTCTTCCTTTGGGAAAGATCCAACAAGGGACAAAGTAGCATAATATCCCGGCGCCGAATGAGCCTTTGAATTGATGAAATAATCTCGATTAGGATTAGAAGGATGCTTAATATCATTATTCATTATCTGAAAATAAAGACAGCCCATAATCTCTGCAGCTGAAAACGATGCACCAGGATGTCCTGATCCTGCTTCTGCGATGCCAGTTAAGGCTATAGTACGTAATTCTTTAAGTCTTTGCTTTAATTTCAAATACCTATTTACGTTGTACATATCATCATCAAACTCTTCTTTCTTGTCATACCCACCACTCCATTTCAAACATCTCTGTATAATAGTTTTCAATTGTCAAATAGATAAAAAGGTAGCTTCAATTAGAAAACGATCTTACATTTTTGTTCCAATACTAGACAAAATCGCTTCCATATCTCTTTTTGTAAGTCCTACTCCCATTTTTGCATCTCTGCGATCTCTAATTGTGTTTTTAGAGAAGGCGATTAATGTCGGTACTGCGTTGATACTATATTTATCCCACAATGGGTTTTCATCTTCGTTCAGTTTTACACCACCAATAATGATTTTATTATCGCTCAAGTTTTTGATTGAACTTTCAAATATAGGTATGAAACTTTTACAATAATAGCACCAATCAGCATAAAATAAAATTAAGGAATTTGCACCACTTGTGGCAGAGTCAAGTTCGCCCGGGTTAAAGACTTTCATACTACAATTTTATAGATTTATGGTAAAAAATATTTGCAAAAATAACCTGGGTTAATTGTTGTTCTAATAACTGTTGGTTGTTTGGCTGATTCATAGTAGCTGATATTTTTTGTAGACAAAATAATCTGAATCAAAAATCATATACATCTACTAGTTAGGAAAGGATTTAACAAAGAATGATCAGACTTTAATAATTCTTTTTTATCCGTTGATACCTGTCTACGCCATTATTGT
>WHSX01000234.1 GCA_009379865.1 Candidatus Nitrosocosmicus sp.
TAAGACCATATCTGCTGGGACACATTTTTGATATTTTGATAAAGTATCTAGACTACAAAGAGAAACACAAAGGCGAAATCATTATAAAAAACCCTCCAAGAATGGCGGACTTTGCTGAAAGTTGCGAAATAATATCCAGCTGAAACATTCGTCAATAAGAGCGATTCTTTTTATGCCAAAATAGGAGAAAAGTCTGATAGAAAGAAAAATACAATACATAAGGAACTAAACTAAAGATTCCCATGATTGCCTTCCATTTAATAAAAGGACCACAAACTAAAGCATGTCAAATAATGGTTTGCTTCATTTGCAAATCATTACAAAAGGAATGTCAGGTCTTATTTATATAACCCTTCATTGATAATTGGTGATTAAATAAGGCTAATTACAATTATTTTTAATGACTTTTGACACCCTATCCGAATACTTGAACGCCTTAGAAACAGCGGGCGAATTAAAAAAAGTCCAGACGGAAGTAAGCTCTGAATTAGAAGTAGCTGAGATTATGAGACGTTCGATGTATACAAAGAAAAGTCCAGCTATTCTGTTTGAAAACATAAAGGATTTTGAAATACCCATCCTCGGCAACGCATTCGGATCGATTAAGAGATTACAAATAGCTTTAGACCTGGATGATTTTTCGGAAATAGGTAATAGAATAGTTGAGATGACCCGAATGAAAATGCCATCAGGGGTTTTAAATAAACTAAAAATGCTTCCAAGGTTATCTGAGATCTCTGAGTACGGTCCTAAAATTGTGGATAAAGGTCAAGTCCAAGAAGTCATTGAGACACATAATCCTTCCTTCAAGCAATTTCCTATTCTCAAATCATTTAAAAAAGACGCAGGAAGATTTATTACTTTTGGGATGACCGTTACCAAACATCCAGAAACCGGCATCCGAAATATAGGAGTTTATCGCATCCAAATTTTGAATGACAATCAAGCGATAATGCACTGGCAGATTCACAAACGCGGTGCTCAGCATTTTGATATCTCAAAAGAATCTAAAAAACCAATCGAAGCAGCAGTAGTAATTGGGGCAGACCCTGGCACCATTTTCAGTAGCATAGCCCCCGTTCCAGAGGGTATGGATAAATTTCTATTTGCAGGTATTTCTAGAAAGAAAGGGGTCAAAATGGTAAAGTGCGAAACTGTAGATTTGGAGGTACCGGCTAATTCGGAAATCGTATTTGAGGGCGTGATCAACCCAGAACACCTTGAAACTGAAGGGCCATTTGGAGATCATACTGGTTATTATACCCCTCCTGACAAATACCCTGTTTTCACATTAAGCGGTGTTATGCATCGAAAAAAGCCTATTTATTTAACCACTGTCGTTGGAAAACCCATTCTCGAAGATGCCTATTTTGGAAAGGTAATAGAAAGATCTTTTTTACCTTTGATACAAATGTTCCAACCTGAGGTAATAGATTTCTCGATGCCGGCAGCTGGATGGTTTCAAGGATTGGGAATTATCTCTATTAAAAAAAGATACCCCGGACAAGCCAAGAAGGTGATGATGGGATTGTGGGGGTTGGGCCAGCTTTCTTTAACTAAGATTTTTATCGTAGTTGACCATGATATTGATGTTCATGATATGGATAAGATTATTTGGGCCGTAACTACCAAAGCAGATCCAAAACGGGATATATTAATGATAGAAAATGTGCCTACTGATACTTTGGATCCTTCATCTCCTTTGGTAAATTTTGGATCAAAAATGGGAGTCGACGCTACAACCAAATGGAGAGAAGAGGGCTTTTTTAGGGAGATTCAGGAGGAAGTTCAAGTTGATGAAGAAACTAAATTGCTGGTTGATAAAAAATGGTCAATGTACGGATTTCCTCTGGATAACATCAACCCTAACCATATCGACTAAAAAGGATTTTACGGCTGCAATCGTCCATGCCTGAAATCAACTTAAAGCCTTATATTTAGGAATTTTGTATAGTAGGTTACTAAGATAGATAATGTCTAGTAAAGACAAAATCAAAACTAACAGCCTCCAGTTGAAAAAAGCCATGAAATGTGAGAGTTTGGATGAAGGAACATTTGCATTTTTAAATTGGATGAATTGCAAGTCTTTTGAAAGTGAAGGTTATGAACAGAACCCTCCTTTAATCTTGAAATACGTTGATTTTCCTAAGATTGGTTTGGTAAGATTATTTGATAGATTTTTGGGTCAGGACATTCTTGTTAATATGGTTGATTGCGTACCATCATGTAGGACCTGTATAGCAGACGATTGTTCACATGTTGGTTTTACTATTTGCTTACTCCAATTAATTGAGCGAGAGGGGTTTGAATCAATGGATGATATATTGAAATAGATATCCGTTAAAATTGAGATTTGAATTGTTAAAACAATACGGGACGAATTTATGATAAAATTTTTATATTCATTAATCTAAGGTTTGATAATGACTGAGAATAATGAATATGTTCCGAATGTAGTAGCTTTGGAGGTATTAGAAAAAAATGGTGTTAATATCGAAAGACTAAAAGAATTGATAACGAAAGGCGTGGGTGCGGAATTTACAACCTATTATTATTATACTATTTTGAGGATGCACTGTACAGGTCTTGATGGGGAAGGAATCAAAGAGATAGTTGAAGATGCAAGAATTGAAGATAGAAACCACTTTGAGGCTATGGTTCCACGACTTTATGAATTGGGAGGAAGTTTACCCAGAGATATCAGAGATTTTGCAACCCAAGCTGGATGTCCAGACGCTTATTTGCCAGAGAATTGGAAAGATTTGACTTCTATCATGAAAGTCCTTTTGGAAGCAGAACAATGTGCTATCCGATCCTGGGGAGAAGTCTGTGACATGACGGGGGGAAAAGATCCTAGAACCTACGATATTGCCCAGAGAATAATGCAGGAGGAAATTGAACACGAGGCTTGGTTCATTGAGCTGTTATCAAAAAGACCGTCTGGGCACTTCAGGAGAAACTTTCCAGGACAATCACCATATACATCTGGTGCAGGTGGACTCAGCCACCTTTAATTTTTTTATTCAAGTCGAATTACGTTTATATTGTTTTGAGGATTTTTTGGAAAATTCTACATATTAATAATTAGAACCGAACAACTATTATTTGGTACTGTGAAGCAGTCATTTAAATTTGCCTAACATCATTTTTCCAATAATAGAGAAATATTTTATAAACCCATTGTAAAATAATGATAATGGTATTGCACTTAACAAAAAGAAGGAAAGGAGAAGTTCTAATGGCTATAGCTGGGATTGGCCTGGCCATAGGTGCTATGAGTATCAGCGTACCACAAGTCGCATATGCAGGCTTGTGTATAACTGGTTTGGGTATAGTATCGATGTTGTGGAGATAGATCAAATGGATTTCTCCTACCTTTGTGTTTCGTAGATGTGGAATAAAACCCAAAACTGCACTAGGAACAATTCGATTTAGTAAAAAACTTGATAATCTGAGTAGTGATATGAAAGTACTGGGCAAAGATATCTCTTCCTCAGCTTTTGTGTAAATGGAAACCTAATCAAATCTTTAGGATAGTTAATAAATTTAGTTTCAATTAAGTAATAAAGGTGCAAAAAACAAGCAGAAATACAATCTTCGCGGATATGAAGCTAGGAGCTTTTTGAGAGTTGGTCTATGTATAATTTTTTCTTCGTATTATTCCTTCAGATTCTTATTCCTTGAAATTAGAATTCTCTAAATCCCAACAAGTTCGGCATAATTGGCCCTTAATATCCCACAATGGTTTGGGATTATACCTGATAAAGCCCAATTTCTTTCTGCATCCATTGCAATAATTATTGATTTTTTCGTATTCTTTGGATTTTCTTTCAAAGCACACAATGCACATGGGTTGACTAGTATTCAGATTCCACCTCCATTCAGGTTTCTTGATTTCACCGGAAATTATATTATTACATTCAAAGCAAATCTGGTAATTTGCGTCAGATTTTATGGGATGTGGATTTTTCACTGGATTGCTAATATTTGATCCTACTATTTCATTGGGTCTAAAATATGCTTTGCTTGTATCTACACCCTCTTCCTTGCTAGAACGGGATGATTTTCTTTTAAATGGAATCTTCACGTCTAAATATATTCGAAATTGTCTTATTTTAGAGTTATAATATTATCTTGTCCAAAGGAAATACTTAATTTTTAGAACTCTACACATAATGATGTTGTCGCAGTCTTACTATGATATACTTGAGATAGACCAACACGCTACTATTGCCGATATCAAAAAATCATTTAGACTTCTTGCCCTCAAGCACCATCCTGACAAGAACAAAAGTAAAGAGTCTCATCAAAAGTTCATGCAAATAGTAGAGGCCTACGAAATACTTTCTGACGATAATTCAAGACGGAAATACGATCTGATCAATTCTTCGTCAAACCAATCTACTAATTTTACTCCAAGTTGGACACCATCAGCTGATATGTCAAAATTTTATAGTTACGATGTTA
>WHSX01000235.1 GCA_009379865.1 Candidatus Nitrosocosmicus sp.
CCTAATAAAAGAAGCTATATAGCTTGTTTGAAAAGTAGTTATTCAACACACCACTATATTTCACTTTTATCACTGATGATTTAGATAAAGGAATAAAAATAAGAAGCCTCCAAAAATGCTATTCTAATTTATTCGAAATTAAATAAAACCCTGTGTCAATAATTAATAAAAGGATTTCCGCTGCTTATATTTATATAAATCAGACTCAAAAACATACTCATGAAAGGGTTGATAATTTATGTTAAGGAAAGTAATTTTAATGCGGTTAAACAAGTCCTATTCAACAACCAAGTAGAGGCTATTACATACTTTGATGTTATGGGGCAGGGTCATCTTGAAAGAGAGGCTACCGAAAGGATTGTACAAGGTTATAAAACTGGAGAAAAATACACACCTGAATTTGCTCGTCGTACACGAATCGAAACCGTAGTACCTGAATCAAAAGTAGCCTTACTTGTCGAAGCATTAAAAAGTGACGCACATATAGAAGGTAGAGTCTTTATCTATGATATGCCTGAAGCACATGACTTGTAAACAAAATTTTAGCATTACTTAATTATTTTTAATTTATTGGTTTATAACAACAAATAATTTTCATGGTGATTAGGATCTTGTTAGTTAGTCGATGTCGACACATTGGACCTTTGGAGGCATTTACCTGCTTGTTTTCAACAATTTATTTGGATTCTACTAGTTTGCTAGTTCGTTTTTTTGACCTTGTAAGGCAAGACCGTTACCTTTATCCGATTATTTAAATGCCATAGATGGTAAATCCAATTGAATCATGTCTTGGTAGTTTCGAAAGGTCTGGAATGCTCTTACAATAATTTCTAATATGTAAGTTTTTATAATTTACCATTAGTTCTTCATGTATATATGAGTGATAACAAGTCTGAAAAGAAATATTCGAGAGAAATCGTTTTGGCAAAATGGGAGGATAGATTCGTAGCTTGGCTCATTGACTTTGTTATAATAGCGATAATAATAAACATCCTGTTTTTCGTCTTTTCATCTGACTACTCTTTTCCATTTTGGGGAATTTACATTGACAGTGAAAATGGAATAGGTATCGAGCAGCCATATGAGTATATTATTGCTAGCTCCATATTTTTTCTTTATTGGGTAGTCCTAGAATTTTTGACTGGACAAACTATTGGAAAAAGGGTTGTTCACATTAAGACTACAAATTTGCACGGCGAAAGACCAAATATTATAAATATATCTATTGAGGTCTTTGGAAAATCTTTCTTATTACCGGTGGATATTATATTAGGACTTATTTTTTCAAGTAAGAGAAGACAAAGGATTTTCAATAAAGCAGGTGGAACTATTGTGATCAAGCTGAAAAAAACAGATGAAGATGAGAATGACCGCATAAAATATATCAAAGATTATTGAAAACATATCTTCATAACTAAATTAAAGTAGTAACCAATTCCTATTATTAGGATTCAATCTTTTGATTTGTTGGCAAAGTCTATCGTAATGATGGCATTATTTTCCAAAATAATATCCTTGTAATTATCTGGCTTGCTTTGAGAGCTATTTTCTGAAATCATTGAAACATTTGCTGCGATATCATTTTTTGAAATATTTTCGATGAATGATGAGTTATCAAAGATATCCCATACTTTCAAAAACTGATCAAGTGAGAATTCAGTTCTAACTGGAGATTCAATATGAATTATGCCTGAATCATCATGGGTATGCAACCAGAATATGCAATCATTTGGGATGATGCCTATCCCTGCAGGGATATTGTGAGTTTCATTTTGAAATTTTATGATTAATTTCGTATGGTTGTGATAAACTAAATGTTCAACCTTATCACATGTAATTCCAGAAATGTTGGTAGGGATTGGATTGAAATTATTATTATTATTATTTGATTGGTCGTTCTGACCAAAAACTGCGTTATTCTGACCCGTAATCATAAAAATTATTAAAAAAAAGAGCAGATTTAAGGGAATCAGCTTCCAGTTGGTTTTGTACAATGAAGTAAAATTGACCTTCTAATATTTAAATTACCAAATGCTTTAGTGAATTACCAATCAAAAAAAGAATTATGTCCTTTACCGGTCTGCCTGCCTTCTCTAATCTTTTAACTAAAAGGGAATAAATAAGAGTGAGATTTCAAATATTACAATCTGAACAAAAATTATCCGATCTGGCCTTTTTGGAGTGGGATAGGCTTTGCACTTTTTGGGATATTGTTAGTGGCACTGAGGGCAAATGTGAGAGTCTCATTTGTTTTCTTTGCTGTTTCACTTTTCCTATTTATAATTTGGGTATATTTGATTTTAAAAACTGATAGGAAAAAGAAATCGGGCGAAATTGAGCTTCAAAAATGCATGTGTCCTATTTGTAAACATGAAGTAACAAATGTCTGTGTTAAACAAAAATGCCCTTGCTGCATAGATATGAAAGATAATTCCGTTGTCGGACATTCGGTAGAATAGTGCCGACAATGTGTGAGATTGTGTTTTATTACAATCTAGTTAGAGCATCTTTATCTAATCGCTAATTTTATTCCTTTTATAACGAACACAAATTCTTATTCTTTATTTATATCTTTAGCTATGTGGCTAAATAATTCTGGGTGTGGCTTATTTATATAGTAAATCTAATCTACCCACGAGAAGTCAGGTTTGGAAACCTCCTCGCTGGGTTTGAAATACCTACTAACTATGTTTGAATTGCTTCAAACATAGTTGTATATATTATATGTATATTCAAATATTTAAAGTTAATTTAAATATATGATCAAGATTCATTAAAATGAAATAATTTCAAATATTCAGATCCGTAAACTCTCCTGCTTGTCTGACAGTGGTAGAATAGTCGAATTACTTGATTGTAAATATCTCATTTTTTAGCTAATATCAAATCATTATTGTTATCTCCGCTTATTTGGGAACAAAAAAAAGACTGTTGGAGAGGATATTTGCATGGATTCAGGAAAAGTCTAATTTGTACTATTTTGATTTGGGAAAATTTAAAATCGTATTTATCAGCAGTGCTAGCAATTATTCACCCCGTACTGGAAAACACTAACAGAAAAAAATTGAAAAATTACAAGTTTATTATTCTATACTGTAATATTGCATTCTTTATTTGTTTTTATTTTGCAATTGTTATCATGTCTCCAGCTTCCGTTATAAAAAATTTGTAAATGCATCGAGCTATCTGAAGTCTTGTGAATTCTGCTGGCGCCATTTTCTGGATTGCCTTCCCTATTTCTGTCGTTAATTGGTTCTAAGAATTTTCTCATATCTAAAATGAAATTCTGTTTAATAAAAGTATTTGATTGGCTTGTTATTTGATCCGAACCAAAAAATATAGAATTGGTCAGTTTCCACAAAAATTGGAGGATTATTTTCTATAAAATGCTTTCACATTGGGTCTAAACATGTAATATATTATGACTCCACTTATGAATAATCCCACTATGTGGCTGACTAATCCATATAAAACTGAGGAAGTAATGGTTCCAGCTATTATAGCTGAAATAATCTGAACAATCAGCCCAATTATGGTTACTATTATTGTTATTACCCAAGCCCAGGGTTTCCCCTTTAGAAGACCATATGACACTATTAAATATGCAATTCCAAGAATCAACAATACCACTCCTAAAACTAATGGAATTGTTCCTAGGGATGCAAGTTGTGTCAGGTCAGTCGAAATGTCATTGCTTTGAATAATACCTTCTGAGGATATAGCCAAGAGTGCGCCTCCTAGTCCAATGAAGGATATCCCGCCTGTGATAAGGAATATTCCACCTATTATTATTAAGATTGCTATGACCGTAATGCCATCGGGTCTTTCTTTATTTGTAGTCAAATATTTTACAAACCTAATACAATTGTCTGTTATAAGTCTCTTCCGTAATTAGAAAATGCTTTGTTAACTTTGCGATATTTCCCTGTTGTGTTGAAGAATGGAGACACTAGGAATTTAATGGTTCAATAGTGACTAAAATTAGAATTAAATATGCAAAACACTAGATCGGTAAATTTATCAAAATTACATACTGAAAATATAGTTCTATACCAATTTCATGATTGTTTGGCTTATTACAGTAATATTTGACATCATTTCTATCAATGCAACGGGTTTGTATTGTATATATTTATTGCATTTACCATAGCATTTGGGGTAAAATTATGGAGGACTACTAAAATCTTACTTGGGTTTACCATAAAAAATTAACAAATCAATATTCTAATAAAGATAAATTTTTATAAAACTTTTTACCTACAATTAGAGTGAAATTAGTTACTATTGCAGGGACTAGACCTGAGATAATAAAGTTAGCCTACTTGATTCCACTATTAAATGATAACTTTGACCACAAATTTATTTACACTGGACAACACTATTCGCCAAATATGAGTGACATTTTCATTGATGAACTAAAAGTAAAACCGGACTACGATCTTCAATCAAATTCGT
>WHSX01000236.1 GCA_009379865.1 Candidatus Nitrosocosmicus sp.
TAAAAATCATCAACCAGCTAAAAATGTATCTACGATCTTTTACATGCGAGTATAGTAGCAAGTTTTAATAAACGTGATTTACAGCGATTGTTATGAGGTTTTATCCTAAGAACATGGTCACAACAAGGACACCTCATTCCACTCCAATTCAAAAATAAATTACACTCTATACATCTTTTATGCCCCTCCGAATAATACCCTTTAGAATATCCATCTTTGTAGGCCTTGTAAAGATGACATACATCCTTGCAAAACTTTCTCAATCCTTAGGAGTTCCAATAAGCGTTGCTCAATTTAAGGCTAAAATTAAGCATTTTTTGGCTGAGTATCTATTTTTGTTTCATTAACAGGTACGGTTTTAGTCTCCGAAAAGTGCTTACACATATCGATAAACTGTCTTTGTTTCTCTTGTAAATCATCATTTATTTTATCAACTGCCTTCATCAAGTAGTGTTCCGATCCTGCTTGCTTTAGCAAACTAGTAGCAAAGTTAATACTATTGATGTCTTGAAGTATTCGGTGTATCTTGTTACAATTCTTTATGACGACGTTATCGGTATTTTGATATCCTCCGCCTCTTATATCAGATTGTTGTGGAAGATGAGTTAAAGTGTCCAAAGTTAATTTTAGTTTCTCGCATCTCTTTTGTAGTTTGAATATATTTTTTGAAACATTATTATTTTTAGGTACAATGATATTATCTGTATCAAATTTCACGACCTTCTTTCCAATTCCTTTTGTTAATTTATCTACGTTAGAAGACAACTTTTTTGTTCTTTTATGTAAAGATTTGTCATCGAACTGTATATCAATTATGGGTAAATTAACAGATTCTATTTTTTGAATTATATTAGTTGATTTTGATAATAGATTTTGTTTTCTTACTTTAAGCGTGTTTTCAAAATTCTTTATATAATTTTGGTCTCCACCTGATCCCTTTTTGTTTAAGATCTCCTTGTCGATTAAATCATATGCTCTCAGCTCTCTTTCAATTTTTGATAATGATTTAGAGATCTGTTTCATTGTTTTAAGGCTTTTTTGATTTCTAATCTTTTTAGGAAAAACCAACTGGTTATATTCCAATTTTTTTATATCATGATTTAAATCGAAAAAATCTTTCTCTGTACTTGTTTTTAAATATGAACTACTTTTACTCTTTATATCTGCAAAATTCTTTTGAAAATTTTCCATATAAGGTTGAATTAGTTGTAAGGATAATGTTGTAGATTTGATTGCCATCGCTTTAATGAAGACAATACTTATATTTATACATTATAGTTAATATAGATCTATATAGTTAGTTTAGCAAGTATATATAAATAAAATTAAAAATCTTGAAAAATCCATATGGGTGAAATCTCCATAATTGAAAGTATTGAAAACTGTGGGATGGTCAGAGTGGTAGATATTATCACGTAAAAACTACCCCATACAGTACGAAATAATCTATTACAGCCCGGATTGGAAGTTGACTCTTTTGTTTTTGATTTAAAACTAAATAATATTTTTCATTAAAGTTTTTCGACTTGATGCTTCAACAATCCAGATTTTCATTATTGGGTATTATGGATATCTAGATGAATTGATCGTATGGTATACGATTTTGTTAGCCACTAGGTGAACTGATAGCTAAGAAGGTCGATCTATATATTCATTATAAAACACAATGGAGAAAAATTAGAAACAAGTTAAATCCTCTACTAAAGAAGAGCATACAAATTATGATCAATCAATTACAGAAAGAGAGTAAACTCGTCTTATTTCTCTCTTTATGCCTAACCAAGATCTACGGATTTTTGATAATTTGTTTAAGTTTGGTCGTGGTGAAATTTATTACAGACAAGAACATGATGATTATCATTGTACCATAGATGATCTTGAAATAAAATAGCAATAAAAACTAGATTAAGATTACGTCCGAGTAACGATCTGATGTATATTTCTTATCTACATGTTTGTAAATTACTACAAAAAATAAGTATTAGTTAGGATCCTGTAGAATATATATTTAATTTGTCAGAGTTGTTGTCCGCCTATTTGGTATTGTTACCAAACAAGGCTCCTTTCATGATACCAAAGATCTCTATTTGATCGATTAGTCCAGTGAAATTTTCAGCATGAGGACCTTGAGCCGCAATACTTACTAGTGAACCGGTATGGTCTTGTGATTCTCCAAATGGAGAGGTGGCATAATTTATGGTCATATTTGCCCCTTCTTTGGTTATCAAAGTACTATAAAATCCAGGATGATTTTGTTCTTCAGGAGTAGGAATTATCTGAGATGTATGAGAGTGATCTGCAGTTACGATTACCAAAGTATCTGGATGAAATGAGGCATAATCTAACGCATCTAGGATAGCGCCGTCAAAAGCAATTGTTTCTCCTATTTGCGCACATGGTTCAGCATCATGATCACGTTTATCAATAGAAGCACCTTCTACTTGTAAAAAGAATCCTTTTTCTTGGCCATTTGATTCCTTATCTAATAGGTCTATAGCCTTTGAAGTCATATTCGATAAACTTGGCTCGTTAGTCGGTCTCTGATTTTCCATACAGAATTGAGGACCACTTCCAGGATATGGAACTGCTGGTTCACCAGTCCAAGACATATTCATATTACCAGGAGCAAAAAGACCAAGCATTTTTGTCGCATTTGTAGCATTATTTTTTAGTGATTGCAGATCAGCTAGTTCTGATGCGGTGGTAATTATTGAATATCCTTGGGATTTTGCAGAATCAATAACAGTTTGATTGGCATATGTTCCGACATCAATAGTTTGATCAAATCTTTGTTCGCCTCCTCCTAGCAACATATCAACATGGTGATCTACCATTTGTTCTGCGATAGAACCAGGTCCCCCTGTTGATTTTCTGTCTTGTGGGCACAACTCCATGGTTTCTGAATCCGAGGGACCTTGGCAATCCCTGTCAGATACATGGGAGGCTAGAACTGCTGGAGTGGCATCTGTTAATTCAGATGTAGTGACAATACCGGTATGAAGTCCGTTTTCTTGAGCTAGTTCAAGTATAGTCTTTAAGTCCTGATCGGTTGAAGGAGTTGTAGATATTCGCCCGTTACTTGTCTTTTCACCGGTTGACCATGCTGTTCCAGATGCTGCAGAATCAGTCACATAGTTTGGATTTGAAGAATTATTTTCTTCTACTGCATAAGTAGTTACTGCTCCGGTAAAGGGGAAAGTATCCATTACAAGGCGTCCATCAGCACCAAGCTCATAATTGCGAGCAATTGTAATTTCTGAATCACCCATTCCATCACCAATTAAGAGGATTATATTTCTAACAGGACCTTCGTTGGTTACATTATCTACCCCATTTAGAAAGGCATCCGAAGACATGGTTGTAGAGTTGAGAATTGTGCTGCGGCTACCATTGTCGTTGGAATTGCTGGCGTTGCTGGTCGCAAATGTACTAAGAGAGAAAGCGGGTGTAGTTATCAAAAGGACTAAACAAAACATTGTTATGTATTTATTCAATATGCTTTTTAAAGAGTAAATATTGTTTCTTATATTAGGTACATTTATATTTGTTTTTTTAGAGGTTGGATGGTTTATACCATCTCTATCAACTCGTCTAAAAGAAAAATTCATCAATCTTTCAAAGCGAATAAATGAATAAAAGATGATTCTATATATTTAATATAGAAAAATGAGACTCATATAGATTGCTTTTAAGAATGCATTGGCTTACTCTTTAAGGAGACTGTAAATCACATTGATGATAGAGTATATAATTCTCGATTTACTAAAATATTAGAATGGGTTTTCCAATACCGGATCAAAGAAAGAAAGAAATGATGAGATTTCTTAGCATAACAGGAGAAAATAACGATACTTTTCCTTCCAAGAAACTAGATGTATATAAGTAAATTGAAATGAAATCAATTACCATCTTTATTGTCTACGGACATTATATTGAAACATGATAATAATGTCAGAAGTAAATAGTAATTAGACGAGAAAAAAATGAAAAAAATGATTGACGGATTAAGTCTAAAGATATCCGAAATCCTGAATGAAAGTTATGTGGATATTCATGGACATGAAATAACATTTGAAAAAACAGGAAAATTCGAATACACATCTGTATATAATATCAATTGTAATAGAAAATATATTATTGATTTGTCACCAGCTACAGTATCAGTGAAGGAACTTATTATTCCAAGAGAAGACGTAGTATACAGTGATAATTATTACTCTAGTATTGACCAAAAACGTAAAACACAAATTTGTAATTAGTCGATGAGAATATAAATTTTGTATCATCCTTTGGACAAGATTTGAACTATGAAAGGAATTACGATAAACGATAAGGTCCTTTTTAGGGTTTCAGATTTGTATAATTAGTGAATACGACATTGTGGTGTGTTGAATAACTACTTTTCAAACAAGCTATATAGCTTCTTTTATTAG
>WHSX01000237.1 GCA_009379865.1 Candidatus Nitrosocosmicus sp.
TTTTTCAGTTAAAGACTTACTATGAATCCAAAAAATCATCTTTGCTAAAACATGTTTATTCTTATCCTTCAAAAGAACTACAATTTTTGCCAGGAAAATCTATTAAAAATTCAAAAGAATCGATTGATATTATAGATACTGTTGGGATGCCTTTGACTATGAAAAAAACCTACACCGATGTTAAACGAGACAATGCTCCGTCCTATGCCCCTGAATTAGTAAACCCTGGTTACATGACAGACGAAATGGTATTAAGATTAGCACAAATTGTTGATAGAGATCCTGATCAAGTCAGAAAATCTTTATCTGTATTGCCTGAGAAAGAACTACAAAAGTTACATGACATTTGTAACAATTATAATAAAGTTCTTCGATATGGTAAGCTCATTGAATTAAAAGATTTTAAAACAGAAATCGAATCTGAACTTGGTCGTTCCTTATCTGATAAACAAATTCGGCATTCACAAATTTCAATCAAAAAGGTCCAGTTTTATGTAGAAAATATTTTGGATGGTAAATTCGAAACACATTTGACCCATGGAATTAATCATGTTAAACATAATTTTGAATATGGTTATAGACTGGTTGGCCTAATCAGTAATACAAAATCCAAGAATAAAAAAAGCATTTGTTAAGATCTATACAAATGAATTCCTCTTTCCTATTTCAGTTGTCAGGATTTTGATACTTGATCATAGAAAAGCGAATTTGTATCATACCACTGCAAAAACAAGATCAAGATGCATGTTCTAAAATAAGAACTGTGTTGTTGACCTGGGTTCAATGGATCCGGATTTGTGATTTAACTGTTAGTGCTAGAAGAGTTCTCTATATGTCAACTTTCAATATGTGGTAGTTACATAGAACTAAGGGTTTCTCTTATTTTCTCATTCATTTTACATCCTTGAGCTTTATCCATAGTATTCAGTATCTTGTCATGATCGATAACGATTTTATGGAATTAATTCGACTGGTTTCAAAATCTTTCTTTGCTGTTGAATACTTTTGTGATTCATTCAAGCCATTATGGCAAGTGCTCTTACGGGTGAGCCAGAACAGTTCTTTAATTTTAATGGTAATGCCACAAAAGTAAATTTTTTATTTAGTAGTCTATCTAGGTTTATCAGATTTTCTATTATTGGAATGTCATTAGCACTAAAAATTCTATGCGAATTAAAGTCATGATCGATAGCTGGATCAATACTGGGACCATCAATTCCTACTAGATTTATCTCGGCTTCTGCCAGATATTTTGCCGCTGCTTCTGATAGTCCAGGGTTTTTATTGAAATACTTATCCATAGCTCTATTCAATACCCAATTCGTGTTGATTAAGATGGTATCATTTTTCATAATGTTGTAATCTCTTAGATCACCTACTTCGATCTTTTCGTCATCTTCTTTTTCAATTTTTAATAACTTGATATTTTCGTTAATTATAAGCCTGTTAAGAGGAATTTTTTCTACCGTAATGCCATACTTTTGAAAGTGATACGGGGCATCTACATGTGTGCCTACATGTGTACTAGAAAACAATACTTCTGAAGCATATTTCTGATTGTCGAAATTTGACCACTGTAAAATGTTTACTTTTGGTGAATCTGGAAAAACTTGAATAGATTCATCAATTTCCAGTGTTAGATCGATTATCTGCAATGGTTCTCACAAGAGGTTTTCAATGGTCCTATTTAGCATTATTTATAATTTCTAAAATAAATCTGGATTTTCTCTTAATATTAGATGAAGTACCCACTTGAGTACATTAAATCTCTTGTTTTGATGAATATCTTTAAAAACAATACTACGTAACCTTTTAATTAATTCGTGTTTTATTTTTTCTGTTGATAAGACTTGTGTATAACATAAAACTATTGTTTTATTCTTTCGCAATTATTTTAATACTATTATCTTCAAATTATTCTTCCGTTTATTTTTCTTATGGGGCTTACTCTAAAGCTCAGCCCTCCCCAGATGGACCCACAATCAATGATGATAGTCTAACAGTTGAAAAAGTTACTTCCGATTTGACATTCCCAACTAGCATGACTTTTGTGGGAAATAATGATATATTGGTTACTGAAAAAAATACTGGGAGGGTTATGAGAGTACTGGATGGCCAGGTACAAGATAATCCCTTACTTGATCTATCTGTTGCCTCGAAAATCGAACGTGGACTATTAGGAATTGCTGCTTCAAAACAATTGGATGGAAAAATTTTTGTTTTCTTGTCCTACACTGAATCTGGAAATAATGAGGATGGTAGCGATGTTTCCAATAATATTGACCCCTTAGGAAATAGACTTTATCGTTATCAGTATGTGGACGGTAAATTAATAGATCCAGTCCTCCTTTTGGATTTGACTGCAATTCCAAATAATCTTAATCGAACTGATCATAATGGAGGTAAAGTAACAATTGGGCCGGACAATAACGTCTATATGATAATGGGGGAAGTTGGAGGCCATAGGACTCAAGCACAAAATATAGGAAATGGTCCAGCACCTAATGGCTTAGGCGGCGTTCTCAGAATTACTCAAGATGGTGGATTAGTTGATGATGAACCAATCTTTGGTACTGACTTGCCATTAGGTGTGTACTATGCAATGGGTATTAGGAATAGCTTCGGTATAGATTTTGATCCTATGACCGGTAATTTATGGGATACAGAGAATGGTCCTACAGCAGGCGATGAAATTAACCTGGTTTTTCCTGGCTTTAATAGTGGCTGGTCCTTAATTCAGGGATTCTCTAACGATGATCTGTTGAGTAACGGGGCTACCCCAAATGATCTCGTGAGTTTTGGAAACGGAAAATATGCAGAACCCAAATTTGCTTGGCATATTCCTATAGGTCCTACTGCACTAAAATTTTTGAATTCAGATAAGTTGGGTAAAGAATATGAAAATGATATGTTTGTAGGTGACATTAATAATGGTAATTTATATAGATTTACTTTAAATGAGGCACGCGATGATATTGTCATAAATAACACGAATGTAGGGGGTGCAGCTGCATTAGCTGATAAGAAAGTGGATAATCCCGTTGAGAGTATCCCAATTACGTTTGGACAAGGTTTCGGGGGAATTACCGATATTCAGGTAGGACCTGACGGGTATATGTATGTCCTAAGCTATACAGGGGATTTGTACAAAATATTGCCAACCTCACAAAGTACCATTCCAAAAGCTCAATCACCATTATCACAATCTAGTGTTGTACCTGAAGGTTCTGTCCTGGTAACAATTAATGGCATCAGCGGTGACAACTCATACGCACCAAATCCAATTACTATAAACTCAGGTGAAACAATTACATGGTATAATGCAGATTCCATATCACATACCGCTACTTCAGGATCAGATAGCGATCCTGATGAGGGTCAATTGTTTGATTCAGACGCTATACTTTCAAAACAAGCGTTCACCTTAAAATTTGATAATAAGGGTACTTTTGATTATTACTGTGTTTACCACCCATCGATGGTTGGTGAGATTGTAGTAAAATAGCGAGACCCCTACTACACACTTTTGTTTGTAATAATTTATCTATTTGGATATTAGATTTTCTGTATTGCTAGAACTTAGAAACAACTTCATCTTTTACATATTAACAAAAACTAAACTGGTTTAGATATGACCATTGGTTAAAATATTTTTTAGCATACTACTGCTCTTTCGAAGTATCTGAATATCCCAATAATTCTTAATCATTTTTTTGAAATAGGAGCATAGAGTGTTTACAATTTGAAAAAATTATAATAAAATTTTGTAGATTAAACTTGAATAATATAACACCGTTTAAATATTAGGTTATCCTAACAATTAGGGTAGCCTAAATGATGTTGTCTGATCAGCGATATTTACTGAATCAAGAAGATAAGAATGCTTCAATTTTATTGAAGGAATTATTTGATGGATTTTCTTACAAGATTGTAATGTCTACCATCGAAGAATCCAAAACCGTTTTTGGAATTTGCAAGGAAAATGACCTACCTATTAGTTCGACATACAAAAAAATAAAAAAACTTAAGGATCTTGGACTTTTGTTCATAGATAGGATTGTTATAAATGAAAAAGGAAAAAAGGTTGTCTTTTACAGAAGTAAAATCCAGTCAGTAGAATTGATATTGAACAAAAAACAAGTCCTTTTACAATTCAAGAAAAACGAAAGAAACTCACATGGTTCTATCTCGCAACAAGTCTGATGACATTCTATCAAAAATGAATGAATATACCTTTAACTTTTTTACTTCAATTACTTTTGAATCAATAAATTTAAAAAATATAACGTATAGTCATATACATTGACCGTTTATTCAAAAAATTCTGGACTCCCAGAGCAATTGTATGTAGGCACCGCAGAAGCCGAGCATGTTGAAATGTATTTGAAGGCAATGTGGTCTATTT
>WHSX01000238.1 GCA_009379865.1 Candidatus Nitrosocosmicus sp.
TTTAGGTAAGATATTCCTAATTTCATTCCATAAATCATCTGGAATGCTTATGATATACCATTTCACATATGTTCCTAAACCGTCCTTAGCAAATAGTTCCTCATATTAAGAGCGAATCTTTTTGTTCTGAAATACAGGGATACCTTATCCTTAAAATCTTCAAAGGATGAATAGTGTTTTAGGACAAGCAACTCTCTTTTAGCTATGTTCCATACTTCCTCCAGTATCATGAATTCCGGTGATGCCGTTGGAAGGTATTCGGGGATAAGAGTATCCCTGTTCTCTTCTAGGTACTCTGTAACCTTCCTTGACCTGTAGTGAGGCGAAGCCTTATCCATAAAAAGATAGCATTTTGGAAACTTTGAATGGATAATCTTTAGAAAATCCAGGAATGTGTCACCGTTGAATTTATCGTACTGTCTGAAAAGCTGTTTTCCTTCTATATCCATGGCACCAAACAAACATGAGTGCTTGTGTGAACCTGTTATCCTTGCTACAGGTCTCTTACCTTCTTCAATCCATACCTTCCTTACCAAGGAATCATAAAAGAAAAAGGATTCATCCAGTGATATTATCGTAAAACCTTTCTTTTGGCTTCGTGGATCCACAAGTATTTGATGGGTCTTTTTTTAAACTCCTCTTTTTCTTCCTTTGAAGCTGCGTTTACATGAACCTTCCTAGGTACCTTCTGTCTAAAACCCCATTTTCTAACGATGTAATAAATGTAATTATGGTGATACCTTGTCTTACTTTCCTGTATTATCAACTCCTCAACCTGCTTTGTGGTCCAGCCCTGGCTGCTTTCTTTCAAAATGGCTTTTATCCGGTATTGTACCTGTCTTGATATCTTTGGATGTTTGCCACCTTTTTGTCTGTCTTTTAATCCTTCTATTCCTTCCTCTTTGTATCTTTTTAGCCACTGGGATGCCCATCCTTTACTTCTATGAATCTCTCTGGCCATATGAGCTGCAACCTTACCGCAATACACAACGTTTAGAACAAGCAACATCCTTTCTTTTACATTTACATTCTTTTCAGTCCTGTACATCCTTTCAAATGATGTCTTGTTTGTAACAGTCAAAGATATACAGGAAGAGAATGTAACCAACCTAGCTATAAATATTTGGAGAAAATATAGAGGAGGGGCTTTAAATCGTGGTTTATGTAATTATCTTAATTGGTATAGTATAAACATACTTCTCCTTATACTCCACACTCTCTTTCTGGATACAGGTCACAGTTTAGCGATAATGACCACTAGCTATAATTCTATCGAATTTTGGGATAGGCTCTAAGTATATTTCATGTGAACTACTATTTCCTCTAAATATCAGGATAAGATGGCGTAAGCATGCACCCATGACTACCTTTCGTGTAAACAAATCCTATTTCCTCATTATCTTATTTTATACAGTATTAATTAGATTCCTTGTTTTTATAGCAAGGTTTCGAGTCCACTTCCGGTGCTCGGGTAAAACAAACCTTAGATTATATTCAATATTGAATCGTATCCCCACGGATGTATGCAGTCAGGGATGTAATCTTTGAATACTCAAGAAATTGTTTCTATACAGTAATCATCTTTTGATAGATCTGATCTAATCCATAAATTCTCAAATATTGCAGAATAGGATGGAACATTAATTTGACTAATCGAATCAGTGACTAAATCTTATAGATCAAGTGTGGCATATTTAAAAAAAGGATACTCCCAGATCGCAATTTATAGGGAAAAAGTATTCCATCTATTACTCAGATTCCTATTACTAATTTATTTGGTATTTGGGATATCTTCTATTGTTGAAACGGAAATTCAGTCCTTCGTAAACGGTACAGTGTAATTACATGCAGTATCAACGAAAATGGTACGCCCACGGTAGGTATTAGAACCCAAGGCAATGTATTCATTGTCGATACACTGTTTCCCGAAGCAATAATTGTTCCTATACTTATAGCCATAACTAAATCAGCAATACCTAATACATTCCAAACTGTTATAGCATATTTGGACCAGTTATATCCTTTTCGTAAAAAGTATGCAAAAGGTATTGCTGTGACTCCAACTAGGATATCTCCTACTCCGGCAGGTATTCCAAAAGCCGGATGCAGGATTTCTAAAACTACTCCCCAAAGAAAGGCTACACCAATTATTCTCCATGATTGAATGGCTATTAAAAGTGCAGTTATCTTATTGTATTGTATTTGTTTTGATTGTTCGAATCTAATCGTCATTTCTTTTTCATAGTAGATATAAAAAGGATAGTTTATAAGTCTCACGTAACTAGATACATAGTTGGTTACTAAAGAGAAAGTGATGCATCGATGACACCGGAAAACTGCTCGATTCTGGAAACGGTATATAATATGCCAGAAGTTAAATCATGTCCAATTGAGACAACTTTTAGAATTATTGGTAAAAGATGGACTGTTCTAATCATAAGGGAAATCCTTAGAGGTCATACACAGTTTAATCGCTTTATTGAAAATATAGACGGTATAACACCAAAGGTCCTTACAGAACGCTTACGCGAATTAGAAGCACTGGGAATAATTAGAAGGAAAATTGTATCTGAATATCCCGTAAAAATTGAATACAGATTGACTGATATAGGTGAAGGATTCGAAGAGGTTTTACTTAGCGCTGCTTCTTTTTCAATGAAGTATATGCCTAAAGTCGTCTTTAAGGACGGGAAATCAAGAACTCCTAAAATGATTTTGGACTAATACATCATCTTAAAAGATAAGAGACAAAATCTGAGATGTATTTGATTTATATTTTTAAATATTTCAAAATCAAAAATTAATAAATGGTATATTGCAAACACTGCGGTAAAGAATTCGGCTCCGAGGAAATCACCTATTGCCCTTCATGTGGAAAATCCCAACATCAAGCAGTTACTCAATCTGTTGTAGTAACTCAGAATAAAAACCCTGGAACTGCGGTTTTAATAGCACTAATAGCAGGATTTTTTGGATTCCAAGGGATTGGACATATGTACATCGGTAAAACCGGCAAAGGAATTGGCTTGTTGATACTCGGTTGGGTACTTGCCATTACTATGGTTCTCTCTATAATAGGAGGAGTAATTCCATTGTTTATAATACTGGGTATTGTGATCTTTGTATATTGGATTTGGCAAGCATATGATGTAAACAAATTGGCCAAATATTACAATGAATATCTTATGCAAAATGGTAAAGGTCCGTGGTAACATCGATCAAGTCAATAATAAATTGATCAGTCATATAATTATTTGATGTGGAATTCTATTCAACCTTGAATCGTATCCCACTGGCCCAAACTCAATGTTATATGGTAATGATTATCAATTCAGATCGTATTTTGTATAGGCTTGTTATCATCCACAGCTCAGAAAGATTATGACAATCAATAAAAAACTATGATGCTTCTAGAATTTGAGAGGCAACAAAATAATAGTTAAAGGTAAATAAAATACTTTATAAATTTTTATTTGAGTATTCTATTTTAAGAATGCACTTAATGCATCGGTTGCTCTCTGTGTTAATGATGAGTCAGATGAGGTAGAATTATCAGTTGCTGATACTGACGTATTGTCTGTTCTTTGACTATTGTCATTTCCAGTGAGTAACTTTGTTGCCTGATCTTTAAGGCTGGACAGGTCCTGGGCTAATGCCATCTGGCCCAATGAAATGCTTGCTAACGAGGCTGTCAACACAAATGACAGCACAAAACTTGTAAAAACAAAAATTTTCTTCATTTTTTTCAAATTGTAATGTTCATAATATTATATAATGGGTATAAGATTGTGTTAAATTAGCATGTTTTACGCGAAAATTCAAATCATATGCTTTCCAGTATTAATGAGAAGTCGCTAAATGCATTTATTCATATTGCAGGATAACAATTGGAATTATTCCAAGGACCACTAGTAATCAATTAATTAATCGCTAAACCTTATTGAATCAATAGCGTTTGACACTGGAATAGTTTTGCTCCACTATGAAGTAAAGAAAAGTTAACGGTAATACTTGAATAAAAAAAGAAATTGATATTTTTTTATATTTCGTAGTCTTTTTTTTGACATATGCCATTATCTATCATGGATTCTATTCAACCTTGAACCGGAGCCCCACGGGCCCGGACCTTATGTAAATCCACGTTTATAGGATGATGGAGTGGTTAAATCGAGTCAAATTTGTTTCACATACCTCCGCAACTTGAAACAAAATAATATTTCACTTTAATCAATTTTGAAATCAATAGAATTAATAAAAAAATTCAAACCATCGATGACTGCACAAATATACACTGAATGAGGAGAAAGCGGGTCAGCAGGGTTATGAATCTTGCAGGTCTTGAAGACAAGGATATTCTCCAAATTAACGGTACGATA
>WHSX01000239.1 GCA_009379865.1 Candidatus Nitrosocosmicus sp.
ACTGAACCTGAATCCTGAACCATTAATATGTTATAATAGTTCCATGTCATTTTTGTCGCATATCCCACTCGATTCATAACCGTATGCTGATTTAGATATCGCGTCTTATAATATTCTGAAGAGATCGATCATGAGAATATATGGATGACTCAAACAAAAGATCAATAGAATTTTAATATTCTATCGGACCCATATGAATATCCTCATGATTTTTACCAATATTTCCTCGATTTAAATAACTATTTTGTTATAGATGTTGTATTATCTGTCCCATTGTAAATTTCAAAAAACAATACCTTGTAATCACTAATCGGGGATTGATTCATAGTACTGAAAAATGATATCACCGTGATCAGGAAGTAAATTTATGTTCAATCAGATTATTTTGACCGTATCGATTAATTGCATATGATATTTTGTCATTCTTTATTTAGTACTTGGATGTCGTAATATACCAAACAAATAATGATGCTCACCAAATGTTCTTAATGTAATATAACATCATTTTGATGGGGATCATGATTATATAGTCGCATGTTTAATGAAGAATCATAAAATTGAGAAAAATAATAATACCAATAATTTTTCTTGCGTTTTTGATGCTAGGTTTTAATCAATTAGGTGTGAGTGCTCAAGAAAGCAATTTTACCATAGTCTTGAACCCTGGTGCAACTGACAGCGATAGTCAAAATCCTATCTCACCTGCCAATATTACTGTTCCTGCTGGTACTAATGTTACTTGGATAAATAGTGACTCTTCTCCTCACATGTTAGTCTCTGGAACCCCCAATGAAGGTCCAGATAACAAATTTTATGGTGATTTCTTTGGTACTGATGAGAATTACACTGTAACCTTTGATGAACCTGGATTGTATTCGTACTATGATCCGGCCTGGAGCCATATCAGGGGAGTAATAACAGTGGAGAATCCAGAATTTTCCTCTGAACTGGGATCGATCTCGAATGACTCGAGCGTAAATGGTATTGATGAGAACCCCGTACTAGATTCTAATATAACAAATGTAATTAATTCCAATGTAGATGGTTTAGTCACATCGGAGGATGGTTCTTCCTCTTTCCCATTATCATCTTTTTCATCATCATTTCCTAACTCTACTACAAACAATGTGAGTGATCAACCTTCTACACCATCATCACCATCTTCGGATCAGGCCCTTGCAAACATTTTCAATAAGATCGGTCCCTTACTTGGCCTTTTGATGAATGAAAATTCTTCTTCTTCTTCTTCTTCTTCTTCTTCACCACCGCCATCACTCTCTTCTCTCTCATAATCAAATGGGATGTTTGGAGAATGCTTGATGGATGCTGCCAATATTAGTAACGATGAACCTGAGATCGACTATTATCGGATGAAAATTCCAGCTCTCTCCTAAACGATACTTTTACTATGCAAAATGAATCAATCACTTTATTAGATGAATAAAGGACAAAAGTCCAGGAAGAACTGATAAATATTTTCAAAAAGGCTTACAGTATTGGAGCTGAAATATCTGAACTCCCCTAGTCTTTTGATAATAATAATGAACCCTTTATTATAATTGAAGTTCATTAGTATTTTTGTTGTATGTTCCACTCGATCCATACTTTTGACAATGCGAACATGAAATTATTGTATTCTTTAGGGTTAAAGTATTATGGATGGGAGTATGGGAGGGATGTATGCCTAATGCCATTCATGTATTTTCCATCCTGGTAATTGGTATCTTGGTAACCTATTGTTTGGAAAGGTAGTGGCTGTCTGGTAAATGATATGACAGTAACAAGCTAATTATCCATATACTAAATATTCTAAATGATCTACTAATTTTGAATTTTAATAATCCTAATTAAATTACCAAGTTCTCCTGGCATGGCTGGAAAATATCCATTGGAATCTTACACAATTATGAAAGATAAAAGGTATAAAATAAAATAAAGCTAGGGAATTAAGAGAAAACAAAGAAGGATTAAACATAGCCGACCAATCTATATTTTTTTTCCTTAGGTAAGAATTAACTAAAGGAAGTATCAAAAAAATGGTTGGGGATTTTTTTTAATTTTGTGGCATAAAGGTATAATCTTTCTGTGACTACTATAATAAAAAGACGGTAGAATTGAAAATCTACCGGTGGACATCGATTCCAAAATAAAATTTTGTATGAGTTGAAAAATAAAGTCAAGTTTGTTTCACATACCGCCGAATGGTGTTTTGAAAACATATCTAAAGGGGATATGGTAACACAAATTTCGAGCCGGAAAACATATACCAAGCAACAGAACAGTAAATCATGCGAGCAAAATGTCTGATATACATGAGAATGAGGTCACTTCAGTAATATGTAGGAATATCAAACCTGGACATGAGAAAGATTACGACAATTGGCTTCGGCGTTATATGGCACTCCAGAGAAAAGCACCAGGATATCGTGGTGTTACAATAATTATTCCGGGAGGGAGTAAACCGTCTTATCGGTATGTAATCCGTAAATTTGATAACAAAACGACTATGGAAAAATGGGACAATTCCAAAGAATCGTTAAAACTGGTAGAGGAAGCAAACAACTACTCTACTAGGCATTATGGAACATCCACCGGTTTGGAAACCTGGTTCACACTTCCTGGCTTGAAAACCCTTAGCCAATCTCCACCACCCAGATGGAAAATGGCCATTATTATCTTCATTGCGGCCTATGCTATTAGCACTGTTTCACGATACCTCTTGAATCCATTTATAGGCGATTGGCCTGTATTCGCAAACATTGCAATTTTTAGTGCCATACTGGTAATTTCACTTACCTATCTTGCACTTCCCATTTTGAGTCGTCTGTTTGGCCATTGGTTGTATCCAGGAAACGTATAGTAGTAAAAAGACAAGAAAAAGTAAAACCTACCTTATTTAATATAACATAATATGGAAGATTCCCCAGATAAAACCAACTACCAAGAATTATCCCAGAAATAAAAATACTGAAATGCTCTACACTTTATTTAAAACGAGTTTATTTTGTGGATAGCCACCAAACTGGATATTTAACTGAGCTCGGGTCCTAGTTATATTTTGATAACTTTGTTCAACAATACTGACCCAATTAGATTAATAGCATATCACCTGTTTATCCGTCTTTTAAGATTATGATTTTCTATTGTGTGGTGGTAGTATTTCCTACGGGTAGTGTGCGATTAGAAAGTTCTAAAGAGGAGTTAGATTCATGCAAAGGGCGTTTAGGTGAATCTGCATTTGCAGGTGGCTCTCCATTTACTGTTGTCGGATACAATGAGAATCCTCCGATCATTGAAAAATTAACCATAATGATAACTACTAAAAATATCTTCAATAAATCCGTATTCTTCTAACTATACACGCTAGTATATAATGCATATTTTCTTTATCTATATGATTTCAAGGTTGTTATTTGTTGTTTTGATACCAAACTATCTGGCGAATGATGTGTTAGTGTCGTTAATAAATTCAAGAAATAGAATTCATATTAAATTTGACTACTTGTGAATTTTATTTTATAACAATAGTTAACAATGTAATTATAAATTTTGTATGACCTTTTATATTTATAGAAATTTTATCATAAATGTGAAGGTCTTGATAAACTT
Source organism: Candidatus Nitrosocosmicus sp. (assembly GCA_009379865.1). Lineage (GTDB taxonomy): Archaea > Thermoproteota > Nitrososphaeria > Nitrososphaerales > Nitrososphaeraceae > Nitrosocosmicus. The sequence goes on from WHSX01000239.1 coordinate 3,610, forward strand.
GGTGATATTGCAGCTGATACTTCCGTTAAATTTCTCAAAAACAGATAAATCGAATATTTATGGAGTAGATTTTTACTATTCAGGATCACATTTTCCAAGGATTGATGGAAGTACTAAATTTGATCAAATTAATGACTATCTCAATATGATTGACAATCTTTTGGATCAATTTGATACAATGATCAATAGACCAAAATAAAATTGCCAATTAAATCATAAAAAGAAGGCGATTAGACACTATCGCGAAATCCACTATTTACAAAATGGTTGTCTTCATTTCTATAATTCTAAAGACAGGAGCATCTGGATTAATTATTTATCAATATGATGGAAATATGAAATCTCAATACCATATATGATGGGTAAAAGTGAGGATAGCCCATGAGGGTTCAAAGCCAAAATCTAATAATGAATTAATTTTGGCTATTGCTACAAGATTTTGTATTTAGTGAAAATCTTTGAATAATGTATAGCAAATTACTTTGTTACATACTAATCTGCGCTGATATCCATTAAAAGAATCTATAACTTCTCAGCAATACCTACTTTCAATCATATCAGCCCATCAACTATCTGCTCTCCTAGAAATTTTCATTTTTATTCCATTTTTTGGTCTGAGTGTTACTAGTGGTTGTAGTTCAATGTTTCCTTTATTTTTATCTTCAATTGTAAGCTTCCAATTATTGATAATATTTGCCAATACTATTACACCCTCAATCCAAGCTAATGGTTCTCCTATACATGATCTGGGACCA
>WHSX01000023.1 GCA_009379865.1 Candidatus Nitrosocosmicus sp.
ATGGTGTGACCCATGTAGGTAATTAGAAATGTAACCTATCTGTGGAAGTACAACACTTAGTAAAAGATTTACTAGGTATTTAGTGACTTAGAATCTAATACTGTTAAGTCAAGATGTCCATCGGTTTTCCATATTGATTTAGTTTAAGGGTTCGTGCGGTGTTTTATGAATAAAAACTGCACAATCAGGTTGAACTTTGTGGTCTCTGAATCCCATGCCAATCTAAATCATTAGATCTCTCTGAGATCAACCAATTACCCTGGATGATAAACTGTACTTTTTGAGAGAAAGGCCGCCACTCAAATTTTCTCCGTTTAGATAGCCCCGGGGTTCTTCGATAAGATGTGAGATTTACACTAAACTGTGAAATTCACTATGCAGTCTACACTAAATCCCGCTGTTGTGTTGGGCCAGTAAATTTCAATAAAGCCTCTGCTACGTTATCCTCTACTGCAACAATCGAAGAGCATTCCCCTATTGTATACGCATCAGCATCTATCAACATTTCAGCTCCAAAACCCGAATCACCAAAGGTGGCTGGATTTGGATCATTTCCTGTTAAAATAAGATTGAAATCTTCAGGCTGTACATTCTCAAGTACATCTGAATCCAGTTACAGATTGCTACCTGGCTGTAATAGTGATTTACAAAAATAGAACTACTTATTCTTCCTTGAAGTAAATCTATTATCTCTGGCTATATTCGTTTATTTCTTAAGTAGGTGGCAAAGACCTTGCGACAATAATACATATTCATTTCAAATCCATTTTTTTGTAGAGATCTTCTTTCTAAGCGAATTGTAGTAGCATTCTCTGTTGGGTGTATTCTTTGCTATTTCTAGGATATGGTCGTCTATAATGCTGAGATATGCATTCTTTGTCTGTCCCAGGAATAAGGAGGGAAATTGATAGTGGTTTAATAATCCTCTTTTATTGTCTATGTATTCATTTCCTTTAGTTTTGAATAGCTGGCTTGTACTATCTACAATTGATTTGAATACATCTACTGACCTCCCAGGCTTGAACCATTTTAATTGATACTTCTTTACGATGTCAAACCACTCGTCATACCTACCTAAGAATTTGGATAAGGATGCGAGTGCTTTCATTGTGTGAACTTTAGAACCATGGGTTAAATTTAGAAGGACCCGAGCATCTTTAGTCTCAAGTATCTTGCAATATCTTTTCGCATAACCTACCTTATTTCTTACACTGTGCTTTCTCTGTCCTTCATTTATGAGGTAATTCCTAAAATCTAACCATAGATTTGAATCATTGAATGTTGCCGGTCGTCTTACTGAATTTAGTAAGGTTGAATTTTGGCCTTTTACTGGTCCATTCTCGTTATATTCGGGACCATTTCCTTCAAGATTCGATAGAGATTTTTCAGAGACTGTTGATAATCTATCAAAATCATGTCCAAAATCTCGACTATTTGTATAAGAATCATATATCCTTAAAAGCGATGCTCCGGCCGGGATTTGAACCCGGGATCTGCGACTCGAAAGGCCTTCCCGGGTTCAAATCGTACTTACTTTCGCAGGATTTAGAACGAAAAACAGCATTAGAACTCTATCGATATGGGTGTCATTACAACTATATTCTAAATACAGGGAATGCATCTGAACTACTAACATTTCCCTATAGCAAAAGACGGCATGTAATGAAAGGGCTTACTGCCTATTCCAAGTATTTGGGTCAATACACAAAGTGGCAAAAAATAAGAAATAACTATCAGTTAAAATGGTCTTCAGGTAATAATTCGCTAGAAGGATTTCATAGCATAATGAGAGAAAATGGGAACGGGAATATTGATGATATGTTAGAATGGATTAAACAAGCGATTAATGAATTTCCAAGATTTGCAAACATATTGAAATTTAACGTCCTTACTGGATTACGACCACAAGAAGCAATTGATTCATTTAATTTACTGCTTTCTCATAAAAGACAGGAATACTTATCTGAAGACAAGAGATTGATACAACATTATAAATTCCCAAACTTATTTCTACGTAGAACTAAAAAGGCGTTTGTTTCATTAGTAACAAAGAATATTTTAGAGTTATTAGAAGTTAATAGTAGTAAATCCATTACATATGAAATGTTGCGATTAGCTATTACTAGACAAACCACACAGGAATTCAAAATGTCATACTGTAGAAAGATCTTTGCAACCTTCCTAAGAAATGAAGGAATCGAGACAGAGCTCATAGACTTGCTGCAGGGTAGAATTAGTAATTCCATTTTTGCGAGACATTACTATAGACCACCAACGGAGAAGTTTGATGAGATAAGTAATAAGTTGGATAGGTTATATTACACGATAATTGAAAAATAGGACAACCGGAGAATCGATTGAGATGAGGCCTCGATCGCTCAAGTAAACTGTCGACCTAGTGTGTAGATTTGTAGGGATTATGCATGAATAGATTTACTTGATAGCTTAGTTGGTCTCTCTGTATTTGTAGATTACTCCTTAGGTCCAAATATACATGTAACATAAAATATATCAAAATTATTGAAAATATATCAAATTTTTACCTATTTTTACTCTAAATTATTCTGATGTTTATAAATATAAAAGAGAAGTTATAAAGTATAAGACGTATTATAGATAATGGATAAAATATCCATTTCTCAGGAAGAAGAGGGTACTTTACATAATGCTGAAACCTTCGTATTAGACAAACTATTCAACAAAGGTGGCTCAGAGAATTACTTCGTCAATATAAGAGAATTGATGACATCCATAGACACTACAACAATGTCACCTTTATTAGATCAAGCAGTTGAGGAATTAATTGCTGAAAGTCTTATACACTCCGAAGATGGTGAAAACTATCAAATTACTCCAGACGGGATTAATGAACTAAAAATTAGAAAGAGCGAACCAATACCACTTTAACCATCAAATTATTTTATACAATTAATCTAATATCAGACTACTCGAATTTTAATAGCGAATATATATTTCTACTCGCAAAGGTCTTTGCTACTTTCTTACGGAACAAAGGAATAGAGCCAGAAATAGTTGATTTGCTTCAGGGTAGAATACCAAAATCAATATTTTTAAGACATTACTACAGACAGACATTAATGAAATAATTACAAAGAGGATAAGGCCGGTGTTGGACGAATTGAGGAGGGAACTAATTTAATCAACAAATTCATTCAATCGAACCTTGAATAATGAAAGTTAACCGTCACGTGTGCTCCTTGTTCACCCATTTTTCCCACACAAGCCGCTCTTTCTCCTACATCACAGTCGCCAACCATATTTGGTCTTTCAGGATAAAACCAGGGCCAATAATAAAATCCAGACGCAAATATATAAAAATTAGCACCTACATCCATTCTAATAAAAATATGATCAGTTCCTCCAGGAGAATCTGTCTCTGGTTGAAATGATCTCCATTCATCATCTCCATTAAACTCATATCCGACTGATATTTGTCCATCAGGTTGTGGGCATGGTATAATATATGGAATACAGTTTGCTCTCAGAATACTCGTTATCTCTAATACAGCAGTATCCTGATTTGGTGGTATGGGATTATTTATTCCATCAATATCGCACATATCATTCAGTCCTGTCAATGGATCTGATTCCTGCATAGTTTGACATAATAGATTATTTCCAGATAAAATGCTACTCTCACCAGAAACTACCTGACTATCCGAGTTGGATGATTGTGATTGTCCTGGCATTTCGGTGTCATCTCCTTGATTTAGAGCCTATCCCAAAATTCGATAGAATTATAGCTTGGTAACTAGATTAGATCTCTTGCGTAATTAATTAAAACAGCGCAGTAAATGTGAAGACCACTATCATCATTTGATTTTTCATAAGACTATTCTTTCTATTAGTATTCCAATCTATCTAGTTTATCATTATTTTAATTTGGCCTCCACTTATCGTTCATTGTTGATAGATTAAGACAGAAGTATCGAAAGTATGGAATTTTCGACAGAGAATGGAAAATCGCTACTAATTTATTTGTTGAACTCACATCTCATTTGTCAATTATTGAGGCAACAATTTTGGCTTCACTTGATAACATTCGCTTTCTTAATTCTACTGTATAAATCATAAAATTCGTAAAAATCTTGCAATTAGGAATAGATCAATTTTTGGCACTCTGTGTATATGGCACGGTCTACTAAATGGATGAAGCGCATTATGGACTATGATAGATAGTAGACCACTACCTATGAGAGAGTGTCTTGTCTTCTCGTTATTCCTGGATTGTTTGTGTATTAATAACATAAAGAAACAAGAATATAAGATCAATGCAAACATTTGCAATCAATTGCAATTGTCTATTCTATGAATTGTAATGGCTTTAATTTTCACTTATCCTGAGGGAATTGTTCACGTTAGTTGGCAGCAAATGATTTTCAAAGTATATGCATGTGAATTTATCTTTATTATTCAGATTAAGATTGAATTGACTGTAATCCTTTTGAACCTTTCAAACAAGAATTAAATCTTTTAACTAATATTGTTCTGTGTTAGGTAATCATTCTCAGCTTAGAGAATTAAACCAAGATTTAATACTAAATCAATTTTGTTCCTACACATGTATCACTTAAGTAATATTTGGTTTGGAAGATTTTTCATTGCTTCAATTATTCAAGGTGCAATCTTTACAGGATTGACTATCTTCTTAGTAACAAGTCAGGTATCGTTTCTTAAGCCCGAAATATCGAGAGTAATTGCATCTGGAAATGCGGGGACTTGGTTCTTACTTGGATATTTAATGTATTTGGGAATCGGAGTTTTTGGAGTTACTATAACCGCGTTTATTTATTCTCACTTATCATCTAATTTGGGTTTGGATCAAAGACCTAAAGGTATTAGAAACTTCATGGTATGGGGACATTTCATCCTAATGAATTCAGGTATAGTATTAACATGTGGACTGTTGATGTATGGTGGATATTTAGCTGGTGCATCTATGCTTCCGGTGGACGTTGGTGGCAAGGGATTTACATCCGATGAAGCGCATACGATACTTGGGCCTTTAAAGGAGCCAATAGGATATTCTATTATAACACTTGCTATTGGTGTGTTATTTGGTGGAGTAGGATTCATAATTTCACTTGTTCAAAACAAGAACATACTTTTACGTGATCAAACTTCGCAATATGGCACTAGGAAGAAATCTTAAGCAAATACGATAACGTCGATTTAGACGCTTTAAACTTTTAATCTCATTTTGGGCAGTCCTTTGAAAAATGGCCTGGAGAAGAGACAAAGCCCAAAGGCTTCGCCCTTTGGGCGACATGGAGGTAAAACGCGATGAATGAGATTGGATAGTAGAAGCCTCAGGGGCGTAAGCCCCTGAGAGACAACTGGCCAAACCTAGACGACGAGAAAGAAGCCTTTGGTCCGGTCAATTCAATGTATGAACTTCGTCGAAACCAAGATGACGAGTCAAGGTTTCAGTTCACACACTGATACATATCGGTCAGAATATGTGTAACTGTATTTCAGCAAACAGAGTAATAAAGCTTGGGGGATACGGCGAGGTAATTATTAATCGATAAAAACATTCAAGGGTTTTACCTAGTATATTTCTCAAATTAATACTGTTACTCTACTCAAACAAAACAAATAAACGATTATATAACACTAATTATCAAAAATATATTGACGACGAGAGCATGGGTGAAACCATAATTACTAATCAAATTAATGTACGCTATTTAGAAAACGATTCGCAGAAGAAGAATGTCATAATTAGAACTATCAATACAAAACGAAATACTAAAAATGATTCTAGATTACCTTTTGACGACTACTACAAAGTAAATGATTTCAAAAATCAATTTAGCGAAATAGACTTGGGAGGTTATTAAGTTGACAGATTCTGAATTTAAGAATCTTGAAATTCCCGAAGATTCAAAGGGCGTTATTTCAGATGCATCGTTACGTATAAAAGAAAAGATACTATTGTTAACTCTTTCTGAGAAATTTGAAGGAACAAAAATTCTGTATATTTTGGATAGTGTAAGTGATTTAAGCAAGACCATTAAAGGACTACGCAAAAAGCTAAAGAATCAGATTTCTGAAATATCTGAGAAAGAACTTTACAAGATTGAAGATGTCCTACTTAGAAATCACCAGATATTTAAAACAGAAGATCATTTGAGAACAGGCGAGCCTCAGTCAGAACAAAAACAAGAGCCAAGACCAGAAATTACAATTGAAGAATGGCAAAAAACCTTACAAGAGAAGTATCAAATCCTTAGAGAGACTACCTTCAAGAACTTTTCAGATGTATGGCAGGCAATTGAGTTCGCCTTATCTGTCAAAAATGTGCTTCATATTCAAGGAAATACATTACCTTTTATAGGAATTATATTGGGTCCCCCCGGTTCATCAAAAACTCTGGCATTAGAAATGTTGAGAAAATTGAATATTACTTTTTACACGGATAACTTTACAGCCAAATCCTTTGTGTCTCATAATACTGCGGTTTCGCAAGAACAGCTGGCAAAAATAGACATGCTTCCCAAAATAAAGGATAAATTATTTATTACTCCTGAACTGGCTCCTTTATTTAATGGTAAAGATGAAGACTTACTCCTGATACTTGGAATAGTTACTAGAATTGCTGATGGACAAGGATTTGAGAGCGATAGCGGAGCGTATGGTCATAGAGGATATAACGGAGATATTATGTTCGCTTGGATAGGCGCTGCAGTAGATATTCCACGTAAAGTTTACAAGCATTTGAGTACATTGGGACCCAAACTTTACTTTATGAGAATGGTAACTAAAAAAAAGACAGAAAATGACTATCTTGAAGAATTAAAGTACGGCAATTTCAATGAGAGTAAAAAACAGGTTGAAGATGCACTCGTAGATTATCTGAAGTGGTTTGATTATTGTCCGGCAGGTGAGTTTGAATTAAATATCTTGAAAATAAAGTGTGAGTCTAGCGAAGACGATGACGATTCATTAAAAGCTATCATAAAGTTAGGAGAACTACTTGCACGCTTAAGAGGATTTGCTCAAACATGGGAAACTCACGGAACTCAAGGTTCAGATTATGCATATGCAACTCCGATTATAGAAAACCCAAGTAGAGCAGTTACCAATTTAAGAAATTTAGCAAAAGGTCATGCACTATCCAAAGGACGACTCAGTATCACTTTGGACGATATTCCTTTAATCATAAGAACTGCTCTTTCAACCGCACCAGTAGACCGGGTAAAGATTTTTGACTTACTCTTAAAAAAGAACGGAAAATTGACTACATTTGAAATTGAAACGGATTTGAAGATATCTGGACCTACGGCATCCAGGACGATGACGGAACTCAAGGTACTGGGTCTGGTAGACATGAAAAAGGAGAACGAAAATCAGTATAACTCTACTCAATCAATAATATTAAAAGAAGAGTTCAAATGGTTTTTGAGCGAAGAATTCAAGAAACTAAGAGATGGATTTATTCCTGAGAAATTTGCTGAAAAAGAGTGTAAAGAAAATTCCACCCCACCTACACTGAAAAAATATGATGATACTGATGAGGCTCTAGATTACAAAATTCTTAACGATATTTTCTGGAAATCATTTGAGGAAATAGAGGAAAAAGAAAGGAAGAATAATCCTACATTAGGTCCCATATTAATCAAGCATGTTAAACTTACTAACGAGCTGGTAAATAAGATAGTAATCTCTACATCAGAAGGTAAACCTGTGGTAATTACTGGAGAACTGATGAATAAGATATTAAGTAAATTAATAAGAGAGGGAAAATTAGCCGAGCCAAAAGAGGGACGATACTATAGGATCAATAGAGATAATAGATCCGCTGACGCGACAGCGGCGGCCTAACTTGTTGAATCCTTTTCAATAATAATTAGCGTGGGTGGGGTGCAAAATTCTTTACACTGTTGAAGAGTCGGCGGACTTTATTCTTTCTCACTTTGACCATCAACTACATTATTTTCCAAGGACAATGATGACGGATAGACGTAGATGGCAGTTCATCGTTACCTCAAAAGAAGAAATAATCAGAAAATGCGAAGAATCAGATTTTATAGATTGCAGGATAAATGCTTATCCTGAATATACAGAATTCAAGGGGATAGTGAGACATCCGCCAGATTTTGTATTTATTGACTTAGATTTGTTTACATTTAAGAATGACGTAGCTGCTCTAGATAAAACATTAAAACGTACTGTCAACAAAATTGGTAAGTTAGGAGTTCAACCCACAGTGCTTTGGTCTGGGAATGGTTATCACATTTATCTTCCACTTGATGGTATAGTCTTGGACCAAATTGATATCTTTTCCAAAGATAAAATCCCAAGCCTTTTTCAATCAAACTTTGGTAAATATCATGACTACTCTGTATCTGAAGTTTTCTTAAAGTTTGCTAAAGATTATTTTACTAATGGTAAGGCCGACCCGCTACATCATCCAAAATATGGGAATAGCTTAATTCGAATTCCTGATACATATAACTCAAAATGTCTTAATCGGGGATTAAGTAGAGAAGAATCTAGAGTCAAAATAGTACAAAAATGGGATGGCAAAAGGCTACCGATCCAACTGTTACTAAAAGACTTTCGAAGATGGATAGTTCAAGAGGAGATAAATCAGAATAAGAAACAAAGTAAAAAGTCCAAGTCGAAAACAAATTCATTTGATAAATTCAATCAGAAAAGTGGCCAAATCGAATGGATAGAAAAATTACTTCAAACTCCGATTGAGGACTATAGAAACTATTGCTTATGGGCCATTCTAAGTCCTTATTTACTAAATGTCAGAGGACTTTCTGTAGAGGATACGAGTAGGGTATTAGAAGAATGGTTAGATAAATGTGATAGTTTGAGGAAACTTAGCTTTAGTCCCAGACCTAAGGTCAATTCTACTATAAAAGGTAATAAAGGATTTAATCCAATCTCATATCCAAAACTCAAGGATGATTATAATGTTTTATACCTTCTTTTAGTGACCAAAAATGTGTTTCAAGAATAGGTTTAATCAGGGGTAAATATCAATTCGATAAAATATATCATATTCTTCTACTACCAATTATTCTTCTCCTTCTAAAGAAATAGCCCATTAGAACAAAAACTATGACTATAACTATCAACGAATAAGGAAATGGAACTAATATGGATATCAATAAACTTATTCCTAGTGATATACCAATCCACATTACCTGATTTAAAATAAAATCTTTATTATTCAATATTTGGTATTTTACAACATTTCTTTTAAACACTATATGTTACGAGTTGTAATTACAAAAGATAGCTTCTTTTATTATCTTGATACTTTTTAGAAAAATACGATAAGGATTACTGAAAACTATTTGGAATATAAGAATTATCATTTTATCGTCAAGGCCCTCAATAAAAGCTTGTCATGCATGCTCTTTCATTGAGAAGCCTACTTGTTGCTGTTGCTTCCAAGCTTTGATATGAAACGTACTTTAATTTATGAGCATATCGAAGCTGGTCAAACTTCTTTTACTAGTCGTGGAAGCTAGTATATATAAATAACAATAAACTATTTAATCATTGATCATAGCAAGATGGACTATGTTAACTTAATGATAAATCTATAGCTTAAAGACGTCTTATCTCATTGATTTTAAGAATCAGAACGCCTTCAGAGTACATTAGTTATGGATTATATTTGTACTTGGATTATTAACAAGAAGGTTGTCAAAGCATAGTTCTGGACTAAAGAGAGATCTAAACTAAATCATGTCAAAAATTGGTCGAGTCTATTTACAAATATAGATAACCAGGAAGTCTAATCCCTCAAGAGGTATTATTAAAAAACTCGTGACTCGGGGGTAAATTTTCTTAATACTTTATTTTATTATTAACATTTATATCATCAGAACTAAGCGCTATTTAGATTTATACAACTTTGACTACTTCCAAATTAGCCTCACTAATAGTTTACCTTTACCAATATACAGTAAATTCTTATATATTATCTATGATATAAATATTATTGACGTAAGCGGGAGTAACAATACTCATTTCAAACAGATATTAATTGATGTTAATAATTACAATGCACTCAAAGAATTAGGAAAGGCTGGAGATTCATTTAACAACGTTATTCGGGACCTTTTAAACAAAACAACGAATTACCTCAGAGCTTCGACTCAAGATATTGAGAGCAATGACTTATTAGAAATAAACCCTGACAAAAAATCGTTCATTCTGAAAACTGATTCAGGTCTACGCAAGGTTGGAATTAATATAATAATTGGTTTCAAAGATCATTTGGAATTTGGATTTCTTAATGAATACGGCATTACTGTCGACTATCCTAAAGACCTGCTAGAAATTCCAAGAGAAGTAGAATCAGCTTTATTAAACTCCAATTTACGACTAACAAATTATGTAGTTAAGAGGATAGCAGAATATATTGAAGAACATGAATATAAGATTGAAGATTCTATTAAGGAAATATCCTGAAATTGGGGCATTTCTACCTCAGGCTTCCACTTTTAATCCATTGAATATAGTTTTATAGACTATTTCTAATCCATCAATTAACGTATACAAATAAAAAAGGATAGCTTGACTAAAGCTGCAAATCGACGATTAATATTTAGTTAGAGTAACAGATAATATAATAGTTTCTTATCCCAGAAACAACAATGGACTAACCGGCCAAGTTTAATTTATTGTTTCAACCTGTCTAACATCCTCTGGGGTCTAAAGGACTGCATCCAGCATCTATGAATAATGTAGCGATACCAAACTTGCCTATTGATTTACTTGATGTGCTGTTCTTATTATTTTCAATTCATATATAAGATAGAGTTATGTTCGTAGAACCAGAATTATCCAATTTACAACATCATATCTTATCGTTATAAATTTACAGATTGCAGAAATCCATTCTTTTGGTAAAAGATGATGTGGAACAAGCAAGGATCTTTAACTTATTCCTGAAAGGAATAAATCTAGATGTTGTTTGTTTTTCTAATCCCTCTGAAGCATTAAAGAATTTTCAAATGAATATCGACCTGTATTCAATAGTCCTGACTGATTTTAAAATGGATACTATGAATGGTATTGAATTTGCAAGAGAAGTTAGAAAATTACTAGGAAAAGGTATATTTATGATTTTAATGACTGCATTTTCTTTAGATGATATTGTAAAGGAAAGTGAAATTGTCAATATAATAAACAAGATTATATTAAAACCATTTTCACTTAGGAATTTAGATTAAGATCGTATCTTATTATCTCAACTTTATTACTTTGAAAAAATAACTGTAAAATCAGTAACGAAAAATCAAATAAAAAATCACTATTTTAATTGAATTTGTGAATTTATAAAATATGATACATCTTAATCACTTTCTTAAAAATACCACTTATAGATAACTCGGATTATTAAGTATGGTTTCGTGAATGGCATCCATCATTTTACTGAGCCTCCTTCTGATTGAGTCTAAAGTAGTGAATGAGACTCTTTTTAATGATTATAACCATTCCCTTTCAAAGATGATATATGTGGTTATGTCTGTGCATAAGATTCTAGATTTGTACTAGAACATATATAGTCTTCAAGACCTATGATTGAGTTAATGGAAAATCTAGATGATTTTGCCAAATCAGATCTAGATAAATTGGAGAGATTGGCAGAAAACTTTCGATGGATAAATTTAAACTATGAAAATCTGAAACAGAAATACGATAAGCAGTATGTAGCTATTAAAGACGGGAAAATATTGGATAAAGATTCTATGCTAGAAAAACTATTAAAAAGATTGAGTATAAGCAATTACGATGAATCAATTGCTATTGAATATATGAACAATTGATTCTCAGTGAAATATCAGCATGGTGAAAGGGCCGCAGAAGATGGTTTGGATTCCAATTTAAATCTTATCACCGAATAACGAATTGAACTACTTCAGGTCTCTTTTCGGGACTGTTTTCACTAAATTTATATTGGTTATAGTCGTCGCCATAATCAATATTCACTTCAAATTCTGTTCCGACAGGAACATCACTTGAGTTGAATGTAAACGTCTTTGATGTAATTTCTCCTCCAGGGAAATAAACTCCATATGCTGATTTTACGATATTTTCTGGGCCATGATTTATGCTAACTGTAATTCCACCAGATATGTCGCGAGGCAACTGATTTGCAACTTCAACAATGACCTTAAAGGTTCCTTTAGTATTTGAAGGAGTGTTGTTCCCATCCGAACATTTTTCAAACCCATCATTAAAGCCTCTCATGAATTCAAGTGTATGATAATTTGCTCCCCTACCTGGTTGATTTATGTACCTGTTATCAGGATTAGTTATCTTTGCATCTGAACAACCATGGCTATATCCAGATTTATAGGAGATAAGGCTTGAATCACCATCATCCTGCTTGCAGGCTTCTATTCTGGATGGTCCTGGCATACGCGGTCTTTGCTATCGCATGAGGGATAATCTGGATTCATAATATATCCTGGGTCACAAGAGACATCATCAGGAATACATTTTCCGCTTTCATCATCTTCATGACTATGGTAGCCTTCAGGGCATCCATCATGACGGGGGAAACATTGACCGTCTCCGTTCATAGCAAAACCTTCTGGACAATTACCGTTCTCGTCAGGAGCACATTTAGCCAATGAAGGATCAAACAGACAATCTCCATCAGGTTGTGAATTTGATGTTTCTACTACTTCTCCCTCTTCTTGACTTGTCTCATTCAATGTATTTTGGTTATCATTATCTCCATCTGAATCTGAAGATGAAGTATTTTCAGATATCAATACTCCATCTTCAGTAATTCCATCGTTTCCTTCTTCGGACGGATTCTCTGGAATAATTTGAACAACATTTTCTGATGGTAAATCAGTTTCATTAGATTGTCCGTATACCTTCAAGTCCAAAGAAGTGGTGGGCCCAAGGATCAAGAAAGACAATACTATGAAAATTACAAAAACATTTGTAAAATTATGGATTTTCTTCTTTATTCTAGAATATGATTCTGGCTTTTGTATTTTATCACCACTAATACTCAATATTTCATAATATATAATATAAGTCTAAAGTATTCCCAAATATTCTTCTAGTAGTATTTTAGTGAAGAAATTGGGGTAGTATTAGGGTTGACCTGTTTTTGATATAGCCTAATTTCCGTCACATTTGGATCTATCCTTAGTTATTGCTGTAGAAGATTGTCAAGTTTAAAGATATTTAGAGTCATGAAGGTTGGATTAGATTAGCAGAGGTCACATTAAATGAACAGGGCCTATTAATCATATTGTCTCGATATCTGTCATCAAGGTATTACTTATGGATTTAAAAATAAGTATTATTCTACTATTACTTCTCCAACCATCGAAGGATGATAGAAGCAATAATAATGGTACTCGCCTGAATCATCAAATGTAATGCTGTAATATTGGTTTGGTATTACAGCTTCAGAATCAAATGCTTGACCTGCATCTTCATCATTATCTAGTCCAGAGGTAACTGTATGTGAAATTGTATCGCCGTTATACCACGTTATTGTTTGACCTCTTTCAATTGTGATAGGGTTTGGAGAATAAGAGCTATCGCCGTATAAACCTATGATGACTGCTGGAATAGATTTGCTAGTTTGAGAAGTAACCTGATCATCTTCGTTTTCTGATTGTCTCTCTTGTTGATCTTCGGTGGTGGATGAAACATTAGAGGTAGTTACTGTACTTACAGAAGAAGGCAAGATTCTAAATAGAGATCCAGTATAACTAAGTACATACAGGTATCCATCTGGACCTACTTTGATATCTGTTATACCACCAAAGCCTTGACCAAATACAAAAGGTTGATTTTCTTTTGGATCATTAACTTCTCTATCTTCAAGTAACGTGGTATTTCCTGCAAACCCCTTCTCAAAAGATAAATCATCACGTGCCTCATTTAGAATAAACCCATACAAAAGACCATTATTTATATCGCCAACAAACATATTATTTTGATATTGTCTACCCAGTTTGTCCGAATTTAAGAAATTTAATGCTGTAATTCCTATTGGAGTAATCCAAGAGATTTTAGGTTCAGAATATATTCCTTTACCAAAATTTACCAAGTCATCAGGAGTTGCTCCATTGTCTAAGAGATCATTATTTGAAAATCCCTGAATTAATGACCACCCACTGTTAAAACCTGGATATACCAAATTAATTTCGTCTCCAGTAAAAGGTCCATTCTCTGTATCCCAGAGATTTCCTGTAACTGGATCAAAATCCATTCCAAAACTGTTTCGAATGCCCATTGCGTAATACAAATCAAGCGGTGATTCATTACCAAAAATGGCATTGCCTTCCACAATATCTCCATCTTGAGTGATTCTTAATACTCCACCTAGACCATTAGGTTCTGGACCGTTTTCGTTATTCTGTGCCTGAGTTCTATGACCACCCACTTCTCCTACTACGTAGTAGACATTATTATCTGGACCAATCCGAATCTTACCCCCATTATGCTCACCTCTATCGTTTGGTGGGGTGGCGGTTAAATCTAACAAAAGAACAGGATTTATTAATTGACCATCAACAAATTCATAACGATAGAGCCTGTTACCTTCTGGATCTACATTATCTTCAACGTCGCTGCCATCTTCATCATTTCCAGATTCAGTATAAGAAAGAAAAACATATGTCGTTCCATCAGGCTGTTTTGCTACTGCAATACCCAGTAGACCTCGTTCTATACTATTCGCCACCGATACATCAAGTACTGGAGTATCTTGTACCTGACCATCTATGACTCGCATAACCTTTCCAGTTTCTTTTTCAGTTACTAAAACGTCATTTGGTCCTAAAAATGCCATACTTGTAGGA
Source organism: Candidatus Nitrosocosmicus sp. (assembly GCA_009379865.1). Taxonomy (GTDB): domain Archaea; phylum Thermoproteota; class Nitrososphaeria; order Nitrososphaerales; family Nitrososphaeraceae; genus Nitrosocosmicus. The sequence goes on from WHSX01000023.1 coordinate 14,838, forward strand.
AAGTCCAGCCCATCTACCACCTTTTCAACTGTCAGTTGATCATCTTTTACAGTGGGTCCACTAGGCGATAAAGGTGCTTTTATATATGCACCAAAGGATATTTGAGAAGAAATAACAAATAGAGAAAAGAGTAAAACTAATACAAAAATAGAACAAGTAATAATCGTATTTGATCCATTCATAATAATAACCACCATATTTGGTATTGTTATACAAGATTTTTTATTATTTCTAAATTATCTACCTTACTTTTACTATTTATCCATGTAATAGAAAAAACCCCTAAAATTTATTGTACTAATACACCTTGAAAATACCATCGTAAAAAAGTTCATCAAATATTGTTTTGCGTTTTTAATCTACTAATTATATAGACGCGGAGAATACCCCAACCTATTAAAACGATTAAGAATTCTTGATATCAATCGAATTTGCCATAATATCAATCTATGCTCAAATATATATACATTAAGACAGATATAGAATAGAAAATTCTGCGAATCGTAAATATCTGTAGCTAAAATAGTTCCACCTGTTTTCTCAAAATATCTATCTTTAAACATATTTCCAAGAATTTTACTCATAAATGATCCAAACTTAGGTTGAATTGTTCAAACTAACTTGACTTACTTGTATTTTGATACAGTTTGCAGTAACCATAGTGAAAATTTTGAAGAATATGACTTGAACAGATTGTTATCGACTGTACCAAAACTGACATTGATATTATCATTACCTAAATCTAGTGAAGACCTGTATATTATCAATGTATAGCTGTAAGTGTGTGATTTTCAATTCTTCCATACCTTTATTTTAATAATATAGTAAATTGTTATAATACATTTTTCTTAATCATTTTACAATAACGGTTTTTGATACAAGTTATATCGTTTATTATTATGTGATATTTATCAAATTGACCCATATCAATAAGAAACAAATCTCTATTTTGGCTGTAGTCACAGCAATAGCAATTGTAATGACTCTATCCCCAATTGGAATGAACTTTTCTAACAACATAGCATTTGCAGGTGGAAAAGACCATGACAAAGATGATGATGGCGATGGTAATAGTGCATCACAAATTATAACACAAGTTCAACGCTCTATTCAAAACAGCCAAGTGGTTTCTGGCGGTGACACCGATGATTCTGGCAACAATTTCAACTTCCAAAACCAAGAAAATGAAGGTAACAATGCAGCAGCACAAAGTAATGATGACGATGATGGAAACAGTGCATCACAAGCAATTGTTCAATCTCAATCATCAAGACAGAATAGCCAAGTAGTTTCTGGTGGCGATACTGAAGACTCTGGAAATAACTTTAGTTTCCAAAACCAAGAGAACTCGGGTAACAATGCCTTAGCCCAACAATAATAAATATCTTTATCACTTTATATTTATTTATTTTAATTATCCCCTCAGCAGCTCCCGAAATTAATCTACACAAAGTATTAGATAAATCACAATTCTACATAAAATACCATTTCCCGATTCGAATATGACATATTTACTTTGAAGTCGTACTATATCAGTAATTGTAATATAGATAAAACTCCCTCAAGTTAAAGATATATTGTAAAGTGGATGGAGGCCATTTTTTGTTCATTTGTCTAGACCCTTTATTAGTGCAGAAACAATCTTAAAAAACCTGTATTGGGATAAAATTTTCTAGCCAGCTGAATAGTATTTCTGAATTCAATGAATTGAAAGAACCGCATTGTGTAAATTTATAATACTTGTCAAACCATTTTTTCAAATAACATTTTATGTTGCACTCGATATCTTCCTAATGATAATTATAAAGGAAATAAATCAAATCACTCAAAAACATACAAAATAAAGAGGATAGCTCGACTGAAGCTACAATTCGACGATTAATATTTAATGAGGTAACAGATAATATAATCGTTTCTAATTACAGATTCCTTGAATATCGGGTCTTGCATAATCGGCGTGGAGAACTAGAGATGCAAGACCCTTCTGAAATTATTGTGGGAGTGATTATTACTATTATAATGTGTTTAAAAATACCATGTATCGGTAGACATGTTTCACTATAGTAACAATTCTCATTTGAACAAAAGTGATTAATTTAGCAAGTTCGGAGATATTGGGAAGGGAAGTGCGGGTCTTCATCTTGGTATACGAAAGTAAGGGATCGCGGGTTCTCTTTGTTGGATTTCGGGATTTGAACTTATTTATAAAGCAAGAAGTGGGTTCAAATCCCGCACTTCGCACCTCTTTGAGATTATTTGAACCCGCTAGTTAACTTTTGGTTAACCTTTAGAAATGTTATTCAGAATTATACAGTATATCAGAACATCCATCCACCCTCGTTATGAGATACTTGTGCAGCGGCTTCTTAAGATGTTGGTTCAGTCAGGACCTCGCTCTCATACAGAACATGTTCACTTGAACCTAATAACCGGGATACAATAATGTAGGATACTACAAGTTTTTCATATCGTCAGAGCCGCCTTGTCTAAAACACTAGATTTCAACTAAATACATACTCATGACAAATGGTTAGCTAAAAATCTATCTATGAAACTAGGTTGTAGAATATAGCATAGTAAGAACATGATAATGAAGATTCAAAACCAATAAAGCCGTTTATACTAATTATGCAAGAGATCTAATAGAAATTAAAGAATTAAAGTAAGCTTTCTCTGATACTAAAAAAAGATATTGAATCTTGTGTGTATTAGGTCCAAAAAAAACTTACACAACGCACATATGAATTTCCACCTTGTGGTAATGGATGATGTCGTATCCATCGATCTCTTTTTGAACCTCCCTCCCATTTAGTCCATTGCCAATATCCCGATGGTATTGTCCAAGTATGGTTATGCTTCCAATTTCCGAATGCATTCTTGTAATAATGTATAGTACTTCCCAATCCTCCTCCACATGCAGCTGTTATTCCTAGAGAATTCCTCCGTTTATGATTGGTGGTCCATCGATCTCTCCAGTGGAAATGTTGTTGAGGATCGCACCACCACCAGGTATTGCTTGTAACTGAAGCTGCATCACAAAAATCATGTTTAAATGAATTATAACCACCATCACAATAATGTGAATCTGTTTCTATGGATTTAATGCCAATCTCATCCAAATCTATAAGTATTGGCGTCTCCAAAAATTCTACAGATTTGTAGTTATTTTTATTGATTTTTTCATCTAACGAAAGAATCATAGAGGGTATTGGAGTTTCCTTCGGAGCTAATTTAAGATACATTTCAGATACAGTCATTCTTGAAGTGGGTTGAAAAGTAGGAGCACTTTCTCTAGGTCCTCCGCCAATCTCTCTTACTCCTACTTCATTGTCCTCAATTTTGGCGCCAACAAATTCAAACCTATTTCCATTCGTTAACTCAAATATTGCCAATGTAATGGATTCTGGTGCTGTACCTTCTATTGGAGAACCATCTGGACCTACTTGGTTTGAAAAAAAATCTGTATCCTTTAATTCGTATACCTCGTCTTCTTTTAATCCATTGCATTTTGATTTCGTATCGTTTTCCATTTCACAGCACTCCAACAATATATTATTTAAGTGCTGTCTCTTCTAATGGCGAAAGAATAGTATTTTTCTCAATCTCCAAGATATACCGGGATTTTTTCTATTTCATCTTTTGTTGAAATTATTAAATATGTTTTCAAATGAGTATTGGGCTCTATAAAGTTAAGGAAAAAGCTATGATTTCTCTCAATATTACCAACTATGATACACCAAACATGAAATAGAACTAGACTGAAGGATATGATCTATGCTATAAACATGTATTTTGATGGTCTTTCATTACACAAAACATCCCAATCACTATCCAGATTTGTCAAGAGAAACCCCCTGCAAAAATATATATGATTTAATTATTTTACCTATATTTTGGGTACTAAAAATCATTAGTTTCACTATTTCCACTCTTATTACTGCCACTCCCATCATCGAAGATATTTGAAAAAACATCTACCAAGCAAAATTGATTATTGCAGACGTTACTGACAAAAACTCAACTGTGTTTTATGAGTTAGGCGTTGCTCACACTATAGATAAAGATATAATAATAATTACACAAAGTGGTGACGATGTTCCATTTGATTTGAAACCCATACATTATTTTCTGCACAAGTACAACATTTAATTGTTAATTGAGAATTGTTAAAAAATCGGGTCTTGCATAATCGGCGTGGAGAACTAGAGATGCAAGACCCTTCTGAAATTATTGTGGAAGAAGTTAGTTATTACTAACATGATGAGTTTAAAAATGAATTATATCATCAGTCAGCGTCGCTATGACAGGCAGAAATAAGACATCAGGTTCTACCAATTCAACAACACATAGGTGGGCCCAAGACACGACTAGTAAAATAAGAAATACAATACAATATTTTCATCTCTATTTTTAGCTTCTTATCTTTTAGATTTCAATTTAATCACTTCCTAATTCATATTAAGATAGAATATATTTTTCAAAAGCAATAAGGTTTCAACATGATTCTCTATAATATAGTAAATAGTAACACCTAGTTTATTGCGTCTGAAACCCTTTGGTCTTGTTTCCAGTAGTACTTGAGAATAACAGCTATTGTAACTGAGGGATCGCTGGTTCTCTTCTCTTTCATTTCCGGGATTTGAACTTTACAATAATGCAGTGAGCGGGTTCAAATCCCGTACTTCGCACTCATAATGCGGGATTTGACACGTATGGCGAGGACTCTATACATGAGGTGACACCAGATAACTATTCTTCTACTTGTGCTAAAGAATATGACGGTCATCATCGTTGCTCATACAGGCCACGAATAAAAAGTACCTTTTATAGAGGTCAACGTAGCATATGGTGAAAATTGGGGGCAATAAACGATAATTCAATCCCAAACAGAAACAATCATCTTCATCCTATCTAGTTAAACCACAGTATTCACAGATTCATCTGTCCTAACTGTTGTGGTCACTGAAAATGAAATACTATAATCGGGGGTAAATTAAAAGACGATAAACATACCAAATCATTGATAACAATCATGCAAGGAAATAACATAAACGAAATAGTAATAACTGGTCTCTTTCATTTAATTTGTTCGCAATTCTCTAATGACAATTACATGTTAGAGGGCAGTGATAAAGTCATGAGAATTGTAAACAAGATAAGCGATACTAATATTTCTTATATTGAGAAGTTACTATTTAATTAGAGTGGCGAAGCCGCGACTTGGATACTTTGTGGCAATTTAAAAAGAATAAAGAGACTCATGAGAGATGGTTGCGACCAAAGTTAAACTAATAGAATCACAGTCTTTGAGAATCAAACTTTAGAGCAATATGGATTAGAAAACTTTGGACATTTTAAATTAAATTATATGAGAACTCGAATAAACTTATACTGCACTAATAGAATACAGCGGCTAATAGTTCTAATCCTTAACTTACTAATCTTCTTTAATGAGCGAGCGTTAGCGAGCGATAACTTGGGGGCAATTAATAAATGGTAAATAATGAAAACCTAAAACTACAATCGTTATGAAATACATGAATCTCTAATACAGAATCGAAATAAATTGCAGCGAGAAGTAGATAA
>WHSX01000240.1 GCA_009379865.1 Candidatus Nitrosocosmicus sp.
TGAACCGGCGCTTGTTGCATTGCCTGATGTTTGGTTACCACCATCATTCCGGAGGTCAAATTATTAAAGGCTTGACCAATTTGCTCTACGATATTTTGTGCATGTGCCACCTGAACTAGGGGTATAAACAATACAGAAAGTAGCAATAATGATAAATATTTCATTAATCATTTAAGTACATCATGACTTAAATAGTTGTGCCAATTTATAAAATTCGAAAATATCGACAAGATAGTTGTATTTTTGAGTCTATTGAAGCAGAAATGCTTTTTTTCTGGCATAGAAATTAGAGATTCTGTTTGAGCCCACCAAAAGTACACTATGACACAAATTTCCGAGAACAAAGTAAAACAAATGTTAATTATCAATAGTGATGGATCAAAAAAACCAAAAACGCATTTCTATTCGGAAACATTCTTTTGGGCCATAATTTTGCGGGGTTTTATTTTTATGATGCATTCTCCTTTGACGGCGTTTCTCTTACCGTATTTTTCAGCATTCTCTTTTCCCATGTATCGTTCAGCTATGCGGCTGGTTAGGCGTAAAAGTTCTTCATAATTAGGATGTTGATCTATTTCTGCGATCCCATTGAGTATTATAAAGGAAAAAGGAGGTTTTTGATCATCTACACTGAGACATATTTTAGGATTAGATATCAAATGTCTCGCCTTCACCGAATTATAAAAGGTTGTAAAAATAACTGTAAAAACTTTATTACTGCTACTACGAGGATCATAATCAACTACAAACCATACTGGAGCAACGTGAGGAATACCATCTAAAGATGCTGTTGAAACTTTAGCCGTCATTGTGCCAAGATTTAAGAAGTTCATGACTTCTTGAGGATTCATCTCTGTCAAATCTCTTCATTAGCAATATTAGAGCTATCATTTAAAAACTTGAAATCCATTTTAAGTGAAATAAAACTCGCCATATAATTTATAAAGTTTTAAATTAGAAAAACAAGAAGATTGTAAATTCTTTATATCTTCCTTAATCCTTAAACTTGCCTCACAGTTGAACGATTTACAGCACAAATAAGCTAAGATAGTAATTTCCATTTTTGTACAGTATCATCATATCTAATTATATACAATAGTAACAATATAATAGATAATATCGAAATCAATTTCTATTACAAATTAAGAGCAAATATTTAGGTAAAAATAATACATAAATGAGTATCAAAACCATGATATATCAAAATTCAGGTATAGATTTAGATAAAAATGAGTAACATAACAAAAAACTATAAGGTTGGACTTTTTGCAATATTTATCGCAGCTGCTCTAATTGGTTCAGTAGTAGCATTTGGTGATAACATGGCATATGCAGGCGGAAAACACAAGAAATCTAATGACGCAGAACAGGCAATTGAGCAAGACCAAGAGAATGAACAAAATGCACAATGTGTATCCGGTGAATTTACCTTAGCATCATGCAACAACTTAGGCTTCCTGTTCCAGAACAACGAAGGTAACTTGGCCTTAGGCCAACAATAAACCTCCTCTTTTTTTTACTATTACTTTAACTTTAATCGAATTTTTGAGAAATAATAAAGATTTTTTAACAACAAGTAGTCAAAATTCGTTATTTACATTTATTCAGACAATATCTCATATTCCACCTTTTCTTGATTTTGTCTTAGAATCTAAAGTGATCTTGTTTTGGTTATCTAACATCACCGATTTTAAAGAATATATTGACCTATTCTAGTAGAGGTAAAACATAACACACTGCAAGTCAATAGATAATAATCAAAAAAGTTTGGATTGTACTTAGGATTACCAAATAAAATTGCTAGATATTTAATTAATTATTGGTAAAGATGTTATAAAGCTCGCCATCAGTGTGATTGGCGTAATTCCAAATTTCAGTATTAGTTATCAATTGTCTAAATGAGTCTTTATCTTTGATATCTAATTGATCATATAATTTTTGACCAATTACAATGTGGTCAGCATCCGCAAGTGATGTCATCTTAACTGCCACACTTATGGTGTATCCTATAAGGTCCAAATGCGGAGTTTTTAGCATTGTTTTTTCAAATTCGTAAATATCAATTCCATACTGCACAACAGCAACTTCCCCAAAATCAATTCCCACCCTTACTTTCAGCTCCGGATAGTCATATTGATTCAAAATCGGGTTGATCCCTTCTTTAATAACTCTGATCATGGTCAAAGCACAACTAATCCCATTGCTGAATTGGAGGGAGGAGAAACCATTGTTGGTTTCTGATTCCTCTCCCGAATTTTTCACTTTGTTCATGTATTGTTCATCACTAGTGGTATCTTCTATAACAAAAAAAGCCAAAACTGCATCTCCTATGTATTTTAAAACATAACCGCCGTACAATGATATTATGTTTGTCATTTCCTGAGCAAATGATCTGATTATGGTGGTCAATCGATCTATAGGAATGGTTAAGGCCATTTTCGTAGAGCCAACTAGGTCAACATGCAGCATTACTAATCTCAATTTAGACTCTGCGTTTTGTTCCAAAATATTCTGAGTTTCTTTTACTATGATATTTAGTTCAGGTTTTGCTTTGAGTGCATTCCATGTCCTGAACTGTGCTTCCTTTACCACTGAATTTACGTCTATAATCGCATCAAGATAGAATTTATTCAAAAGGTAATTTGATAGATTATTGTTAGTATTTCCTCCTTCCATCTTATTCTCATTTTTAATAATATCTCTTATGACGTCTTCATTGATATCTAATTCAAGTGAAATTATTTCTGGTTCAATTCCTGAATTATATAAGTTGAGTATAGTTCTTTTTTGATCTGAAGCTTCAGGCAATTTATTCACCAATATATCATTCAATTTTTTTCATTAGATATAAAGGTGATACTGAATAACAAATCCATTTTCTCATTATGTTTTATTTGCCAAATTCTATTTGCTAATACTATTTCAAGATCAAATCCTTTCTAAATCTGTTCACATGAAATAAGATACTTTGATACCGGTGGAGGGGCAGTGGGAGGGAAGGTGGGGAAGCAGTCCGAATGTGTATTATTGTGTATAAAAACAATAAAACTAAGTTAGATTAGATCAATTCAATATTACTACAAACTAATTGGATAAAATTATTTTTAATGTTGGATATCGTTTCATAATCTGATCCGTTGATAATTTACCCATATTTAGTATTTCCAGTCTTCTGAAAATCCATTCCACCAAGATCTATTTTCTTTAATATCTTTTCCAATTTCATCTTTTATTCTCATCTCTACCGAATAGAACATGTTTTCCATTGCATCAGTCCCTCCATCATTAAACAATTCTGTTCCAATTTCCTTAACACGTTGCTTCTTTGTTTCCAAATCAGAAGCGTTTGGGTTTTGCAAGTAGTACGTGAACAAATCAATCAATTCTTCTTCTAAATATGCATCCAATCATTAATTCTATGCTTTTCTAGTATTTTATTTTTCTCTTAGTAGGCAACCAAGCGATGATGTAAATGATCTGGCTACTATTTTGGTTGGCATCTTTATCTATATCGTCATGATGACTTTATCTGCATTCGCATATCCTATTTACACCTCATGTCTTTCTAAATCTAAAATAGTACTAACAACATATTTTGATTTAAAAAGAAAAGCATCAAACTAAATCATATCTTGTTTATGATTTATCTGCTATGAAAAGGAGTAAAATGCATTCGGTTGAGAAACTTGAAGTACTATTTTACAAGAAAACGATCTTCAAATTGCTTTATAGGCCTCTTTAATTTCTGTTTTAATACTTTGAATTTCCTGGATGTTACTGACTACATATTCTTTTGCCGGTTCCTTTCTATTCTTTCTAATCTCGATTATAAGATCATTATTCCTGGGGTAAATATCTAAGAAATACCTGAATGTCAATGACTTTGCATAGACTATCCTATGAGGTCTAACTTCTTCAATCACATTATCTCCTAAAGATAAAACAAAGTCTCTAAGATTGACCAGTAATATCTCTATATCTTTCCCTAAATTTACTAGATGACTTTCAAATGAAATATTCGATTTGTCTGTTTGAAATCCGAATTTGTTCATGAATAAATATTTAGTTAGTTTTTTAACCTATTTATTAGTTTAAGGTTATTTTAGGTTTAAACACAATGTATCCATAATTCTCTAATGAACTTGCTTTGAAGAATAATATCATATTTTTTTAGACCGATTATCTAATTCTAAAACTGCTGGAATATTAGAGTATTGCAATCAGTTAGCAATCCCAATATATTTTTTCTACAGTACCAAGCATATGAATAAAGCAAATATTCACAACCAAAACAGCAAAAACAACAAACTCTTTGTCGCATCAATTGCAATAGTAGTAG
>WHSX01000241.1 GCA_009379865.1 Candidatus Nitrosocosmicus sp.
GAAGAACATAAATTTGATAGGGCCTGGAAAATAGCTTCTTTAATAAATAATTTTGGAAAAATGGCCGTTTTTGTGTTATCAGGTCATGGAATTGGAGCTGATACTTGTGCTAGGATCTTACGTAACTACACTGATGATGAGAACTTGTTGAAAACAATCTATGAGGCTGAAAAACAATATGTAATGACTAGAGGATTTTGGGACAATTGATAAATTTTGTCTTTTTCTAGAATCATTATGTAATTATGATTCAACCTGCCTAAATTAACTTATTTTGATAATATTTGAATAAGGTTTAAGGGATAACTCAATATTTCCTTCTTTACCACTTGCTGCATTTACCGCTAAAATTCTTACCCTTTCACCTATCTTGAGATCACTTACCATACTGCTACTCTCTCTCCAACCCACTAGTCTGATTTCTCCAGTGTCGTCCCCCACTATAGTGTCTGCTACTGACACGATTTCTCCACTCTTAGTGTTTACATCCATTTTATTTGGATTCTGAAGAACTATGACTTCGACTACATATGGCTTGTTCATGCTATCTATATCCATTATTTTGCTTTCAAACTGTGCAGTTTTGGGTATATCTTTGTCCTCCTTCAAAATCTGTACGTAGGAATCTTGATCAATTATTTCGATTGTATTTCCAAGAACCCTACTGGGGTAACATTCAATTATGTCATCAGTTTCAAATTGAATATCAAATAGTTTAGTATCGATTAATAATAAATATGATTTGCCATCTTTATCAATCGCCATACAATGCGTTTTCCTCTCTGTTGGATCGAGTCTTGCAGAGATGATCCTCAATGTATAGCTCTCCACAGGTTCTATTAGTTCCACAAATTCAAATCCAGTGCCCTCATCACCGTGTATTTCTAAATCACCGTTACTAAAATTAGGGTTGCCTATTTTTGTCTTGACACCGATCAATCTAATTTTTGAACCCGTCGTCAAAGACTTTGGTACCTTCTCATCATTAATATTCCAAATGATTGATCGAATTTTCCTCGTGTTGCTATCATTTGATAACTCCATGTGTAGGGATTTTGCACGCTCTCCTCTGCTATTGGTGAATGCGGAAATCCTCGGATCTGAAGTGATTCTTCCAGAAATAACCATATATTCCTTAGGAACATCGAGATCATCGATCGTTTCTGTTATATCAGAGAGTAAAGGAATTTGATATTTTCCATCTTCTGAAACTATTTCAATTGACCCATTGCTGCTCAAGTTAATAATGGGCTTATTATCCATCCCTGCTTTGACCTGCCCCTTTGAAACCTTAATCAAATCCCCCATCTTTAAATCAAGCTCTTCAGGCAGATCTACAAAATCATCCCAGAGCTTTATCTTGACATTTGAGTCTTTATCATAAATATGGATAATCCTATTCCTTGATTCCTGGTTTGAATCCCTCTTTAGAAATATTTTGATTGGATTAATGGTCATAATTCTTCCAACAGTAGTTACATCCCTAGCGCCAACGAATACATCTTTAAGACTATATTCTGATTTTGGAGTTTTTTCCAAGGAAATACCTAAATCTGCGGCCACTAGGAATAATGCTCCCTGGTCTGTCAGATACCCTGCACCGACATTGGTCTTTTTTTCTTCAATCATTGTCTTTAATTTCTCAAAATCTAAATCTTGTTTTTCTTCCAATATTATTTCAATCATTTTATTATAGTCTAGTGCCAATTATGATGATCTAATTTACATTACATATTTTAATTTAAAAAAATTTTCGTAGAATGTTAACTAATACGAATATAATTTTTATCCTATATTCACGTTTCAAGTGAAATTCTTAACCATTTGCTTATCATGTAACATGAAAATTAATTAGAAATCCCTTTTGACCGATGAATCCTGATGAATTTACAATAATAATGTTGACTATCTTATAATTCACAAGAGAATATTTCTATGCTGGAGAGTTTTGACGGGTAAATATTTTTACATCTGAATGTAGAGTAGGTTCTTAGATTCCTGCTAATATTTTTTGAGTATGCATGTCCAAAAGAAACCTCATCACAGATTGATAGGTAATGTCTATTGATTTGATGCAGCAGGATTTCAGTCCCATGCTCAAGCCAACGAGACACTTATAAATCAAGCATTGGGAAATATCGTTGATTTTTTCAACTGTCACAGTTCTTAACTTGTTTGTTTAAGGTAGTCAATGGTTTTATAATTGAACTCTATCTACTTCCAAAGCATGCAAATTGCCCCATTTTTCTATTTACTCGATTTAACCCTACGCTTGCGATACATGAAATAAACAACAACCATAATTATCCCGAGGATGAATGAAATAAAGGGTATCATGAAAAAGGGGTTTTGATCATCACTCTGGATATTATTAAGTTTAGCAATGTCTGATCCGGACTGATTTTGACTAGTTATGTTAAGTTCCGTACCGATGATTTTGATTACTCTGGCATCTTTTCCAAATTCTATTACCAATTTTCTACTATCGTTGTCTAAAGTATATTCCCCAGATGATGTATTGCTCCCTATACTGGGAGATGATGCATTTGAATTGTTTTTGTCAATTATTTCCTGATATTTTGCTGGTTGGTTATTTACTAGTACTGTAAAGTTCTTATCTCCTTCGTCTATCCTCGAATCTATTATGTTCCGAGGCAGATCAATTTCTACAATACCTGACTTATTTTGACTTGGGGTTAATACAAGAATTATGCTCCGTTGATCATTATCATAAAGTATGTTATTAATTCTATCTCCTGTATTTGAGATTGATATTGGTTTCAAAATGCTGCCTGTTTTGACTTGATAATAGATATCGCTTTTGAAAGACGGATAACCAGACTGATTTTCATTCGTGGATATGTTTCCAAAGATTTCGTCTTGAATCTTAGGAGTGCCTAAAATAGTGGTATTTTGATTATTCGGACTAGATAATGCATCTGTAGAATCAAATTCGGCGGTACTCAATATTACTACAAACGTTGAAATCGTGAGTAGGCATATTCCAATCAACACCGATCTTCCACACTTCCACAATAGTTTAGTATAGATTCAATCATATGATATAAGAATTCTACGTGAGTGATTTGCTTTAACAGTCAAAGTGTATACTTCAATGTCGCTATCATTGATAACTGTGAGATCCATAGGGGACGATTTTTCAAGTAGACTCTTATGAAATTGATATTTAATTAACAACATTGAAATTTCATTCCTTGTACCGATATACAATTGAATTTCGGGATTATTTTACCATTTTTTGTATATCCTGATGGAATATTATATATATTCGATTACAGCTTTATTCGATACTTGACATTTATTTTGTTATTATGTGATTCAGTAATTGGTATGGGGGAATTGTACATTGTCAGCTGAAAAGAAAGAGATAAGAATAGTTGATCATATTTACCAACCCAAACATGAAATTCTAACAAAAGATGAAGCAGAGCTTGTTTTTAAGAAATTCAATTCTAAACCTAGTCAATTTCCATATATGATGTCATCTGATAAAGGTATTCAAGGGTTAGAAGCTCAACCTGGGGATGTTATTAAAATAACCAGAAAGAGTTCTACTGCAGGTGAAAGTGTATATTACCGATATGTAGTAGAAGGTTGATCTAGGGAATGACAGTCAGTATCAGTAATAATTCTATAGATATGTGGCCTATAATCAACGATATTTTGCGACGAGAGGGAGTAGCAAGGCAGCATCTTAATTCTTACAATGAATTCATTGAACGCGGACTTCAAAGCATAATTGACGAAGTTAATGAGATAGAAATTGAAACGGCCGAATATCCCTATAAAATTAAATTGGGAAAAATAAAAATGCAGCAACCCAGGATCATGGAGTTAGATGGTTCAATTACTCACGTGGCACCAGTCGAAGCTCGACTTCGCAATTTAACTTACGCTTCTCCAATCATGTTGGAATGCAGCATTGTTGAAGAGGGCAAAACTTTGGAATCCAGATTTATACATATTGGTGATATGCCTGTAATGGTAAAGTCAAACGCTTGTATGCTTCATAATTGTTCTGAATCAAAATTAGTCGATGTAGGGGAAGACCCCAAGGATCCAGGTGGATATTTCATCATAAACGGTTCAGAAAGGGTAATAGTTGGATTGGAGGATCTTTCTTATAATAAGATCATCGTTGACATTGAGGAAACATCAGGTACCATGCTATACAAGGCAAAAGTATATTCTTCAATTGTTGGATATCGTGCAAAATTAGAGTTGATTATGAGACCTGACGGTTCTATTG
>WHSX01000242.1:0-356 GCA_009379865.1 Candidatus Nitrosocosmicus sp.
CTCTATTGCTCCAGCCCTATGAGTATCAGCGGCAGCAATCACTATTGAAAATCCAGATTTTTTTAATAAATTAGCTACCTTGGCTACAGTGGTAGTCTTTCCTGTTCCATTTATTCCTAAAAATACAATTTTAAATGGTCCACCCTTGCGTTGCTTCTTTGCATTAATCGCAGAAATCAAATCAACTGATCCTGCCTTGGCCAGAATCTTTGAAAAATTATCTTTTAACGTAGATGCGATAATTTGTTCAGTAGTTTCATTCTTTTGTAATTTCATACCCACTAAATTGTCTTTTATTTGCTGGGATAAATCATCTATAACTTCTTGAGAAACATCACTCTCCAAAAGGGCAATAT
>WHSX01000242.1:366-4224 GCA_009379865.1 Candidatus Nitrosocosmicus sp.
CAAAAAGACTTTCATCCAAATCTTTTGCAGTTAGTTCCTTCTGACTAATGCTCTTTGCAGCATTCGAGAATGCTCGCTTTAATTTATCAAACATATAGGCATCCCAAATACATAATCTAAAACTTTAGCTTTGGTTGATTTTGACAGCCGCTAGTGTGAATGAGGAAGTGAGTGTGAGTGTCCCGATTCATCGTGGTTTCGCATCTGCCCAACATAAGAATTTACGGTATTCTGTATTTCCATCATGCGATGAGAAATCTGTTGTTTTTGTGTCGATAATTGTTTTGTAGCCAATTCAAATTCCTTAATGCGTTGTTCTATGAAATTGACAGCATCATCCTTCTTCTTTTCAACTACTACCCCAGCGCCGATGTTTACCAGAACTTTTTCAAGTGGATAAATAAGACTTTTAACATATACACCTATCCCTAGAGGAACTAATGATAGTGTTTCGGTTTCTGAAGACAAAGATCTTAATGCTTCAAAGGAGTTGTGAGACTCTTCATATAATCGATGTAATACAGACTCCTTTGCTACTACATCATTATAATAAGCTTCAAGTAACTTTGATTCCTGTACTAAATCATTTACAGTTTGTTCCATATCAACACCTCTTCTATTACCGCCATCCATTGTCATAATATGCTGTTTTACATCTGACTTTATTATAACTTTGGCATTATTCACCTTGGATCAAGTTATAGCGCTTTATCGATCATCATTTCGTAGTACATTTGAATAAAATTTATCCATACCAAATAGTTCGAGTAACGAGAAACAGATTTGAATCGGGTTTTCCAAAATTGAAATTATTTGCGTTGGATACTCCATCCTTTTTCTTCTCTGAAACAAATATCAACTAACTGCCGATCCTAAATTGGTGGAATTAGCTATCTTTCGTTGATATGGCACGTCCTGAATTAATTCATGACCAAACTCTTTTCATCCAAAGATCCTGCATCCCATGATTAGCAATTAAAAGGGGCGTAACGGAATATGTGTTGATAATATCTTGAGATTTTCTATCTCTGATTTGAAGACAAGAAGGTTCTATAAATTGTAACAAGAGTGTTAGAAGCAATATGAAGTTTAGGTCACGATCAGGACCATTAAAAATATATTAAATATTGTAAAAATTACAAACCAAGAGTGTATCAAATTTTTATTAATGGTTATGGCGTAATTGGAAGCAGATTAGCAACTGCCCTAACAAAGGATAAATCTATTAACCTAATAGGTATAGCAAAATATTCTGCCGATGAGAAAACACAAGAAGCAATAAACAAGGGATACAAGGTTTTTGTCCCTCGCAAATCAATTAAAGAATTTAGAAACAAAAATTACGACATTTCAGGTAGTATAGAGGAGGCAATTAACCAATCCGATTTGGTTATTGACGCTTCTACAGAAGGAAATGGAATTAAAAATAAGAGAAAATATTATCAGCCTCTTAAGAAGAAGGCAATTTTTCAAGGAGGTGAGGATAGGTATGGCAGAAATTCCGTGGCAGACATTATCCACAATTCAAGAGTAAATTATGATAAGACTTTAGAAAAAGATTCCGTTATTCAAGGCAGCTGTAATGTTACTGGAATGGGTAAAATCATCCAACCGTTGATTGAAAGTTATGGCAAATTAATTAAAAGATTTGATGTGGTATTAGTGAGGAGATGGGCCGATTTAGAAGATAAGAAAGAAGTAAGGGATTCGATAGAGTGGGATAAAAATCCACATCACCAGGACGACTTGAAAGATTTCATACCCTCTGCCAATTTGTATGTCGATGCATTAAAGGTGCCATCAAGAATGATGCATCTTCATCAAATGACAATCAGGTTTGATGGGAGACCACCGTCTAAGGATAATATCCTAGATAATTTCAAAAATGAATTTGGGGTTGCTATTTTGAAAAATACAAAGGGCACCGGAGACATAAGAAAGAAGGCCGCAGAACTCAAATTTGATCATGGAGATACATCTATGGTCCACATTCATAGCGAGCTGTTAAAAATTCAGGAGGATACCTTAAAGATTTCATATTCAGATGATCAAACCGGAATGGTAATACCTGAAAACTACATGCTAATACAATCAATGTTGTTGAAACGACCCCGAGCAGATGCAATAAGACAAACTGACAAGGTATTCAGTATGAAGAAGAAAAAGAAATTACTAGAATCGGAATTTCAGGACTAAACCATAGGAACAACCAAATCCGAATGGGTAATAAAAATCACAATATTGGTTCGGAAAAAATCTTGCAATAAATTAAACACAAAAAAACAAAGAGGATTTAACCCTAGTATCAGGTTCTATTTTTTACTCCAAATATTCTATCAAAATAATCAGATGATTCTGCTAACGAGGGGTTAGATATTGTGTCTTCGCCTTCTGCTACTTTTGCCAATTTTCTTGCCAATTTTTTCTTGTATTCAAGCTGCATCTGTCTAGCTATTTGGATACGTTGAGCTTGTGGCGATCCTGCACCATGCATGGATTCGGTCAAGTACCCAACGGCATTTCTACCAAGGGTCATATTTTCAATTAACCGAAGTATACGAACTCTGTCTTCTGTTGATACACCTTTTCGTCCTTTCAAGTATTTATCAAGTAATGGACCGGTAACGGGTCCTCTAAAGTCCTTTTCAGAGGGCATAGTTACCATAAGGCCTCCAGCAATGTCTTGAGCTAGTCGACCTATTTCATAAGGAAAACGAGTAACATTGTGCTTACATACATTAGCAAGCATATCATCATTAATGAAATTTCCAGACGGAGTCTTGTATGCTTGATGTGAAGAAGCTAAACCGGCTGCAAATATTGTTTCATTCAAATGAGTCATTTCAATTAATTTATCTTTAATATGGGAAGCGTTTGCAACCCCATTATATTCAGCGATTGCTGCAGAAGCACCAATCAATACATCTCCTAATCCGGTTTTACAAACATAACTTCGCCTATGATAGCAGGTGAATCTTTCAACCAACATTGAAGCGAACTCCACCTCACCCTCCATAAAGATCAATTCATTCGGAATAAACACGTTATCAAATATTATTAGGGCCTCTTGTCCGGAAAATTGAGAATTACCTGAATCCAAGTCCCCCTCTTCCATACTCCTGGTATCGCACGATTGTCTTCCATAGATATAGGTAATACCTTTTGCATCTACCGGAATAGCACCGACGATTGCATAGTCCTTGTCTTCGGGCCTCATACGCATGGTCGGCATCACGATTAACCAATGTGAATTAATACAGCCGGTCTGATGAGCTTTAGCCCCTTTTATATAAACACCTTTTTCGTCCTTTTTGACAACATGGACAAACATATCTGGATCTTCTTGTTGAGATGGGGACAAACTCCTGTCCCCTTTTGCATCCGTCATTGTCCCTCCAATGACATGGTTTTCATATTGAATTTTTTTGATAAATTCAATTAGCCTTTCATGATAAGGTGTTTGATATTTCTTATCAATTTCATATGTTGTAGAATACAACGAGTTTAGGGCATCCATTCCCACACAGCGTTGAAAACAAGTTCCAGTTTGTTGTCCGAGCTTTCTTTGCATCCGGTTCTGATTCACCAAGTCTTGGGAACTTTGTGCTATATGCAAGAATCTGTTAACCCTTAATCCTGTCAATGATGAAGTTGCAGAACCTATTTCAGGATCTTCTTCTGCTATATCATACGTAGCAGCCACAGCATTAATAGAAGGTCTAATCATTGGATGATCAACTGGTTCCTTAACTAGTTCTCCAAAAAGATAAACCTGCAAATTTCTATCCCTCAAACTTTCAATATACTCAGACCCATTTTTAATAGGCATGTATTAAATTGAACGAGATATTATTTGAA
>WHSX01000243.1 GCA_009379865.1 Candidatus Nitrosocosmicus sp.
ATTTATTTGCATATCATTATAACAGCAATATCATGTCTTAACTTTACAGAGCCCTTAAGGTGAGACTCAAACTTTAAATATATATATTTCTAGGATCCAGCTTTTTCAATGAATTTAGCGATTCTCATGTATAAATAATGACCCTAGTCATAATCCCGCAAGTAGATTTATTAATTTCGAAAAGGTTCTAGTCCCTAAATTAGTAGGTTAACAGGATTGAGATTTGGAAAATTATATAATAAATACAAAGATTATGTCTTATTTAATAAAAACATACTAATTTCAGGTATTTTTGCCTTCTTTGCTGGGGCTATCTTTACACAGTTTTTTTCTGGATTCAATTCTGACAGTCTATCAAACTCGATCGTTACTCTAATTTTCGAGTATTGTATTTACATTCCTATTTTTTCATATTTGTTCTATTTGGACAATAAATCTCGCTATATTAAAAAGGAGACTGGTAAAAAAAATTATAGTAATATTAAGACAGATATCAAGAAGCTGATTACAGCTTTTGCCATTTCTGAGACTATCTATTCAGTTTCGAAAGTCATGCTTCATTACCAATTGTTAACCCTTGGTTTCATTGAACCATATCAGACCTCCATGATAGCTTCTATCATAGCTTGGATAATTTTCCTGTTGGTCATTAATCTGAGTATAAAAGCAGTTCACCTCTTTAAGTCAAAATAGCTCATTGATTTTAGAGCGATACTTCCTATGCTCCTTATTTTGGGAGTATCTAACCAATTTAGTCGTATTTTTGAGTATCATCATTGCTAAGTCGTAACAAGTGCGTGCATTGAATCTATGATTAGAATTTAATTTAGTAGTTATTAATATTACCCCATCGATATAGAATAAAGGCATGAGAATCGGTGCGGGGATTGTATTTTTTGATGACGCTAAAGGCTTGAAGAGATGCCTACACTCAATTGCATCCAACGTTGATTTAGTTATAACCATTGATGGAAAGTTTAAGGAATTTGATGAGGACTATGATATCAGCATTGATGGTTCTAGAGAGGTTGTTGAGTCATTTCCTAATACGAGATATTATTGTTATCCCAATATTACTGAAATAGAAAAAAGAAACAAATATCTAGAGATCGCTGCTCAATTGGGAATTGATTTTTTGATCGTAATAGATTCAGATGAGTATGCTGTAATCGATAAAGAGGAACTTAGGAGCAATTTGCATTTCATAAAGGCTGGGAAGGAACTGTCGGAATCTTGCAACGAATTTATTCCTGAAGTCTATGGAGTGAAAATGTTTGATGAACAACATGAAAAACAGAATATGATTATAGAAAGATATAACGAAAGGTTGCTTTACAAACCAGGACACCTTCGATATTCTGCAATCCATAGTAATTTAATAGATATCAATAACATAAATAGGAATTTTACTACGTCAAAATACACTGGTGAAATCGACGGCATCACATTGTATAATGATGATCGTCTTAGAACTTCAAGTTATATTAATAAAAGTTTAAAGTATCAAACCTATCTGTTTAATTCCGAAAGGACGGAACGAAAAAGAATAGTAGGATATGAAACCTTAAGATATAAATAAAACTAGTGATTTACCCAGCATGAAAATTGCTTTGGGTAACCCTATACTTTTAAGACAAATTTAATAATTGGTCAAGGATTTGTATGGCTCTGATAGCACTTTTTTCCTTGTCTTTTATTTCAAGCATTAGGTCATAACTAAAATCAATTGTAGAAAATATAAGGTTCTTGAACTTACCTTCATCCAGAGTATTAGCATGTTTTCCTTTCCTGAAATTTGGTTCCTGACTACTATAGTCAATCATCAATACACCATCTTTGTTTTTCTCCCACGTATTGTCCACAGACCTTATGGCATCTTGGATCGATTGACCACCATCATTCATACATTCGTGGTGAAATACATCAAACAAGACGGGTAAATTCGTTTTGTCCTGTATTCTTAAGCAATCATTTAAATTAAAACGATAATCATCATTTTCAATTACCAACCTCGACCTAACCTCACCAGACAAGAGTGTATTGTAGTTTTTGATGAATCTATCCCATGAAGAGACTTTGTCATTATAAGTTCCTCCAACGTGGATCTGAATTTTTGCAGTATTATCCAGCTCCATCGCGTTGAGGAAGGCAGTTTGGTAATTGATTTCTCTTATTCCGTTTTTTAATACCTCCTTATTAGGTGAATTTAATACTACAAATTGGTCTGGGTGCATGGATATTCTAATTTTCTTTTCTTTAGCAATTTTGCCAATACAAACCAAGTCGTCCTTGAAATAATTTTCCCAATCAAGTTTGCATATTGGATGTGAAGCGAAGGGAATTATGTCAGAACTGATTCTAAAAAACAGGAAATTATGTTGAATATTATAGTCCAAGATTTCTTTGAGTACCTCAAGATTATACCTGACCGCTTTGATTAATTTTTCTTCAGAATAGGAAGATATTCTAAACGTTGAGATAGTTTTTTTTCCTAATGATTGGTTAATGCACGGGTAACCTATTTTCATATATTCAGACTTTATCTTCCAAATATTGTTGGAGGTTTGTTCTGACAATGTAAGACTCGCCCTTTGTATCAGCTTCCAATATCGTTTTGGCTATCATTATTAAGGACCTCTTGATACAAGATGTTTTGTTCTTTGGGTCAGTTGTAGGATATAGTCTCACGGTTATTCTATCTGACTTTTTGATCAATTTAATAAAATGGTTTTGGATAAATTCTGATTCGATTGGTATTGTGTTTATTAGAATAGTATCTTTGGAAACATTTTGAAATGATTCCTTAAAGTTATATATGCATCCGCCATCGAAGGTGCTTCTATAAATCCTACCTTTAAAGTCGCTATGTATAAGGTCAAAGTTGACTTGACTATTTATGATGATGTGAGGCATCTTTATTAGTGCTATTTTACAGTAGGCCTATGAACAAAATTAAAATTGGACATATGAAAATACTATAGGCATTCCCGAGATTCTTGATTCTTTGTTGTAAAATGGAGAAAAACGATGATCCAAAACCACTAAAAACCTTTGAGAACAAAATCTTTTCCGAATTATAACGGGATGTTGCGAGGACAAATTTTCTAATGTCCATAATTCAATCTAGCTCCAGATAAGGTTTTAAGTTCCATCAATCTACCTGAAATGTATCCCAAAAGGACGCCGTAAATAATATGAAAAGCTAGGGAACCCACTATGATTATTGGGTAAAGACCTTCAAAATTTGTGACTATCGAATATACATACTGATTGGGTGTTACTGAATTTCTAAATGAATCAATCATCGGCTGAATAGCGAGTGTAGCTACTGGAACAAATAATAATGTCCATAAAACTACTCCCACAATGATACCTGTTAAGATACCATGTCTTGCATTATAAGGAGAGATGCGTCGCCAAAATATGGATACTTGCCCAAATATATTACCAGCAATTGTACCTGTTAATAAATGCAAAGCAAAACCAATTAAAGGAACAGTAGCCGGATCATAGAAACCTAGTGACAATCCTATTATTCCAAAAAATGAACCGGGTGGCGTTTGGGAAATGACATCTATTGAAACTAACAATCCTGATATTCCCCAGGATGCGATGAAGCCTGCTAGGGAACAGTAAAGTATAAATAATTTTGGGGATTCTTCAATTTTGAATTTTAGCATAGCCTGATATCGATAATCTATTATTTAAGAAATAGTAAAAATGATACCATAATGCCTAACTCTTTAGAACACCATCTTCATTTTTACTAGATTTTATAGAAAGGTCATTAAGACTTGATCCTGCGCACTTCGGAGTAGCCTTTAATTTTGGAAAACCACTTGGATTTAACTATCGAGTAATCCCTGCTCTGTTTTATTTTCAATCTGATGCCCCAAGAGAAGTCTTACTGTATCCTCTAGACCTGGGTTCATGAAGGGATAACCAGAATTCTGGAGCTTCTGTGGCTTAACAACTCCGTTGGATTCGTTGATGGTATCAGTGAAATCTCCAATCGCGAGTTTCATGAATCCTGATCCAATTTTCAAAAAAATCTGATTTTCTTGTATTTTTGAAATTATTTCATAAAAATTTGAAGCCTTTACCGGATTGGGAGACACTATGTTAATTGGTCCATGTATGGTAGTGTTACCAATTGAATACAATATACTT
>WHSX01000244.1 GCA_009379865.1 Candidatus Nitrosocosmicus sp.
GATAAAAGTAAAATCTGTTTTAGCAGATGGAGCATACGATTCGAATACAAATTTCCGATATCTAGAGGATAAAAAAATCAAACCGGGTATAAAGGTAAGAAAGAACTCTGTTGTTTCAAATAGAAATAACAAATTAAGGAACAAGGAAGCGATACGGCAATCAAAGGATCTACTGAAGTGGAAGAAGAAAAGGAAATACGGTCATAGATGGATGGCTGAAACAGCCTTTTCATCCATAAAAAGAATGTTTGGCGAACATACCTCAGCCACCAGGTTTCAAAACATGGTAAAAGAGATGACCATAAAAGTATCGTTGTATAACTTGTTTAGAAGAATATAATTTTACCAGTATAATGGGTTGAAGAACTAGGAATTACGCAACAAAGCAATAAATAAGTGCAATTTGCAATAGTCTTCCCAAATTATAGATTCGTATGAAATTTCATACTCGTCCCACCAAAAGCGCGTTGATAGTATCCACAAGAAACCAAAATCATCATTATCTATCATAAACCCCTGACTACCTGACATGTAAACAAATCCCATCCCCTCCATAGTTACTATTGATAATGTTTGAAGAGATTTTTAGTTTAAAGTCTAGTAAGAATCGACAAACATTTGACCCCATACAGTAGCAATGTTCAAATCCCTCTGGCCCCACTGTCATATTGCTACTTTGTTAGGATTCACGAATAAATAAAAAGTGAAAGAAAAAGTTTGGAATTAGAACAACAGCAGAGGATTTTGATTCATGTTTTGTTTTGGTATTGATATTTAACATCCGATCATCTTAGTTAGAGACTATCACTTGAGACATCTGAAAATTTTCTTTGACTGCATTAATTTTTACCAAAAAAGCATTGACCAGAGATGTAATTATTTCGCAGATAGGGAACAAGAAGGATCAAAAATTGGGTCCTTGATAACCTGATAAGGTTCTAGCAATATCTGCAGGAGCTTGCACAGTAAGGGAAATAACCGTGGGGGGTGTTACTCTTAAAAATTTTCTAAAGACAATAAAATTATTTGGTGACGTTTTGAAAGTGAATTATAGTTATTTATCCATCTAAGTGAACCTGCTCATGATACACGAAAATAACATTTTACTACTAATTTCGGCCTTCTCTAACCTTGTTACCTACTAATGGAAATCTACATCTTGTTTAACTTACTTTGTACATTAATTTTCTTCTTTTCTGATATCGAGTAACCTGAATTCTTTAAGAAATTTACCATACTTATCTAATAATTCGCTATCGCTTATTTGGCCAGATTTAATATTCTCCAGAGAGATTATCATTTTATAGAAACGTTCTACATCGACTACCAAACCGTAATAATCTCGTACCCTTTCTAGTGTTGTTTCATAGTGCTTATGAATTCCAGAAGCAGTTGCGTCAGATACGACAATTACGTCATATCCACTATTGAATGCTTCTCGCAATGAAGTTTCAACACATATAGAAGTATCTACTCCACAAAAAATCAATGTATTGATCCCTTCACTTTGAAGCCAAACCCTCAATTCTGTATCTTGAAATGCGCCATCTCTTCTCTTAATGACAATATGATCATTTTCTGTAGGCTTGATTTCGTCTATTGTTTGAGCATCCCATGTGCCTCTTACAGTTATAGGAACTTTCAGTCGTTCCTCTCTTGCTAAAGGTAACAACCTATGAACCCGAGTTAACAGATCGATACCACTTGCTTCTCTAACAGCTTCTGTATAAAATATTGGTATATCCTTACTTCTACAAAAGGCAATCAACTCCTTGGTTTTGGGGATAATCTTTTGATATTCCTGCGTATTCATTCCTAAAAGATCATAAGATCCTCCTTTGCTTACAAACCCGTTTTGCATATCAACCACTACGAGTCCTAGGTTGAAAGTTTGATTTCCAGCAGAGACTTGAAACATCCACATATTTATCTTTAGTAATTTAAAAAGATGATCTTAACCTTGGAGTAACTAGCGTGAGGATGTGCTCTGTTTCTAGTCTATCTAATAATAAAATGGTACCTTCAAGGTATATTAATTTCGGCCTGTTTACATGCCTTCTGGCTGGCTTTGTCCGAGATAGTAAACCTTACAGCCACATTAGAAGGAAGATCAAAGTCCATTTTTAGTAAATAGATAAGATATTTGATTCTAAAATAGCAGAGGTGAGTGGTCCTTGTCAGGATTAAACCTTTGATATAAATGACTAAAAATTGGAAAAGCAAAATATTTAAAATGTATCGTTTACTTGCTTATTTCTTCATCTTTATTCTTGTTCTGATAATATTTCTTCCCAAATTCAATCGAATCAGAATAACCTTGTTTCAATAATTCGTTTATTGTCTTGAAAGAGGAATCGTATGTTTTATTTGAAATCGTATCCTCGTCATTCTTTCTTTCTATTCTGATTATGTCTGTTATATTGAATCGGCCTTCCACAATATTTCTATATGTTCTTAACTTATAAAACATATCGTGATGTCTTACTTCTCTATCCAAAATAGAATCTATTTTCTCTTTTTTTATCCCCGTTTCAATCATCAAATCTGTAAACTGTTTTACTAAATCAAAATAGTCTGAAATAAGCAATAGGTACCCCTCCTCTGTAATCGATCTGTCTGAGAAAATTATATCATTGTTTCTATTTAGAACTCCGTCATGATCAAGGGGAATCTCCCCTTGTGCAGATGGATGCAGATTTACTATAACTATTCCTAAGGAAGGAATATTATTTGCTATGCCTCTCATATTATACCAATAGTCTCTGTGTTTCTGGATGGCGCTCATCAAAGGAGTATTATTCATCAAGCCGCCATCCCAGAATTTTCTCTGCTGAACTTTATACTCATTAGATTCTAATTTGTTAATCTTTGTCTCATTAGAGAATACCTTATTGCCTAAAGAAATATCATTTTTTTGAACATCCAAATTCACATAATCAAAGTTAACTGGGAATGCTGCACTAGCAATAACATGATCGGAAGTGATGCCCTCATCATATGGGATAACATATTCAAATTCTGTAGTACCATCATCTTTTTTTATATGCTTACCATATTCAGTACATCTAGTGCCATCCTTTCGTTTATAACTATCAAAAACAGCCTGATAAGATGTAGCAACATCAACCGATATTAACAAGAGCCTTGGTTGTCCTTCTTCCCATTCCGTCGCTATTGGAAACTTTGCAAATCGCTCCAAGCTTTTCTTTAAAGGTCGAATGTCAAATCTATACCATGTATTCTGGATATCAAAAAACTTGATGTCACCATGTGGTGTCATTGGAGTGAACATATTGGGTACCCCAAATAGAGAAAATTCCTTGGACGAGTAGTATCATCTGGCAGCTTCTCCTGACGCAACATGGTTATAAATTGAATGCCAAAAATCCCACCATTCTTCGAAAAAAGGATTTTTTTCGATCATCGATTCCTTAGAAAGATAGTGCCAGAAATCAATTAATTTTTCAGCTGAACCTTAATATGAACCAATCTCAATTACATGACTTGTTAGTATAGCCGCATTAATAGCACCTATCGAGGAACCAGCTATTATATCAAAAGTAGATTTATTGTAAATCGAATTCCTGTTATCTAATTTTTTTAACAGTTCATAGATTCCTTGGTAAGCCCCTGCTTCGTAAGCTCCAAGCGACCCACCACCTTGAAAGACTAAGACACGCTCCGAGTCAGGGATACTTCTGACCATGAAAATTATTCAAGTATTAAGAATTTAACTTTAATGGTTTAGCTCTTATAAATTCACTAACTAAGGTAATAGGCAACTCCTTCATCCCCTGCTCAAAAGGAATCATAGAAACATAATATTTTCCGTGGAAATCCAGTAGCAATCAAAGGACACACATTGTATTTCTAATGCGGACTACAATCCCTAATCTACGAGGAAATGTTCTTGATTCTACCGATTCGATTACTATATTCACCCCTTTTAGTGCTAGGTTAATGAGAACAATCAAAACAAGTAACTAACTCATAAATTGTAAAACCAAATAATGACATTTTCATCCTGAGAGTTCAATTGTGAGTTCAAATATAAAGCCACTATGGGATATGTCACTATTTTATGCAAT
Source organism: Candidatus Nitrosocosmicus sp. (assembly GCA_009379865.1). Taxonomy (GTDB): domain Archaea; phylum Thermoproteota; class Nitrososphaeria; order Nitrososphaerales; family Nitrososphaeraceae; genus Nitrosocosmicus. Next base: position 4,089 of record WHSX01000244.1, read on the forward strand.
CACTTCAGTAATCATTAGTTCTCTTGCGTAATTAGTCCAAACAGCTTTTATGAAAAGATGTGTGAATATATCGC
>WHSX01000245.1 GCA_009379865.1 Candidatus Nitrosocosmicus sp.
AGGTAACCAAACATCAGGCAATGCAACAAGCGCCGGTTCAGGTAACCAAACATCACCAGATGTCGGAACCGTTCAAGAATTACAGAACTTGACATCAGGAAATCAGGAAATCTTGACCAATAATACATCCTTATCAGGCGGTAATACCTCTCTAGGACAAGGAATGGAACAGGAACAGTATGTAGAGCCTGAAAATCAAAGCAATGCTTTAGCATCTGCAAACAGCACACAGTGAGAGATTTCAATCCTCTCCAGTAAACTAGAACTATTTTTCTAGTCTCGGTTTTTCATTTATTAAAAATATTTATTCGTGTCATAGCTAAACATTTACTTGATAATTTTTAGAGAATATTGAAATAAGGATATTCGAGATGAATTGTTGTTTTAATACCGATGTGACTTGTGATTCAATAATATTTTCAACCTCGATTTGTCTAAATTCATCACAAATCAGTTTTCTAACGGGCATCTTACTTGATTTAGCAGTAGTCTATATCCTATTCATAAGCCTAACTTAATTATTATATATATGTATTAGAGTAAATTGAGTTAATAGTACTGGTTAAGTCAACACCCAATTGACTCATACCATTAACAATCTTTTTGATATCAAACCTTAAACAATAACGTTATCATGTATAATACTAAATCGTTTTTGAACAGATGCGATTATTATTCCAATCATTTATATAAATATTGTTGACCTAGATATCATGATGAAATCATTTATGAAAATAGTTGTTCCAGTTATTATGTCCCTAAGCTTAATTATGATTTTAAGTACAACAAGCTATAGCGGTTATGGTCAACCGGTAGCTAATACCACTACTACCACTACTACTATTGGTAATACCACTGCTCCTGACACTAGTAACCACACCAACCAAAATGTAAGTCAACTTGCCCAAGAAGATTTTAACCAAGCAGAACCACAAATACAATCACAGGCAAATCAAACTAATTCTACATCCGATTCTTCAGATTTGCTGATGAAAGAAAGATTGTTAAATTATACAAATGACGCTATTTTGGCATTGAATGACGACAATGAAACTGCCATACAGCAAAACCTGGTTCAAATTCAAAATACTTTGATCAAAGCGATTGGTAAACCAGTGGTAATTGTTCCAGCTCCTGCACTCGATCTAGATTCTGATTAGAAATCCGTATAACCTTTATTATTTTTGAATTTGTTATTTGAGAATATAAACCAATCAAACAGTCACATATGTCAGGTTTCGTAATTCTGGAAAGATTAATTTATCCGAGATGTGATTTACATACATAGTTGCTAACCGAATCCACTGTAGACATTAAGCATTCTATTATATTAGTAGAGAATGATATTGATGTCTCCAATATTTTAGCGGGTCATTTCACTTTGGCCAAGTTTAAAGTGTACAAGACGGCTAGCGCCCTAGAATGTCTCGATAAGCTGAAGGAATTGAATAATAAGGTGGATATAGTACTAATAAACGGCACGATTGCTGCCGATAGAGGTCCCATGTTAATCGTAAATATACGAAAGTTGACTCTTGACATAAAGATTTTTGCACTTGCTGAAAACGAAAACAGTAAGACCCGAGTCTTAGATTACGGCGCAGATGAGTTTGCTGTAAAACCAATCAGTCCAACTACTGTCGTAGAAAAGATAAGTATGCTGTTGATGAAAAAGCCCATCGAATCTTAGATCAAATAACTAAAACCTTAATTGATTCCGTCAAACCCCATATTACCTTTCGGAATTATACTTGTTTAGGGGTGTATTCAAAACATTGAATGACATATCTTCAGATCCGAATAGATATCTAGATATTTGTAGAATTACATCTAGATACATCTTTTTTTGTGGACCCTATTCATCATTTTCCAAATCACTTGGAATCAGTAATGATTCCTTCTGCAAATTATTAGCAGATCTTAAGGAAGACAAGATTGAAATTAAAATTTTAACAGAAGTCAGTCTATCTAATGTACACAAGATAAAAGAACTGTTATCCGTTGCAGATATACGACATGCTGACAAGTTGAATCTAAAATTCATGGTTAATGAGTCAGCCTGTGTGTTTCATCTTAAATCGGCTAGTAAAAATAATGTGATGAGTGACTTGAAATATGTTACTAGTAACAATAACGAAATAATAGAACAATATAGGTTAATCTTTGAACAGTTATGGCATTTTGGAATATATGCTACAAAGAAAATACAGCGTCTAGAAACTGAATTTGATGTGGCCTCCGTTATACATGAAGTTGACAAGAAGGGTATAAAACAATTCGTTGAAAAATTAATAAGTACATCAAAACATGAAGTCTTGTTATATGCTTCTACCCTATGGGGGATCAATAATTTTATATCAAAAGATCTTTTTGGGCTCTTAAAAAATATAGTTCTAAAAAATAAGATTAAAGTCAAATTTATTATTCCTGATCTTACAATACTAAAGTCAAATAATTTAAAACATATAATTTTGGAATTAGGCACAATGGAACAACAAGAGGAATCACTTTTCTTGTTTAGGTCTTTACCAAAAGGTGATGATATTGACCTTGAATCGTTGATCCTTATCGTAGATAAATATCATCTGCTAATTGTAAATCCTCATCTAAATGATGAAAATCAATCAAACGATGTTATTCATAAAGTCGATTATTCTTATTTTTATACTACCCAATTAGACTCTATCAATAAATACAAATTGTTGTTTGATGTGCAATGGGGTAGAGCAGAATTAGCAGAGCGACTATATATTCAAGACATAATGCAAAGAAACTTGATTGATACCATAGCTCATGAATTGCGAACTCCTACACAAGCAATTTTAGGATACTCGGAAATGGCAACGATAGATATTGAAAACAATGAAGCAGGTCAATACTACAAACATTATTTTGATTCTATCATGCGAAACGCCAATAGATTAAACTCTATCGTTATGAATATACTAAATGTTGCTAAAATAGACAATACCACTTTCAATTTGAATAAAGTAGAATGCAATATTTATGATATAGTTTCTGAAGCAGTAGACGATTATAGGTATGTATTTAAAACGGATGACAATCTAAAAAATAAGAACATTCAATTCGAGGTGTCTGAAAGTTGTGAAAAATCGGTAAGGGCCAATGTAGATAGAATTCGAATTTATGAAGTGTTGACAAATCTGTTTAATAATTCGGTGGAATTCATCCAATCCCTTGGCACGATTACAGTACAAGTTAATGTTGTAGATAGGTATTTTCTAGACGAAATTAACCAAGTTAAAAGACATGAGTACGAAAGTCTAGAAAAACATGATGACAAACACGATAATGACAAATTCATTCTCGTCCAAATAAAGGATGATGGAAAAGGAATAGACAAATATGTTCTTTCAAAACTATTTAACAAATTTGTCTCTACAGTTGATAATCATATAGGTTTAGGCCTGTATGTTTCAAAACATATTATAGAGTCCCACGGAGGTAGAATCTGGGCCCAGAATAATACTGATGGACAAGGATCAACTTTTTCATTTGTACTTCCCCTGGCATGAGATCCTATTTGAATTAGAGACGCGTAATTACGATTAGTATCATTTTGTTGAGCCAACCGCTTAAAGAATTCTATTTCGGGCCCTTTTGTTTTATTGATGGGCTATCTCTAGAGAGCAAACAGGAATGTTGATGGACTGGTTGAATTTATCACATGTATTTTCTAACTTAAATAGGTTGTAATTGTTATAACTTTTTAACACATGAATAATGATATCTTGTATTCGATTAATTATCATGAAATGACAAAACATTCTAAATTTAGTGTCATGAATTCAAATTACTATTTGGATTGGAATAATCGACCTAAACCCTTTAAAGTGTATAAAGATTTAGCTTCTTTCCCTCTTCCAGTAGATTTTCCTCATCCCACCTTGAATGCTATATCAGCAGTTAGTAATTTATCAAGTAACAATGAGTCACTTAATAACAAGACCCAATTTACTTCTCCATTACCCTCTTCGAAGGATGTTTCTAAAATTATTACATTAGCTGATCTATCATCCCTGTTGTTTTATTCTTGTGGTATAACACGCGTAATGCGTTTTAATTCTGCTGATTATTATATGCGTGCTGCTTCTGCAACAGGAGCTCTTTATC
>WHSX01000246.1 GCA_009379865.1 Candidatus Nitrosocosmicus sp.
AACCAAATTCCATGCAAGTTTTAAACAAACTATTTTATGTTAGGATTGAAATTTTAAACTAAAAAAAATATAGATAAGAATTAAACTAAAAATGCCTGAAATAACACTGTCTGCTTTCATAGCATTCAATTAGTATGGTCGTAAAAAATTAAAAATGATTTACCTTAACTATTCATTTTTAGTCAGATTCTTCTGCATAAATCAATTTCATTTCATCGAAAGTGAGTTTCTCTCCGCTCGACATTTTCTTCATGGCGACCTCCTTTAACGAATTCCATAATTCTTGATTTTCTCTGTTTTTGCGCATTTTGTCTTGAGGTATTTCGTGCCTGATCTTTCTTTCTGGACTATAACGTCTTTGTCTCTCTGAAGAATGCTGTAACCTATTTCTCTTAAACTCTATAGCATTAAGTTGAGTATCTACCATTTCTATCTTAGCCCCGGCTTCTCTAACTCTGTGAATCACACCTCGTCTTTCCTCATAAAGTTCTTCCCTTCTATTTAGCAATTCATCTAAATTTGACTTTATTTGACCGATTCCCTTTCCTACATCAGCTTTTTGGTCAAATATGACATTCATTTTTCCTCTAATGTCATCAAACTTTGTTGCCAGTGATTTGTAAGTGTCTTCCTTCTTGTGAATGACTTTTAAAGCATGTAACCTAGTAGCTATTTCCTTTGATTTTATGACCAACCGTCTTTCTTCATCCTTTGATAATTTCTTTGTTTGAATGTCTCTCTCTATCTGCTCTAGTGCCCTTGTCAAATTTGATAGATTATACTTGTCTCTTCTTGATCTTGGACCTCCGCTAGATGCTTTGGTATCCAATGTTTTCATTCTTTTTCTTTCTTCAATCAGGTTGCTCTTTAACTCTGTAAATTTTGCATAATCTGCATCCTTTACTTCGTTGATTTGTTTTAGTTTTAGTCTTTCAGCTTCTAACTTTACTCTTTCTTCGTCAATAATCTTCTTTGTTTCTTCAATACTTCCAAAGATTTTCTCAATATGGGTTTCCCCTAGTTTTTGTTCTTCAATTAATGATTTTTTGAAATCTGACAGAGTTTTTTGATTTGAATCTATTGAATTTTCCGATCTATTGTCTTTTTTTGTCGTAGATCCTGAAGCTGCAGCAGAAGGAGCTGTAGCTGGATTTCCACTGTTCTGTTCTTGAACCACGCCGCTTACAACCTGTTAATATATGGAAAGATATATTTTTTCTGATTGCATTTCGGTTACCTCTTTCTCAAATGAATAAGAATAAATGATTTCAAAGCTCACATGTAAGATTTTGAATAATAAACGAGTCTTAAAGGCGATAATTTCTCTACTGCAAAGATAACCTTTGTTAATTATTGAGGTAGTAAGCTAAATATCCCTGTCAGATCTGAATATCATTTAGATTATGTGCTGATATTTACCATATTTCAGCCGATTGTGAATATCATACAAATATATATTTATATTCTATCCTGTGGATTAATAACTGAGTAATAATGGATGATTTTGATAAAGATTTTCCAGGATTTGATTGGAAAAATACTCCAGCTTATAAACATCCAGGAGGAAAAGACTGTCCTTGTCCTAAGCACGAGTACATTAGAGAGCAAATTAATGTTGCCAAAACTTTAAATACAAATAGTAAAAATGTAGATACTGATAAAAAACCTACTTCAAATGTTACCCTTAAATTTTGCCCTGATCACTATAATGTTTATTTCAAAGAGGTGATTCCTGCCATGCCTTTAAAATATAGAATAATTACCAAGATTGCATTGAAATTGGGAGCTGTTGTAATCCAACAAATTCCATATATGATGTCTGATAAGTGCTTTTATTGCAAATTTGGTTCAGGCGGTTTTGATAAAAAGGTGGAATTACCACCAATTTAGTCTTATTTGATATCTGATTTCTTTAGTAGATTTTTTGCTAGGTTAGAATGATCGGATACTAACACGAGGGCAGCAATATTTCTTACTATAACTGATAGATAAGGCAATTTATCAGTTGGATTGTTTTTATATCCATCCAAAAATGATTTTTCTATAATCTTATACTTTTCATTATCTAGATCCAATAGGCTAGCCAAGAAAATACCAATGTCAACGCTTTTTGTATATTCTGAGGCATGGTTTTGTATCAAACCCAAGTCGGTTCGAATTATTTCTAAATCCTTTACCAAATAGTTCTGAGCTTTGTTGTCAATGAAGCAAGATCCGCTATCGTGCAGATTTCTGGTTATTATGCCAACTTTGTTAACAATTTCTAAGTTGTTGCTCTTTTGTAGAAATCCATAGAGATTGCCGCCATCGATATATTCTTCGATGATGACATCATTGTTAATTTCTATTAATCTAGGCGTGCGAATCCCCAGATCCTTCAATTTCTGCCGACTAAGAGAACCTTCATTTAGCAGAATAAATTTTCCAGTCCTAAACGGGGACGTAGGGTGCAATAGTACAAATGAAATAAATGTAAAGATGAAAACTAGGAGATACTCGTTAATGCTCTTTACAGTCTTATTTCTTTTGATTACAACCATTTTACCATCAATTTTTGAAATTGCAATATCTCTCTGCCAATTCACAAAATGCAAAATAATTAAATCTCTATAATATAGGTAATGTATTTTAAATACTTTTAAGCATCAGCTTTGAAATAGCCAAATTAGTAATTAATAAGTTGATTCCCTTTTGTTATCAGCCGCGAATTAGATGCATAAATGTAGAGATTCTATAAATATTACTATATAAAACTTAATAGACGGTGTTCTATAAAATATTCATGTGTTTACATACACTAACTTTTTTAGAATTTTAAGCATTTTTGTAATAGCAGGAGCATTATTATCTCTGACAGGCACCAATGCACAAGCACTATCGGGATCTCTTTCTGATTATAAATTCGGTTATGGTCCTATAGCAAGCATAAATAATGACTGGGTATTAGCAGGTCATTGGATGGGCTATTTTAATCCCTCAAACCTTACTGATTCAGGTTTTCATTCAACATTTGATATGGTAATGAAAAATGGATCTGCTCCTCATATGCATCAAATATCTAACGCAACTATTAGTGATGTGAAAATGGATGGAAATAACGAAGTCATTCAGGGCTCTGTAACAATAACAATGAAAGATGGACCTGTGTTAAATGTACCGACTACTTGGACAACATCCAATAATAATACACTTGCTATTGAATTGGACCCTTCAATGATTAACAATCACTTTGGTGAATCCCCAATTTATGGACTCGTATTAAACCCCGAGAAGGAGATGAACATAATGAACAAAATGATGGAGGATTCAAAATTCATGGATCAATGGATTCCATTGATGATGCAAAATATGATGAGTACACTAAATATGAATGGCGAAAATATGTCAGCGATGCCCCTAATGATGAATGACTCAAATTCAACTAACACTATGGAAATGAATATGAGTAATAACACGGTTTCATAAACTGATTCCGTTGGTTAGGAGACCAAACAATCACTCTTATTTTTTTTAATATTTATATTTTCATAAGATTTTCTCTGAGGTTTATAATAAACAAAAATAGATGTGTTAATTGCTACCTTCGTGCTTGCTACCTACCTACCTACCTATGCATAAACCCGATGGAAGACTAGTCATACAGTTGTTGTTAGTATAGTGATTATTGTTAATATTTATCGGGAGATTATTTGCATTGTTGATATCGAGTACGTTATTGAATACATTGTTAAAGTCCACATAATTTAAAGAACTTTGTGTATCGATGAAAATTCCATTAGTTGTATTCAATATGTTGTTTCCATTGATCAAACTGTTTGCAGTATTGATTAAAGTGACTCCTGACAGCCTATTTTGACTTAGTTGATTGTATTTAATATCTGCCCCATCCGACGAATGCAAAGCCACACCTATGGTGTTATTATTTACCATGTTGTTGGTTATTTCGGAGTTTTGAGCACCAGTTACGTAAAAAGCAACCTTGTTGTTGTTAGCATTTATATCGTGAGCGGACACATCATTACTTCCAGATAAATAAATTCCAGATTGGAAACCTGTTATGATACCGTTTCCAGATATCGTTACGTTATGCTGGCCCGCGATCATTATTCCGACCTTGTTGCTGT
>WHSX01000247.1 GCA_009379865.1 Candidatus Nitrosocosmicus sp.
TAAAAGGAATAGAGCATCTTCAAGCTATAGGTTTATCGTTAAATGAACAGAGCCCTTGCATCTCCCGCATCATTTATTACTTCAGTTATATCATATTGAGGAGTCCCTGATGAGCATTTAACAGTAAAAATTCTTTCAACAAAACCTTTAGCTTTGTAAAATGTAGGTTGTTTTTCGGAGCTAAAAGCCTTAAAACAATAGGTGTTGTATCTTTTTTGTTCCTTTGCCTTTGTCGATCCTGAAGATGAATCATACATTCTTGTAACTTTGGCTCCTTTAGTATATCCTGCTTTGTAAATTCTCATTTTTTCTTCCTGTTCTTCAATGTTGTCTATTTCATCTTCTAGGATAATTCCTTGACCTTCTTCAAATTGACCAAGGAAATTGTAGATGTTAGCAGGACTAATACTAATGTCTTTTAGTGGTCTGTAAGCTAATTGTTCAAAAATTGTTAAAGCGTTACTTTTTCCAGTGTTGTTATCTCCAACAAATAATAAATAATGTGTCATTCCTAGTTTATCCTGAAAATATGTAAAAATTGTATCAGCTGCACAAATATTAATAATATCGTCGTCTATGTCAAAGTACTTTTTCCAGATGTTTTTTACCTGATAAAACAATGAGTCCATGGTTTGAGTCTTTGCTCTTTGAATGTATGATTCAATTTCACTTGTTGATGAAAAACGTATTCTTTACTTAGATATGCCGAGTTACTAGGAGGTAACAATGTTGTAGTTTCCAGTTCAATATTTTCAGTTAGGATTGGTTTTCCATCTGGTATTTGCAGATAGACAGGCCAATTGTTAATGAGAATGGCTTCTGCCAAGGGAATTTGTTTGCTATATTTATAAAGTAAATGTTCCTTGTTTTTATTTGGCCTAGTTCTAGTATCGCTAGTGTCTTCCTTTCCTTTCCGTCTCTTGATACTAAGAATTTTATTGTTGTCGACGTTTTCAGATGGATTTGAGTTTGTAGAGTACAATTTAATAATTTCGGTATCTTATTTTATGTTTACAAAAAATGACAAGAAAAAATTTGTAGTGATTTTGGGCCCTTAGTCAACCTTCGCTGTTACTATTAGTATTCCGATCATTTGAAATCTTTTGTAATATTTTCTCCAGTAATTGTCTATTCTCTTCACTAGTCATAATTATTTGATCTAGGGTTAGTAGTATGCGCTTGCCATCATCTTTTAGTCTATTTAGTTTTTCAAGGTTTTCTAAAGACAATTTAGCCTCACTGGTATTGTTAGATGAAAGACTATCATTGCGGTTAGATTGATGTTCCTCGGTCTTGGGGTTAATACTTAATAATGGAATACTTTCTTCAACCGCTTTTGTGTTAAAGCATCGATGTGGTGATCTAGTATTGGGATTAAGGGGTTTTTGTCTTCCATTTCGCCCTATTACTTCTGGATCAAACGTTATTGGTGCCCCGCAAAATTTGCATTTTGTGTAGCCTGTTTTAGAATTGAGATTGTAAAAGGCGGTCATACCGATTCGTGTAAAAATTCGTCCTCTATTTTTTGACATGTCTGATGGTCTAGATCATGGCAACTACATTTGCATATTATCTGACTGTTGATATGTTTATTTGAGTAAATTCTATTACAGCTTGTACAGTCAATAGGGCATTTCGATACTTCCAAATCAATTGCAAAATTCGTTTCCAACTCTAAATTCCTCCATTCAGATGCTTTTCTAATATACGGAGGATGAATCTGCTTCTAGGAATGTCAGATCGTTTTGTATCTATTGTTACTCGCATCGATTCTGGAATATACAATGATATTCTTTCATGAACTTTTTTAATATTACTCATACAATTATTAATTATCAATTGTCATATGAAAAAACTAGGATTAGACAAAAAATATGCTCAATCTGTGCTTAGTAAAGACAAAACTAATAAAAAGACTGACAAAAAGACAAAGTATGAAATTAATAAAATTCCAAGATTAGTTATATACTCCATAGGTACCAGTCTTACTCCTCTGCGCTCAGTGGACATAGATAAAAAAATAAGGCAAATCGAGGGACAGGATAGACAAACCTATGTTTATGAAGTTACAGCCAAATTGACACCTGATGCTTTACAAGATCAAGGTAATTTGTTAATAAGACACGATGAAATATTTGATGATGACAATCAAATTAAAGGGTACAAATCATCTGAGCAGAAGAAAAAATTAGAAGTTCGAATAAAATCTAGGTTTTTTCGAACATATTGTGCCTCATTTGATTGGAAGAAAGAGCGAGAACTTGAATTTTCCTCAGAACAAAAAAAAAGATAAAGACGGTAGAAAATATTTAGAAATCCAGATCGGAGAAGACTTCGATAAACAATATATAAAAATTATTCTTAAACCTGAAATTGATGGAACAAAAATATTCTTTGTTAATTCTAACAACTTGATAGTAGAAAAAATACAAAAGGGGCGAGTACCCATAATAGAAAAACGACAAAAGGGGACTATCTTTGTCTATTCAAGCCTCCTTTTCTCTTACAACAATCTAAGACGTTACCTAGATATAATACCAGAAGCTGAGATTGAAAACCCCTATGAAACAAAAGAAGGTAAAATTCCAAGTTATAGGAAAATTATTCAACCTGGTGAATCTAATAAAATAAAAAGAAAGAATCACTATATGCTAAACGTCAGAGGACTGCTTTTGTATCTCTTGCTAAATATTAAAAATAACAGTCCAAATACAATCAGTGACAAATTCTACAAACAAATGAATGAGGTGATAGAAAATCTTCCCACTATTGACATATATCGTGACGTAGATGAGGAAATTGCTGAAAACCCAACAGGAAGATCTATATCCAATGCATATGAAATACAAATTGAAAACAAAATTCCGGATAATTATATGTACAAACGGTTTCCATTCCTATGGTATTATAATAATTATAAAGAGTATCTACCGAAGAATTTCGCTGTTGATATCCTGCTTCAAATATCGCTAGAATTCAAAGACCGGTTAGAGGCCATAAACAACAATGAGCTCAAGTACCTTGTAACAGAAAGATTCTTTAAAGAAGTTGAACAATACTTTTGGAATGGCTACGGCACCTCTCTATCATTATTATCCAAAATTAATAATAGGAGTTTGATAAATGACAGTATACGTTTCGTTCTGATAGATTATCAAAAAATAATTCGCAATTATCTGAGAACAAGAAAAGAAAAGGATTTGAAATCATTCAATATGGATACAGACTTTTACGATGGGAAAAATCGTCAAATTACAATTTCTAGAAAAATATATGATTTATGTACTAAAACGGAGGAGTGTGTTATTCCATTAGAACGTGTATTAGGTTTGGATGATAAAAAAACCGTTATATCATCAGAGGATATGAAGGCAGCTGATACCGTTATCAGAAGTGATCCTCGATATATTTTGTTCTCTAATTATCTTATCGTAAAAAAAAATATACAAAAAATCAAGTCTATGATCCGTGATGAAATGACCGTTGAGGAAATTTGTACCATTCTTCAAACTTTGAAAATTCCAAAAGCGTTGTTATCACACATCAATTATAGAATTTTCATCAATATTGTATTGACTGGGTTAGGTTATAATCTAGTCATAATTGATGAACAAAATCGACATAATAGTTATGGACCAACGCGATGTCTAACAACTGAAAATAGAGACAAGGAAAACCATTTCAAATGAAATAATAAATTTAAAAATCCATGATCTATTTGGATATTACCTAGATTTTATTGAAATATGCCTTCTTTAATCAATTGCTTTGCTATGGTTTGTTTTCCAGATTCATCTACAGAAGAAATAGATTTAAGCAAACTTTGTAAAACGCCGTTCATTGTTTGATATTTTGCTTCTAACTCTTTGACTTTTTCATCCTTTTCCTCCATTTTGCCTTTTATAATATAGATACTCGTCTTGTTTTGTTCTTCTAACTCTTTGACTTTTTCATTCAAAGAAGTTTCATCTTGATTTACCGTTAGAAGTGGTATTGCCTTGGTATTCGGAGAGTACATCCTCTTCTTTCGGCCTTAAATAATGTAAAACAATGCCTGTGTCATGTGACATGAGCATTGACACTATAAGTTCTCTCATGACCTTCTG
>WHSX01000248.1 GCA_009379865.1 Candidatus Nitrosocosmicus sp.
GTGGTCCCAAAGCTGTATTTACAAAATTAGGCTATTATTGTATCAATTGCAAATCGTATACGGAAACCTCGTATACGGAAAATAAATCGTATACGGAAAATAGACCCGCGGACTTTCGAGGAGCCCAAAAACAAGCACAAAACAAGATGCTCCGGCCGGGATTTGAACCCGGGATCTGCGACTCGAAAGGCCGCAATGCTTGACCGGATTGTGCAGCTTTTATTGCTACTACACCACCGGAGCTTCAATTTGAGTATTTTATAGATATTATAAAATCCTTTTTATTTGTAATTTCTACTATTGAATTTCTTTTCTCTAGTATTCATTGAAAGATTGAGCTCTTCGTGAATAATCAATTCTTTTTATGCTAGATTTTGCGTTAATAAGGAAAATCTAAGTATATGTACTCTCATATCTAAATATTGAGCAAGAGACTGGAACCTCCACAAATAGATTCTGATATTGTCGTGTCAAAATATGATGAAAATAGCATACGCTTTTTGGAAGAAGCACTGAATGATGATAAAAGGTATCTTACTATTACCTCTCTGAAAAAAAATAATCGGATTAAGGATAAGTTCGGATGTCGTGTGCTGTGTCAAGATTGTGAGTTATCTAAATGTACTGTACTGCAACCTTTCGGATACAACAAGCCCAAAAAAATTCAATGTGTTAAATGTGAATATTTGTATTTTAATCAATAAATTTTTTTCTCCAAGAGGTCTGCAAATTAGTTAATACAATCTGTACCAAAACAATTATTTTTTTGCAAGTTCAAAAATTCATCATTGATATTGGTATGCCACTAAAATACAATAGTCATACGGATCAAAAAATGCTTTTGAAGTTATTTTATAATCCGAAAAGTGTACAAGCAAAATTATGATTGTTATTAAGTTTGCAACAAGAGGAATCTATACAGTCCGATTTCATAATCGCATGTTACAGGTATGATTATTTAGAACCCCCGAAAAGAAAGTTTAACTTGTAGAATTAGTTCTCCCCTACCAAATTTGGTTATTTATAGGAAATATTCTTGTCAAAAGCTCTTCAAACCCAAATAATAATTAACTCTTTACTTTTTTTATTATGTTATAAATATGTCATATTAAGTTACTCCGAGTAACTCAAATATACCTAATATGATAGTATTTTTTTATGAAGTCTAAATCATACATCTGTACGATGCGTAAACATAAATTTAGCAGAAAATCGAATGCTTTTAGACATAATTTCACAGTCCATAGCGATTTAAGCAAAATCGTCTTGTACTCGACTAACTCGAGTCGTTCCCTTGATGGTTTAAAATATACAAAAAATGATCAAAAGAATAGGTTACATACACTCAAAATTCTACAATCAATTTACAAATCCCAAGAATCTGACGACTATTTGGATATTCCAATAAATGTAGATAAAAACAAGACTGATTCTAAAATTATGAAAATAATTGGATAAATGTTCAAACCATATCTTGAACTTGAAGCGTCGCTGAATTATATGCATCCTCATAATAAAGCTAAAGTATTATCAAATTCTTTCATGTCATCACTATTGTCTTATAATCCTGTCAAATCGTTACGTGAAATATCTGAAATATATCGCTCAATCCAGGCGCTAAAAGTAATTGCTGATCATTTGTCCATAGCTAAAAATATTCCTATACGTCAAGCCACTGCATTGGTCGAGGACGCCATAAGGAATTCTTCCTTGATCCATAGAATAAATAACTAAAGATTGGATATTACACAGTAATACCGCAAAATCGCTTTTAGAGATAAGCAATGGATAAACTAATCAAAAGAATTTCCTTATCACTATTATGATATACATGGTCGTAAAAACATACTCCACCAAGCCCGTCCTTCTTTGAGGAGATATTGAGGTTCATAGTATCTGTGTAAAATAAAATATATCTTTCAAATTACTAATGATGGATTGATAAACGAATTTGCCATTATTTTACCTTTTATCTAATATATTAGGACTAAGTTGATTATCCCCCCATGAATGCTGTTTTTAATTTATGAGATTAAGAATGAATTAATTACGGCAATTGTAAGGGGACAGCAACAGAATAGTGATTAAAAATTAAATCTATGGATACCCAAAGTTACATGAATTCCAAGTTTTTCGCTCAAATGAAGATTTCATATACAAAATGTTTATTATTGGAAAAATGTCAGAAATAGATCGTATGACTCTCTTAATGGATCAAATTAATGCTGAGATTGAAAAAAGTAGTTTGTTAAAACATAAGTTTTACCAAATGTGGCAAGCAGGTAAACTTACTCTGGATCATTTAGCTGGATATTCAAAAGAATACTATCAATTGGTGAAGAATGTACCCCATCTTGTAGAGAACACCCTCATCAACAACAAGAGTGAAAAGTATGATAATTTAATCAGGAGTAATTTGGCTGAAGAAAGAGATCATATTGAACCATGGATTAGATTTGCTTCGTCATTAAATGTAAGATCTGAGGAATTGAATGAATATCCTGGTGAACCCTCTACAATAAAAGCTGTAGATAATTTGTTGGCCGTTTCTAAATCATCTTTTGAAGAAGGAGTCGCAAGTCTTTATGCTTTTGAAAAAGAATTACCAAAGATTAGTGAAACGAAGAGCAAGGGGCTTAAAGAATTTTATGAGAAAGTTGACGATGATTCTCATCGCTATTTTGCTATCCACAAAGAAGTTGATATATATCATGCCAAAGTTTGGGAGAATATACTAAACGAGTGCTCAGAAGACAAACACCAAAAAATATTAAATGCTGTAAGAATTTCTTTGGCAGCCCAGAACAATTTGTTAGATTCGGTTTACAGTAAGTATGTAGAACAAAATATTGAGGTTTAAGCATTTATAAACAAAACCTTTATACACTCATTTCATTTTTAAACTAAAATGAATGGGCCCATAGCTTAGCCTGGTAGAGCGACCGGCTCATAACCGGTAGGTCAGGGGTTCAAACCCCCTTGGGCCCACGTCAAATCTGACTATAAATTAGGGTTCAGGTACTAGGCCCCTATGGATGAAATTGTTGTGAAAGACGATGATGTAATTTCGTTTACTGAGAGGAGTTTTAGTGGTGCTGAATCAATTAATTTTATGACCGTAATGTCGAGATGATCGAAAATTATCTCCCGTTATTTCAGCCAACTTTAATAATTTAACCACTATCCTTTATGTTTGGTCTAACTCTTGAAAATCAAGTTCCGAATAGAGTTGTTATTACTATTTGTTACTACATTATTAACCATAATGATGACATTCATCTCAAAACCTATTTTTGAATAATAAAAGACAAGGTATCAGAATCTTTCACTATTCATAGTGATATGTAAAATCAAACTAAATTATAATGACATATGGCTCAGAGAAGCTAGTAACCATATTCGTATAACAAGCACTTTCACATATATTTTAAATAGTATCCTTATATATATATTATTATAATCCATATCTATTTTCATCATGTTTGATAATAATATAAATCCAAACTTCAGAACCAATCCTAGTGCCTACTCCAAAGTGGAGATTGCAAAGATTAACTCTAGAAAGCTTAGAGGGAATTTGTTTAACGAGTTTAGAGACTATTCTTCCCAAAATATATCATGGGAATCTGAACAAATAGCAAAATCGCATGGTATCTATCTGGAATTCAATAGAGCAAAAACAGGGAATGAAAAGGATTGGATGTATATGTTACGTATAAGCATACCTGGTGGAGGGCCAATTACCTCTCGACAATGGAATATACTTGACAGAATAGCTGATAATTATACAATAGGTTCCTCTGATGTATGTCCTACTATAAATGATAAAGATGTCAGACCTAGCCTTAGAATAACTACAAGACAAAATATACAACTTCATTGGGTCAGGAAAAAGAATGTAGTTGATGCAATTAAAGAAATAGCAAAATCTGGATTCTTTACAATCAACGGTTGTGGCGATAATACTCGAAATGTAATGGGTTGTCCTTTGTCATTTTATTCCAAAATTTTTAATGCCAATAAATGGGCTCAGAAAATGGGTAAATATTTTGCTCTTCCTACTGGGGCCTATATAGAAGTTTTTGAAATAGATCC
>WHSX01000249.1 GCA_009379865.1 Candidatus Nitrosocosmicus sp.
CCACAGTCCGTTGATACAGGGTGTTTCCCATGAATTCTGACTAAATCGGCAATGAATCGTTCTGCTATTAACATGTTTCTTTCTTTGGATATATTCGCTAAAAATGTGCGAGAATTTGTCTGTTTTCAGGCTCTATTGCAACCCACAACCAGATAGATTCAGAACCAACTTTGATTAGTGTCTCATCAACAACATACTCTGATATCTTCCTCCTACGATATGACAACTCTTGTGGATGGTACTTTTGAATCCAGTTCCATTTTTTTAGCTAATAAAACATGGTTTCGTTTGATAAAGAAAGCAAGTCTTTCGGAGGTTTGTCTTAAGGATAAGCCTGAAAAATACAAATACAGACCATCGCATACATATTTTGAAGGTGTTCTGTTTCTGTTAATCACATATGAGATAGAGCATCTTCGAGCTATAGGTTTATCGTTAAATGAACAGAGCCGGAAATATCTACGAATTATAAGTAAATGTGAGAATTTGATATTACTATCTCGGGAATCCAAATAATTTCTTTACCTTTAAATTTTTAATACCACTAATCAGAATCTTGATAAATTCGATTATACAGGTTATCAATTCTAGATTCTGTTACTACATCTGAATAAATCCTAAGGGAAACGAAACTAGTCGCAAAGGATTCGTTGCCTTAGGAACAAAGAATTTAAAATACATCTTGATTTATTGTTTGATAAAGTAGATAAATGAAGCCCATTATTGAAATGTGGAAAATTTAACCAACTATCAGTTCAGATCAGTATTTCATTAAATATACTTTATTAAAATATACTGATTTATGAATGTAGACAGGCATTGTTGAATCTTCATATACGTATATTTTCCAATTATCAGACTTTGAAATCGGTAAATCGATAACCTAATAACAAGCTGAAATCTACTCGATAAAACATGCATCAAAAAAGGATATTTTACAATAAATAATACGTATGGTTTATTTCTGGTGGTGGCAAACACTTAGATACTCTAAATTCACTTCACTTCATTTCCAAGTGATTTTGATCTACCGTGATCCATTTACAAAATATTATTAAGTTTAAAAAATCATAAAACAATATTGCGGAAGTTCGATCTGATAGTTGTTGGTGGTGGTACAGGTCTGGATATTGCTAATACAGCTGCTCAACAAGGATATAGAGTTGCTCTAATTGAAAAAAATATGTTGGGTGGCACTTGCCTAAATAGAGGTTGTATACCCTCTAAATTACTAATACATAGTGCCAATATATTACAAACGATTGAGAACGCAGGTACTTTTGGCATAAGTGTTAAGAGTTTATCCATAGATTTAGAGAAGGTAATAGGTAGAGTGAATAAAATCACTGATGATGAGTCCCATAAAATAAAGAACGGATTATTACAAGTAGACAATCCACTACTTTATTCAGAGGAATGTCATTTTGTCGGTGAGAAGGAAATAGCCTTTTTATCAAGAGGAGAAAAAGGGAAAAGTAATAAAAATCATGCTAATAAAAATGGTAAATATGATATCAAAGAGAGCATAAAAGCAGATAAAATTCTAATTGCAATAGGTACTGTACCAAAGATTCCTAAAATAGATGGACTTGCAAGTTCGGAATTTATAACTAGCGATGAGGCGATTCGATTAAAAGAGCAACCCCGAACTATTACTTTTATTGGTGGGGGATATATTGCTTGTGAACTTGCACATTTCTTTGGTAGTCTTGGAACTAAGATAAATATCATTCAAAGAAACAATCGTTTGATTCCAAATGAAGATGAAGAAATAAGTGAAAAATTTACTCAAATTTTTAGCAAAAAATATAATGTTTATCTAGGATCGGATACGGAATCAATTTCCAAGGTCCCAGGGCCCAACGGATCTGAAACTTTTCATGTTGTAGCAGGAAAAAAAGATGGGAAAACAAAAGTAGAAGTCGAGTCTGATCAGCTGATTGTATCTATTGGAAGACAACCTAATTCAAGTATACTTAATTTAGAAAAAACTGGAGTAGAAGTAGATGAATACGGTTTCATAAAGGTTAATGAATACCTTGAAACAACAATGCCCGGTATATTTGCAATAGGCGACGTTGTAGGTAAATATCAGTTCAAACATAATGCAAATCTTGAAGCTCAGTATGCATATCATAACATTTTTTCTCACAGCGATCAAGAAAAGATACCAGTTGATTA
Organism: Candidatus Nitrosocosmicus sp.; assembly: GCA_009379865.1. Taxonomy (GTDB): domain Archaea; phylum Thermoproteota; class Nitrososphaeria; order Nitrososphaerales; family Nitrososphaeraceae; genus Nitrosocosmicus. The sequence continues at coordinate 2,182 of WHSX01000249.1, forward strand.
TACCGCTATGCCACATGCTATATTTAGTTCTCCTCAGGTTGCAGGCGTTGGATATACAGAACAGGAATTGACAAAAAGAAAAGATATACGATATCTAAAGTCCGTCTATCCATATATTCAAACAGGAATGGGTCTAGCATTAGAAGACAAAGAAGGTTTTGTTAAATTTCTTGTTGACAAAGTTAGTAGAAAAATTTTAGGGTGTCATATACTTGGAACTGATGCATCTACTTTAATTCATGAAGTACTAGTAACAATGAGAAATGGAAATGGTATGATAGAAAGTATTTCAAATACTATCCATATTCACCCTGCCCTTTCAGAGGTGGTGGGAAAAGCAGCTTCAGAAATTGATAAATGAAGTGTCTCGGTAACAAATATTAAATCCGACTGCATTTATCGAGTACTTGAGTAATTGTATTTTCTTGGTTTGTCAACCAGAAACGTCACTAAAGCATTGTCCTTTTTACATATCGTTAAAAGAAGCCATGTATCCATCTGGAACTGGATTCAAAAGTACAAGCCTCACAAGATATCTGCAAAGAGAACAAAGATTTCATAATTCATAGTTGACGAGACATTATTCAAGGTTGGCTCCGGATTATCTGGCTATGATTGGTTGCAATTGAGCCAAAAAACAGAGCAATTCTCGCACTAAACATAACCAAAGAGAGAAACATGTTTGTAGGTGAAATGTTTATCTCAGGATTGATCAAGGTTTATGGCAATCATCCTGTTTCAACAGATGGAGGTACCTGGTATCCACAAGCTTGTAGATTTCTGAAACTAGATCATCACGTGCATTCCTCTTTGGAGAAAAGCCTTATAGAAAGGACAATGCAGTACATCAAGGACAGGACTGAAAGTTTCGACGATTACTTTCCATGTCTAAAAGAAAATTGCAAACTAAAACATGTGCTAAATTGGTTGAATCTGTTTGTCACATATCGTAACAAGGAGGTGATAAACGCTTAAGTTAACAGCGCCCTAATAAAGGAATAATAGTAATATGAGAACAAATTTTGTTGAAACTATATGGTCTTCAAACCATCTACCACATATTGAACTGCAATAGCAGCAATCATAATTGCAAATACTCTAGTAATAATAAATGAACCACGTCTGCCAAGTATTCTATAAAGTGGTGCCGTTGAATAAAATACAGAAAACGTAATCAAGATCACAATTGTAATTGATAGGATTGTTACGACCAGTCCAGCAGTCTGAAAAGATAATATTACTGAAGTAATTGCACCGGGACCTGCTAACAAAGGAAATGCTAGTGGAACTACACCTGACTCATCAAGAACAGTACCACCAAATCTCAAACCACCATGTGTTAGCAACTCTATTGAGACAACGAAAAGCAATATCCCGCCTGCAATCATGAAGCTCGAAATTGTGATTCCAAAGATTGAGAGTATCTGTGTACTGCTATTGCAAAGGTAATTAACAATGGCTTATCTTTTTATTCTTAATACTATATGAATAAAGATAGCCTTGTCAAACTATACTTCATTTAATTTAACAAATAAAAAAATTTCAAATATTCTAGTAGCGATAGATGGCTCCGAACATTCATTCAAAGCTGCAGAATATGCCATAGATTTAGCTAAATCTTTTGACGCACAACTATATGCAGTTACTGTCACATATATTCCTGCGTCAGATAATCTATCACAAAAAGATGTAATAAATAAATCATTAATAGAAGACAATATTGATAATAATGATAGAAAAGATGCAGGGGAGTGGTTTGAAAACTTTACTCAAAATGCAAAAGAAAAT
>WHSX01000024.1:0-13879 GCA_009379865.1 Candidatus Nitrosocosmicus sp.
CTGTGATGTTTTATTTTATTTATATGACCAATTCAATGATTTTGCTCCGTCACACATAATGGTTATTTTAAAAGACAAGGTCGTGTGTATTCTTGGCAAAAAATCGATGATGAGTTATTAGCCTCTCTCATATCTTTTTGGAATGGGAGTAATTTCTGAAGACTCTCAAAATATGCCTATATCAACCACGAACAACGTTTGAAAGTCACGTTTTTCATAATACCTCAAGCCCTAGGGTGCTTTGTGCAAAAGGGGGGTTCGGCTGTAGAGGAAGGAATTCGCAAAATGAAAAACAAGGATGGACTGTGGTTATCCCTAGTCTGCCCCAATCTATTGAAAAAACCATTTCAATGCTAAAAGCTTCCAAAAATCAAATATACATCATGCTATTAGAATATCTGAAGAATAAAGACATCTAGAGATGGAACAATATTGAGAATAGTGGAATATCTCTGAGCAACAGAAGAGTATAATCTGTACCAAAATGGATATTTGGCAATCCAAAGTTGTCAAAAAAAAGAAAAGTATTATTAATATTTTTTCAATGGATAAACTACTTGTAAGGATAGGTTGACAACAAAATCTTTTTTTTATTGACCAATCATGCTGAAAGTTTTATAATGTTCCTTGTTGCAAATGGCTTTGATAATTGAATTTCTATATCGGTTGTTCTGGTTGGAGTTACGGTGGATGGAGAGGGACATTTTATCCAAAGGATATGGAGAGCAAAGATTATTTGTCATATTATTCCAAATTTTTTAATTTTGTTGAGGTTGATTCGACTTATTATAATATTCCATCGAGGTTTGCGGTTATAGCTTGGAAAAACAAGACACCATTTGATTTCAAGTTTACATTAAAATTTCCAAAGATTATAACACATGAAAAAAAACTCGAGGATGTTTCCAAGCCTTTGTCCATTTTTTTTAATGCCTTAGAGCCTCTGATCGACAAAATCTTGTTATTGCTGATTCAGCTTCCACCATACCTATCTGTAAAGAAGGGGTTTGAGTCATTACAGACAATGACTCGAAATCTTGATACCCGATTTAGATATGCACTTGAAGTTAGACATTCCTCATGGTTTGAAGACAAAATATATGATTTTCTAAAAGATCAAAACATGTCAATGGTTTGGAGTGTTAGAGATGAATTAACTACCCCTACAGTAGTAACGGCCGATCAAATTTACACTAGATTTATTGGGGATAGAAGTATAAATGAAAAAAATTTTGGTAGAGTTGTAAAGGATCGAACAACAGAAATGATCGAATATGCCCGAAATTTTAAGAATATACAAAATGCTAAACTAATGTACGCGATGTGCTAATAGCTTTCAACAATCACTTTGCGGGCTTTGGTCCTCAGTCTGTAAATGATTTCTTGAAGATCATGAACAAATCGGAGAAATCTTGGAAGAGCGAACTAGAAAGTCGACAACCAAACAGCTCAAATCAAGCCCATGGTAAATATCAATCAAGTTTGTCAGATTTTAGCAAATTTCATTATCAAGCATAAATTCTGGAGTAACATTTTGCGTTCTATTATGCTTGGAATAACTGATGTGGATCATTCAGAATTTCTTTGATGAAAGTCCGTAATTATTTGCTTATTTTTTTAATATCCCAACTTACCATTAATGCCAAATAATCTTTAATCCGACCCGGCCAACTACTCATATTTGTAAAGAGAAGATAACATCGAGCGATACTATTAACGAGGATCTATTATAATTATAGAGTATTTGATAAATATTTCTTTGCTTTCTCTAATACCTCTTTTTCATTTTTGGGCAAAGGCTGATTGTTTATTAATTCTTTGAATTGTAGCGAATTTACGATTGCCTTTCCACCATAGTGATTATTAAAATAAACAAAGATCGTGTCAGTATTTTCCTTTATTCTGTTGATCTTACTTATCCATGGAATAAGTTCCTTTTCAGAATAACGATAATCATACCAATAATGATCTCTAGTTGTGTTTCTTCCATGGAATCTAACTACTGCCATTTTATTAGATGTCACATTATTTTCATTTGATAAAAATCCAAGATTCTCTTGCGCAGGGGAATCAGTTAAAACGGATGCTATACTAAAGTGATGAAGTAATTCCAGCACCCCCTCTGTATTCCATGAATTATGCCTGAATTCTATGGCAATATTGTTATGATTTTTAAGATCAGATCGATTTCTCAGGGCATCCAAAAACTTTTCTAATCTATTGGACTCATTAATGGTAAAACTAGGTGGAAGTTGGATTATTATCGAGCCCAATTTCCTTTTACTTTCAAGAGGCGATATTTTTTTGAGGAATTCATTCAAATCAGTTACCACATTTCTGTTAACATCTAATCTCTTTTCATGCGTAATTATTTCAGGGACTTTGACTGATATCTTAAAATCATCAGGAGTAGCATTAGCCATTCCTATAAATAAACCTTCATTCATGTGTTCATAGAATTTCTTATAGAAAGTAGCGTCCATCTCGACAGTATTAAAAAATTGAGAATAATATCTCAATTTTCTCGTTTTATTATTTGGGTAAAATACATTTAACCATCCACCCTTTTCTGAAGCACTGCCGTAGTTCCATCCCGAACATCCTAGATATAATTGAGAACACATGATTAAATTGAATATGATTCCTCAATAATTAAGAAAATCGGTTTGTTTTCCTTTCTTACAATTAGATTAAAAAGAATCAAAAATAATGACTTTTCTTAAAGTTTTAATCACTTCAATGTGTATTCCTCATTATGAAGATAGGTATACTGGGGTCAGGGGAAGTAGGTCGAAAATTGGCGGATGGTTGCATAGATCATGGCCACCAGGTTATGATCGGAACACGTAATCCTACAAAAGAAGAAATCCGGAAATGGATAGACAACTCCAAACACAAAGAAAATGCTTTTGTTGGATCATTTGCTGAAGCAGCATCTTTTGGTGAATTAATTATCATTTCTACTTTGTGGGGGGGCACTGAGAATGCAATTAATTTGGCTATATTATCCAATTTTAATGATAAAATAGTAGTTGATACAACAAATCCATTAGAATTTGCTAAGGATTCACCACCAAAGCTCTCACTCGGGTATGATAAATCTGCTGGTGAGGTAATTCAATCCTTATTGCCAAATTCAAAAGTTGTAAAAGCCTTTAACATTGTAGGTAATCCCCATATGATTCATCCAGACTTTCCGGGAGGGCCACCAACTATGTTTATTTGTGGCAATTTTAAGGCCGCTAAGGGCATAATCATTGAAGAATTATTAACCCCATTTGGTTGGGAGACAATAGACATTGGGGGAATTGAACAATCTAGATTGTTAGAACCCTTTGCGATGTTATGGATAACTTATTACATACAAAGTGGATTGGGAAACCACGCATTCAAGTTGCTAAAAAAATAATACCGTTTTGTGCATTTGTATTTTTTTTGCATGTTGAATACTTAACATCCTGCCATCACAGTTAGATCGTTTATTGAAAAATTGTCTAACGAACCATAGATCACAAATATTGCAATCGCTTCCACATGGTACATCGATATTACTTGTTAGAAACTTCAATCATGTTTATGGATAAACAAAATAACAAACTAAAAATTCTCCATTTAAAAATGAGTGTGGTTCTTTTTGTTCTTTATTCAAAAATTTTATGTGTACCTCATGCCTAATAACAATGCTGATATTCAAAATGACATCGGGTTAGTCAGAACAAAATCTACAATTAACGCCATAGGCGATTAGACTATTTATGAAACTTCTAATTTACTAGAATATGCAATTATTATATTTATTCTTGGATCCTATCTGAGGTTTCACATGATGAATAGTAGAAAATATTCAAACCAAATATTGTCAATGAAAATATTGAGATACCTTTACTGCATTAACAATTTGTTGATTTTATCTATAAATTTGTTAATATTTTCTACATGAATTCCTTCCCAGTAAACCTTTGAACATTTTGAACATTTGTAAATTGTGGATATACTCTCATACACCTTCTCTGGAATGGGATAAGATGTCATTGTCTTGTCAAGTTTTTTGAGAGTGCCGTTACAAATTGTACATCGGGTATTTACATTCGGAACCGGATTGATATGTTTGATATTACATCTCTCTAATATTAAAACTAAATTTTTAACTTCATCATCGTCAGGGAGTAACAATCCATCCTTTCTCGATTTTGAGATTTTTAGATAGAGTCCTCTATCCCTAGTTACCAATAGCATGTGCTCATGATTACTTTTATTGATTAGAAAATCATCACTAGCATCTTACCAGAATTCGCTGTCAAACCCCATTATTCTTAATTTCTTTGCAATATTTCCTCCCATACAATCAACAATAAATTTTGGGTTCTCCACATTCATGATCAGTAGGTTTCTGCTACTTTTAGTTATTCTAAGAACCAAAACACTTATTCATGTTCTAATCGTTATATTGAAAAACCGGGAACACCACTTCTACTTTTTCTATAATTGATCTGTTTTCATTTGAATCCTAGTCCTGATTTTGCTTCTTTTCTTGATCATGATTCAGATGTTTTTATTGACAATATAGTCAAAGCATTCTCTTAGGCATCTTTTTACTCATTATTATTGCGACTTTCAATCGGGAAAATACCGTAGAAAATTTGAATCAACCGTCTTACCAGATTAAGGTTTTTGTAGGAACATTCGAGGTTTTAGCCAATTTTAGCTATAAAAGTAAAATTATAAGTGTTGATATTTAATTAACTTAGAATGTCTACTGATAATGATGTTCGAAATAATCTGGCGAAATATGAGAAATTCAAAGGCGGGGAACCTGAGAAAGTAATGCTATATCATAAACTCAAACTAGAAAACCTAGAGATAATCAGTGATAAGACAAACTATCTGGATATGGACACATCCAAGATTCCAATCGTAGATTTTGTATGCGATATATGTAATCTTCCAATGGAAACTCAACAACATCCATCCAAAGTTGATCTCGTCTGCATAAATTGTAATCAGACATACCCTTAGTACTTGGACTTTACTTTTTGATCATGATACTAACTTTGAAATATCAAGAACTAATTTCAAGCTAGTCCCGAACTTAATTTCTGATTGCTAATGTAACTATTTCTTTGGTTTAATATTAAATGAAAATATCCATGAGTGGATGTGAGTCAAAATCTCGAGGAAAAGGTATCATGAAGCGGCATCCCATACATTTTAAGGCAGAATTTGTTATTTCCGAAGGGAAAATAAAAGAATTCAAGAAACTAATAAAGGAAATGAGTGATCTGGTACAGGCTAATGAACCCGATACAATAAGTTATCAATTTTATTTCGACAAACCTGAGACAAAATTCATTATACTTGAAACGTACCAGAATCCAGAAGCAGTATTTGCTCATATCGATGGGGACCGTCAACAACAAGTTACGTAAGGCGATGGAAGGATTAAATCCGCAAGCCTACCTTCTATTTACAGGTTTTAACCGTTTAATTCGATGATGAAAATATGGCCGATTCGCGAAAGAATAATTCTGCACTATCAAGTAATCTATTGAGAAAGGTTACATCATACCACCGAAATGACCTTTTTGAAAAATTCATGGCTGGATTGTTTGACTAACTCCCAATTCTGTTTTAATCCAGTTAAATCTGTTCAAAATAAATCAAACATAATATTTTTATCAATCAGTTTTCTATATGATAAAAGATGTGTTATGTATACCGACATCTCTACAAATGATACTGACATTGCAAAATTCGAAAAGTTAAAAGACAATTTTGGTTGGTTTTATTCAAATTATGATAGGATTGAAAGAGATATTCATAATCAGTATATTGCTGTTAAAGATAGAAAGCATATTGATAATGACGTCGACCTCGAAGCTCTTATAAAAAGACTCAATTTGAAGAACTATGACGATTCAATTGCTATCGAGTTCATAAATTCTAAAAGTTAATAATATCCGCCATTTGATAGTTTGCCGTACTTTTTCATTCTTGTCCGTGTTTTGATATGACCAGTAGCATACTATAAATAAGATCTCTTAGATAATTGGTGGATCATGGTATCTAAAATACCAAATTCAGGAAGGCTAAATTTTAAGAATATTTTTTATATTTGGAATTATCAATGTTAATTTGATGGTAAGATACGTAAAAAAAGAGGGAAAAGGACCAATGGAAGTGAAGGTTGGCAATGATAGTAAATGGATTTGCATGTGTGGGTTAAGTCAAAACCAGCCGTTTTGTGATGGTGCTCATAAAAAAACACTAAATGAGGAGGATGGAAAAGTCTACAAGTACAACACTGATGGTACTAGAATCGAAATACAAATTTGAATAAGCAAACTAATTTGTGCTTTAATTTATTTTTTTTAAAATTGAAACAAAAGATACTTCCTTAGTGATTTTCTTTCTGAAAAGATTTTTTTATATTGCATTTTCGTTAGGAAAATGACCAATTACCTATTCATTCCTGGGTGAGCCTGACCTTATCAATTGTCAATTAATTTGGATATTGGAATCATATGAACTGATAGAAACCTGTGATTAGAATAAGTAGATGGTAATATAGTTATATACATACTATACTATACCATGGAATCCGATTATAAGTTTAGGTATGTGAATGATTACATCACAAATTTACTAGATGGAAACATAACACTTCAATATGAGGATATAGATTTGAAAGGTGAAAAAAAACCTGTCGAATATTTAGACAAGGTTGAAAAATGGTTAGAATTTAGAAATAGAATTAGAGATGAGGATCCAGATGTATTTGCCAAACTTACAGGTGAATTATTTACCCATCTGTTAGCTATACGACTGGGCGGTGTAGTAGTAGATCACACCTGTGAATATTGTGATATGGCTGGTAACGAAGAAATCCCCGATACTGAATCGCTATCGCCGTCGACTACAATTCAAGAATCAAATAAGGACGAGTTCTAAATTCAATCATCCTTATTTTTGCCTGAAACAATTCTGTTAAATCATTATCACTCCATAAGGATTCAATAATTATTTTTGTAATGCTTCTTTAATAAAAAGACAATTCCTCAGGTCTGTTAATTCATCAGTGTGCCTTAAAAAACAAAAGATACTAGTTTGATAATTTTTATTGAGAGCCGCAATAGGTTTTTTCTATGAACCTGTTAATAGAAGCGGCTAAGAAAAGTTTAAAAAAAGCGTACAATCCTTACTCTGGTTTATCTGTAGGTTGTGCCTTAAAAACTTCTTCTGGCAAAATCTATGATGGAATTAACATTGAAAATTCAGTTTTTGGACTGACCATGTGTGCCGAAAGGGTTGCAGTGTTTAAGGCCGTTTCTGAAGGGAACGTCGACATAGAGGAAATTGCATTGGTGGCTTCAACAGGAAAGCCAATCTATCCGTGCGGCGCCTGCCGACAAGTGTTATTTGAATTCAATCCTAATACAAAAATATATTTGAGTGATGGAAAAATTCTAATTTTACTAGACATTCTCCCTTTTGCATTTTCAAGGGATGCGTTTAGTTAAATTCGAAACTTTCATTGATCTCTTCTCTCCTGGATTTTATTTCTTTAATTAAAGATGATCATACCCTATTACGTAGAGTCGTTTGAGAACCTTGTTTTATAACGTCATTGAGGTTTTCCACATAAAGATACACTTCGCTAGATTTTTCCTCGATGATCTTGCACATGAGTGAGTTTTGTATCAATAGTTATCGTAACATTATCCTTTGTAAGCATACTTTCTGTCATAAACTCTGTTACTTTTTTAAGGACATACATAACTAAAACGTAATATGCAAGAAGAATTATTGTATGAATTCCTGATTCTACCTGTTTCTAATATTAATCCAAGTCTTAAAAATAATCCCTCCTAGTACTGCTTGATGAGGATATGAAAAGAGGAAATAATTATACTAATCCCTGCTACTTATAATTCATAGATTAGTATTTCAATGCCGGCGTTTGTGTTAACCAAACAGTTGAGATTAAAATTACCATGTCCAATACCAGCTGAATACCTGATCCTTTTTTGGTGAATTTGTTCTTGCAAAAAGGATTTTTGCATTTTAAGTGGGTATTACTATAGAAGGCAAAGCAAAATTACAATGTTATTATGAACATTTGAAAATCTTTTTCTTTTCTTGTGTATGTTTGATTGATTGATCGCATATGTCTTATCGTCTTCATTTACATGGAAATAAAATTTTATTCTGCTATGAAGTTATTTTTTTATTTTACCAAGATTCAATACTGTTACTGCAGAGGTACAAAATCATTAAATTTCATATTTTGATTCTTAGTTTCAAGGAGTTTTTAATGACTTAAGGTAAGTAACGAAACATATATACTTAATTCTAGATACCACTGTTTGCAGAATGTCTAATATTGGCAAAAGTAAGGTGGCGATTATAACAGGTAGTTCTACCAGTATTGGATATGAAACTTGTTTAGCACTAGCCCGCAACGGTTTCGTTACTTGTGTTACAATGAGAGACAATAAAAAATCTGGGGATTTGGGGAGAATCGCAAGGAATGAAAATCTGCAAATCAAAATATTTGAGATGGATGTAGATAAAGACAATTCTGTTCAAGCCGCTATTGAAAAGATAACTACGGAATTCGGTAAAATAGATATTCTTGTAAATAATGCTGGATATGGTCTCTTTGGGGCCTTGGAAGACTTTTCAATGGATGAAATAAAGAATCAATTTGAAACTAATGTTTTCGGTGTGATCAGAGTAATACGTGAAGTACTTCCAATCATGAGGCGACAAAAAAATGGAATTATTATTAATATTAGTTCCATATCTGGACTGGCCGGAGTTCCTACCCAATCTGCATACTGTGCCACAAAATTTGCTGTTGAGGGGTTGAGCGAAGCTCTTTCCTTTGAATTAGAGTCCTTTGGAATAAAATTAATCTTGATTGAACCTGGTGTAATAAATACAGAATTCGTAAAAGATTTAGTCGTACCTTCCAATAATTATGAGATTGGTAAGAATAGTGAGCTGGTAAACCCATCCTATGATGGCGAAAAGAAAAAATCCTTGTCCCTTTATAGCAACACCGTGGACAAGTTCTTGTCCTTTTATTATAATGCTATGAGTAATGCACCTCATCCACACCTTGTAGCTGATGAAATAATTCAAGCAATTGCTAATTCTTCCAATAGTGAAATTGGAGCAACTCCATTGAGAATTGCTGTTGGAAAGGATTCCAAAGAATATTCAAAGCTCAAAAAGAAGTTGTCTGATAAAGACTTTCACGAATTATTAAAAAAGAACTTATTGAAATAAGGTTGCATGCAGTGTTCGGTAAATTCTATGATGAATTATACCTGTATATGATTTATACTTGATTGCCTAAATGATTGAGTGCCTCACGCAGATATCTTATTTTGGTTCCAATAAGAAAATACCGAATTTAGTTGGAGCATTGATGTTATAATTAAAAAATATTATCGAACTATTCACTTATTTTTTGCTTGAAATCAATCAAAAGGTTGATTGGTAATACTACAAGAAAATTCTCTCGACCGGTCAAAGAATTAAAAACCAAACTTATCTATAATTCTATTTTTACTCATATCAGTGCAACATATCGCTTTCCTAATCTGTCATTCCTTATACCGCCTCTCAAAATCACGTTCATTAATACGATATGCTGTAGTGAAACATTCTCCAATGTCTTTAACTCCATTACAGCCGCCTTCTGCAATTATGCCGAGCAATAAAATAGAAAAAGTTGGATCATCAAAAATCAACCTCAAAGTTGAGTCAAATAAATGGAGACCTTAAATAAGCATCATAAATGCTGAATAATTGATAAAAGATACTACCAGAGTCATTCTAGACACCGTTCATCTTGACAGTTCAGAGTATATTTTTAAGTCACCTTTGTTTTGTCGCTTATGGTCATTTTTTCAAACTTGGTAACGAGTAAATCCAGATATTCTAGTAATAGTCTTGACATTAAAATAAACTTGCTTTCTAAAAGATAAGAAACCCGCCGCAAATTCAACTATACTAATTTAGGCTGCCATCAATTTATGATTTATAAATATCAAATTGCAATCTAGAAATATGATTGTGCCAATGGCAAATGACGATGGTAATAGTAATAACAAAAATAGTTTAGTGATCAAACCAACTGAGTTAAAGAGAAAGATGGATAAGGGCGATGATATTTTTATTTTAGATGTCAGAAGTAGACAGGAACATGATCAGTGGACTATTTCTTATGATAATTATCCGGACTCACTTGTAATCCCAGTAGAAACACTGGCTTCTCTCAAATCTCTAAAACAGATTCCAAAGAATAAAGAAGTTATCACATTTTGTACTCGTGGTCAATGGTCATCTATGGCAGCAAGAACTCTAGCCTCTTTAGGATATAATGTTCGAACTGTTGAAGGTGGTATGGTTGGATGGAGTAGATTATATGATGTTGCTGAAGTAAATTTAGATTCAAATATTACATTAAAAATTTGGCAAGTAAGACGTATATCAAAAGGATGCATGAGCTACGTTATTGCATCCACAAAAGATAAGAAAGCAACAATTATTGATGCAACCTGCGATATTGACACTGTTATCAACACTCTGCTTCAAGAAAATGAACTCTCAGTTAGCAGAGTACTTGATACTCATATGCATTCAGATCACCTTTCAGGGTCAGTCAGAGTTGCTAGAAAATATGGATCAGAAGTAGCAGTTAGTGCGTTTGAAAACTACACTACACCACAGGTATCATCTGAAAAGGATCCAAAATATAATCTAATTTCAACAGGACAAGAATTTGAATTAGGAGATGGATTCTATTTAGAAGCGCTTCACACCCCAGGACACACAGATGGTAGTATGAGTTTCTTATTGAAAATTCATAATGTTACTAAAAATGAATATGTACACAAAAAGGAAAGTAGTGTCGATAATTTTGCCAAAAATAATAATGGTGCTGGTCCAGATTATTACCTTTTTACGGGTGATACCATTTTTATAAATGGGGTAGGAAGACCAGATCTCCGTAATAAATCACAGGAGTACGCCATTAAACTTTTCCACACTTATTATAACGTGATATTTGGCCTACCAGACAAAACAATTATACTTTCATCTCATTACAGCTCCGGTTTTGAACATGAAAAACCCGTTCTTGATTCACTGGGAGCAATTAAACAAAAACTGGCATCCATAATCGATTCTGAAAATAAATTCATAGACTTTGTAACTTCAAACATTCAACCTCATCCGATGAATTATGAGAAAATAGTCTACTTAAACAAGAACTTGACCTCCTGCGATATGGTAAATCAAACAGATCTAGAATCTGGTCCCAATTCTTGTGGTATAAGAGCATAAGGATTTATTCTTCTGGGTCTACACTAACGATTATCTCGTTCTCATTTTGACCTTTGTTTTTTAGATACATGCTTAGTCGATAAATCAAAAAGACATATTTGACAAATATCAAATACTTTGTATGATTATTTTTATTTTTATTTTACATCCAAAATCAAGCACAAACTAGTAGTAACGAATTTTACCAGATCTTTGTATCCGTCTCATTTATTTTTTAGCCATCGAACCAAATAAATTAATGCATGTTATCTTTGATCAACGATCAATATCAGTTATCTTTAGGCAAAGAATGTATCAACAGTAATACTTATTCTATTAGGGCGTAGTCAAAATTAGTGCAGATCAATTATTGATATTATCCAACTTCAAACCATATCTTCTAATAGACAACTACCTATACCCAAGTAGACTTTATGACCCGTCAATACAAAGAGTCATCAAAAGTATGGATAATCTTAAGAGAAAGGAATATGTATTCTATTTTGTGACCACAATTGAGCCTTTGAGAGAAATTGTTCAAAAATTGGCTGAAACCTTTAATAATCCTCATATTAGAGAACCATCTTATTTTGACTTTTATGATGATTCTCTAATAATACACGGTTTTCCTCCTAATTTTCCAAACAATAAAGAGGGTTTTAAGCAATTTATATATATTCTGTGGAACGCGTTCCCTGATATAAAAATCATATTTGATGACATTATTATCGAGGAAAATAAAGTTGTTTGCCGATACGTTTTATTTGGAACTCATAAAGGTAAATTTTTGGAGATACTTCCAACCAAAAAGACTTTTAAAGTGAATGGGATGACCATATTTTACTTTAAGGATAGAAAATGTGTTCAGCGTTGGAACCTAGTAGACATGATATCTTTGATGGAACAGTTAAAGCCATACTGACACCTACTTGATACATGTCGAATTATCAAGAATACCGGTGAAAGGATAACCAGAGCGTTCATGGTATTGATTTGTTTTATTTTTATGATTTAATCTGCGATTTCTGCCAAGATGTATTATTGGGGTGCAGCCCTTATCTCCCTAGTTTATAACATTCTGCTGAGTGAAAAGAATGTAGAAACACTTGACTGACATTCTACTTTGACAGTATTAAACATACTTTTGCATTTTAATTATGATGATTCTTGAGAGGACTTTTCCTCTATGACCTGATGAAAGTTCATAAATAACTGATTTAAATTTTTTTGATAAAAAATACTCTAGAAATGAAACAATTATCCCTCCATGCATATCGGCTGTAAAAATTGTTATCATTTCTGGTTTTAGGTCGCCAACAATCTTTAATAATTCATCGATCCGATATGAGCCTGAATGTATTCTATCGTCCTTAAAATGATGACTCAAAACCTTGTACTCTTGAGCTTTAGATTGATTTGAGTTGGTACCCGCCGAAACTATAATTATTTCATCATTCATTTGTGTGTACATCATCTATGCATACATATCAAAATAAATTTCTTAATAAGAATTACTTTCGGTGTTTGATTGATGCGTACTCTTAAAGACCTCAAAAATTTGAGAGTTGACTAATTGGTTTTGCTAGTCATATCGTCTAGCTGTTCGAGCAGACTGTCAACTATTCTATATATTATCTTGTTACTACCATGTTCGCATTATTAACTCCATATTTTGCATCGTTTACATACTGATACAACTCAACCAAACAAATAGAGGGACAAAAAAGATTGACTTGCAATTTCATTTTAGGATTGAATAGCCGGGATATTGATTGTCTATAAGGCTACTACTATCTGTACAATAAAAAGATGAATATTTGCTCATAAATATAATATTATCGACCCGAATTTACATTTGATATCAAATACTTGCATACAAATATAGACTATATTGGTAGGGACTATTTTAGAATTAGAGACTACTCTTAATACGAAATATATCTAATCATCAATAGTGTAATTACAAGCGTATGGATTGAAAATAGATTAAATGATTTTCACCATTTTATGTACTAATATATATTAATCTTATTTTATGCTTTATTACCTATGTTATCTAAATTTGTGTATCTAGGGTGATATTGTGTCCGTCGAATACTTGCATTATGTGGCATGTTATAAGAAAAAGATAAAAAATCAGTATAATAGCACTGATAAACGTATATCTTTACCAAAGAGAACATCTGCACGTACACCTTTGCATAACAATAAGAATCTGACAAAGGTTCATTTCGATCCTCGTATGAAGAAAAATAAGAAATACCGTGTCTTGCTGGCTGAATCAAACGCTGGTGTACGCGCGATAATCAAACTATTCTTGGAATCTTTGAATTTGGATTACATTGCTGTTGATAGCGGTGATGAAGCTTTACGTCTTTTTTCTGATACTATTGACAATAGAGGGAAAAATTATGATGTGGTGTTACTCGATACCCATTTACATGGACTTTCTGGATTAGAAGTCGCAATCGAGATTCATAAACAGAGTCCCGATCAAAGGATTATGATTATGAGCGCTTCACCACGAGAGCACCTGCCTAATGAA
>WHSX01000024.1:13889-20203 GCA_009379865.1 Candidatus Nitrosocosmicus sp.
CTAAAATCGACCAAAATAAACGAAAGTGATATTTTTGCGAAACCATTTAGACTTGCGGAATTAATTTGTTCAATTGAACCAATACACTAGTTTCGAATTATTTACATATAGTATGTGATGTTATTTTTCTTACCTGTTTATTTAGTTTTAGGCCCTGTTATTACCCACTTTTCATATCGGAAGAGGTTTTGATGCTATCCATAATATACTTGTAGAATTGATATATCCATTATTTGTAGGCGGAGTGAAACAAATATTTGCATATGTCAATTTTGGATTTTTTTACTATAAAACTAATAAATTGTAACCTAACTTGTCCACCCACAAGAAAGACCCTCCTGGATCACCATATCGGGAAAATCTACTTTTATCGCAAACGTTCTTCATTTAATCCTATTTATGAATAACTGGAATTCGGATTGGACTGTTTGATCTTGATTTCTGAATCGGTTGATTTTTGGATCGGATTCGAAATGATTTTATTACAATATAAACACCTATATCGTTCAGATTATGAGAATCCTTAAGGTACCAGGTACAATAAGAATCAAGCAAGAAATCTTAGAGTCACATGATTTGAGTCTATTTACCTACACAAGAAATCTTGTTAGTGACTAGTTTAATTCGGATTGGGAGCACATTACTTATCCATCAATTTCTAAGATTATCAACGACCTACCGATTCTTCACTTCTGATGATTCAATGGGTGGGAAAAATATTGAAATATCTAATTAGGATGTCTTAAAATGTTATAAGCAATGAACTCACGAAAATCTACGGGAGTTGAGAAATGGATGATTTTCTCTGATATTGAAAAAGCAGGAGAATTGGCAGAACAAGTAGCCTTGCAAATTAAAAATTCCAATGGCAATCTCAGAACAGTTTATTATAAACTTGAAGAAATTTTGATTAATTATAGGAAAAATAACGTTGACTTAGATTTAATTATGCCAGCTATCTATGAAGTTGATTTTGAATTTAGCAAGACGAATCCTGATGGTAGATCAGTATGGATCGCCTATGCTGACGCATTGCATGAAGAGTTATGTGATTCAAACGGCTCCCTTCACAAAATGGTGAAATTTGGTAACAATCTAAAAGGTGCATCCGTAGTCAATCATATAATGGACCAACTAAATTTACCACCGAGTTCAGCTCTGTTGATAAGTCCAATAGCCGCAAGTATCCTGGGGCTCGGAGTAACGGCGTTTTGCAAACATGAAAATAAAAAATGTGACTAATCGCCTTCAATCAAGGTTGCACAAGTCAATTTGGATCAAATACAATAATATGACTAATTACATTAAGAACTATTGATTTGATCACATTATTTCTTTCAAAGGGATAATGATCGATTCTAACTTTTACATGCCAATTAGTCTTGTTTGTTGTTCTAGTGTTACTATTTGAACAAATCATAAAAAGGATAATACAATCTGTCAGAAAAGAAAAAATAGTAAAATGTTAATTAATGATGTGATTGATAGAAAATTTTAAAACTTCAGGGCAGGTATTATCTTTCATGACCTTCCCGCGTTTGGAGAGTAATTAATATTTCAAATCAAATATCTGTTTTTTTGATAGCCTATGATTTTCTTCGTTACACGCGACAACATGGAATGGCAATTAAATATATTGGTCTAGTTCTCAACTGGTGATTATAATAATGAAATTTCATATCGAAAAAACTTCCATTTGTTTAAGTCTTGTTTTTTTTGTATTCTTAACTACCTATGTTGTGTTGAACTCTCATGAATTAGGTATTTTAAATTTAAAACTGGATAGTTTTGTATTTGGTCCATCCCAGAATTTAAGTCTGTCAACCCTAATTAATGACGGATCTCCATATTATGGAAATTTATCTGCACCTCTTGTAGTAGTAGACTTTAGCGACTTTCAATGCCATTTATGCAAAAGATATGTTGACAATACTGAACCGCAAATAAATTCTACGTATATTCAGAAAGGAAAAGTTGTATATGTTTTTAAACATCTTCCGAATAGAGGTATTGAATCCAAACCGATTTCATTGGCCGCCCAGTGTATCAATGATCAGGGAAAATTTTGGGACTTTCACAAATTATTATATGAGAAACAGGGACCAATAGATTCTGGTTGGGCTAATTCTGATAGTATTAAGAAGTTTGTCTCTCAATTGAATGGGATTAATACCGATGAATTTAACTCTTGTTTTAATGACAAGAAGTATGATTCGTTCATAGACAATGACATTGCCTTGGCAAATTCTCTTGGATTCCATGCTACGCCATCATTCTTGATAATGAATAGTGAGGGCTCAATAATAAAGAAAGTCGAAGGACCAAAACCATTTCCAATTTTTAGTTCAGTCATTGAAACTTTAGAGAAGGACATGGCTAATAACTAAAGTTAATGTCCAAACCTAAAAAATTTCTAAGCAGATACTTAATGCACACTCTAGAGAGAAATGAAAAGAAAGGAAAAATATTACATCTCATAGTTTCCTTACTACAAATAAGGATATGAATTTATTTTTACTAGGATTTAAAATAGTATACCTTTCAAATCCCTTTTTTTACATCGGTGTGACTATGTTAGTTTTCTTGTTACTGTGGATATCCTTTAATATCCTTGATGAACTCTTGTTTTTCACTCCGATTCTGTACTTTTATCTACCGACGGATGCAATAATTGGATTCATCTTAACAATCATCATATCCATCATGTTAGGCATCGTAGTCGCTATGAACATCTATTTGATAAGACACTCAAACCTTAGAATTGGTAAGTCGTGGATTTCAGGCTCATTCCTAGGGGTAATCAGTAGTCTCTGCGCAAGTTGTTCCTCAATCGGATTCTTAATGATATCTACTTTTGGTGGAGTGGGTATTATAGCTACCGTGTTTCTCACAAATTATCAGATTCAGTTAAGAATAGTATCAATATTTTTAATGATATATGCTTTATACACTGTATGCAAGAAAATCACCACTCATTGTAATGTCCTGTCCAATGGCTGATCTCATGTAAAGTACAAAGGACATTCAGGATTTAGTTTGTGAATATCAAAAAAATGATACTGATTCAAATAATGGGAGAACGAACAATTGAATAATTCCTGTTTACAAAAATATTAATAAAATATAAAATGATTTTTAATTCTTTGTTTTTTTTGGCTTGCCTCTTTGAGATAGGAGGTGGATATCTTGTTTGGCCGTGGTCGAGGAGGAGTTATAGTTGGTTTTTTGGGGGTTTGGGGTGTTTTATTCTTTTCTTATCTAGGGCAAATCAACCATTTCAGAATACTACTTTTCATAGAACATATTCTGCATACAGTGGTATTTTTATCGTAACGGCTATTATCTGGGGTTTAATAGATAAAAAAAGTCCTAACAGATTTGAAATAATTGATGGTACTGTGGTGCTATTGGGTGCATTGGTAATTTTTATGCGCCTCGTTAGTGATCGATTAATAAAGATACATGATAAGGAATTGGCATATTAATTTGAACAATTGAGAATAGGGAAGCAGAACTGACTCATTAGATATTTAATTTTTGAAGTTTTTTATGCACTGATGAGTCGCAGTTGCATTACCCTGTGACGGCTTCGCACAGCAGACTATTATCATGAAATTCATTTCAATGCAATTGCTACCTATTTTCTATCCGGTTAATAGTTATGCCATTCTAACTTCTTAGCAGTTCCAACTCTACTTTGGTTTCTTATGGGTGGAGAGCATTAGTGGTTATAAGAATCAGTTCTTATGATACTTCTGTAGTAAAATCTGACCTGTTATCAAAAGTAATGGAGCAATATTAATTATAACGTCATGTTACACATAGACATTGCGTTTAACAGATTATGGCAAAAATATGGTTATACTGCCCATCTTAGTCATATCATCAGTAATTTTAGGGTTTTTATGCTATAATTATTTCACTCAAACAGCAAATCAAATTCAAGAACTAGCATTGAATGATTTGCAAACAAATTCAGAGATTGAAGTCTACGGCATTTCAAACATCCTTGAAAACTCTATTTATTTTGTAAATTCAAATTTGGAAAGAATTGTAAATTCTCCATCTATTACAAACTGGAATATTACTGGAATTCAAAGATTACTTGACCTCGCTCTGAATTCTACTAACTATGTTGCAGATGGGTATTATCTAATAGATAACAATGGAACATTGGTTACCTTTACAGGCATGAATAAAGAACAGTATGCATCTTACAAAGGTATCAATCTAGGCCATAGAGATTATTTTCAAATTCCAAAACAAAATGGAACCCTTTATACAAGCACTGTGATTGAATCTAACGATAATGTATCAAGAATCTATATTTCGTATCCTATTACTAGGAATAATAACACTGAGTTACTCGATCCTGCTGTAAACTTACCGCAATCCAAAAACAATTCTATCTCTTTCAAAGGAGTAGTAGTGGCTTCTATAGCTGCAAAAACACTTGGGAGTTTCCTTGAGAGTCAATTGCATTCGAAATTTAATGGCGAAATAGGGTTTCTTGACCGAGATGGAACCATAATATATTCACCCAATCAAACCTTTATAGGTAAAGATTATTTTGGAGCGGAATTTCAATCTTTCATGAAAACTTCTCTTAAGGATAATGCGGAGAAGCTTAATAATATTCTACGTAAAGCTCTTGTTGCTGAAAGTGGTGTAGATGAATTCAGCTTTGAGAATTCTACCACCACAATAGCCTACCAATCAGTAATAGTTCCAGGCAGCCCCGGGCAAGAGAATAGAATTGGTACTTTGTTCATAACGGTTCCACATACTCTGGCAGCAGATGTAACAAGTCTTATTACCACACAAAATCTAGTTAATTTTGCAATAATCTTCGCAATTGTCTCTATATCGATCATAGTAGCAATTATTTTGATACGATGGAACCGATTTCTAAAGAATGTGGTGGATCAAAAGACATCCCAATTAAGAGATTCAATTTTAAAATTAGAAAAAGCTAATGAAGTCTTGCAATCACATGACAAAATGCAAAAAGAGTTTATCAACGTTGCCGCACATGAATTACGGACTCCGACCCAGGCAATATCTGGAAATTTAGAATTGATTGAAATGATATATCTCCCATCGATTCTAGAAACATCCATAAATCAAGACGAAATCACTAGAGAATTTGAGAATTTGGTCGGAAACAAGGATAAGTTAGCTGAATTCAGATTGGCTGTTTTATCCACATATAGGAATTCACAAAGACTTGAGAAATTGGTGAATGACATCCTAGATACTTCGAGAATTGAAAGTAATAGCTTAGATTTACATAAGGAATCTTTTAATCTAAATGAAAAAATAGAAAATGTAATTAAAGATATCAACAACAAAACCCATAAATATAAAGAGCCAAATAATCCGATAAAGATAGGATTTGAACCTCAACAGGATCCAATTAACGTATTTGCTGATAAGATAAGAATTTTTGAGGTCCTTTCAAATCTATTAAATAATGCAATAAAGTTTTCGAATGATAAACCCATTACTATTTCAGCCAGAAAGGTAAAGAAAAATAATAAGCATTTCCCTAGTTCAGACAAAGAAAATAGAGATGTCCAAGATATCAAGGATGCAGAAATAGTGGTAGTATCTGTTATCGATAGAGGAAATGGTATAGACAGGGAAATTTTGCCTCGCCTATTTACAAAATTTGCAACTAAGTCAAATCAAGGCACCGGGCTAGGTTTGTATATAGCCAAAAACATAATTGAAGCACATGGCGGTCAGATATGGGCTCAGGATAATGCCGATGGGAAAGGTACCACATTTTTATTTAGTTTACCTTTAGATCAATAAAGCCCATAAATGCTAATGAAATTTATCACAACTTCTTTTGGGATGATCTTTATTTTGTCGGATACAGTATCTAGTATGTTTATTCTATATTTTATTATGTTAAAATGTCTGGATTTTTATGATTAATATATTGTAACATACGTCTCACATGGTTACTACTGAATGAGGGTTTCTTGGTCCTATCGAAATTCTTTTTGCCAATCAAACTCAATTTTATGCCTTGAATTTTCCGCTTACAAAATCATGATTCGATCTCTCTTTTAGTTCACACTCTAGCTGTTTTATTCTGTCTGCAAGCGGTCTTGTTTTTTCATATTCCTTAAAGTCCTTCTTTGTAATTTCAAAATCTAATTCCAGGCGACTTATTTTTCAGGTCGTAGATGATATTTGTTCATCTAATTCTGCTACTTCTAATTTGCGTTTTTCAATAATTTCTGGGATCTCGTATATTGAAGTGTCAAGATTATTAGCTATCTGTGTCACTTCGTCGAGCTAGA
>WHSX01000250.1 GCA_009379865.1 Candidatus Nitrosocosmicus sp.
CCCTGTTTGACAGCATCGCCTTTATTTACAGCTATTGATATTACCCTACCGGGTATCTGACTGGATATTGTATTCTGGGAAGTGGCACCTCCTGAAATGGCACTTGATTTTTCAATTATTTCAGTCAATTTAGCATGTTTTTTGAGAAACATTGATTGACCATCCAATATTATTTTTAATTCTGTGCTTGTGACTTCAATAATCTTTATTTCATGAAAGGCATTATCAAACAAGAATTCAAATTTGTCTGATTTTATATCTATTACATTTATGAGGTGATCAGATCCATTAATTTGGACAACTAAATTGCCTTCTTTATCAAAACCTATAATTTTACCGTCAAATTCTTCCTGTAGATCATCAACCTTTATTTCCATTCTATTTCAAGCAACTCCACCAAATTTCCAGATATTCTGAACAGAATGATCCCTCTTTGAGGGGCGTTTCACATTTTCAGTTTGGATGATCGCAGATGCGACCGCCGGTAAAAGTCTATTTTGCCTGTCAGAATTCTTGGCCTTTAATTCTTTTCTCATTTTCTCTATGATAGAATACCTATCAAGGTAATCTGTTGACAAATCACCATTAATAAAGTGTTCATCATTCATTATGGTCTTGTACAATGGGATAGTAGTATTTATTCCCTCAATCACGAACTCATCTAAAGCATTTCTCATTCTTCGACGCGATTCATCAAATGATGATCCCCAAGATATTAGCTTAGCGGTTAAAGAATCATAAAACCCTGAGACGGTGCATCCAGGATACAAATAAGTATCCACACGTATGCCTGGGCCATATGGTAAATTGCAATATGGTACTTTACCCACTGAAGGTGCAAAGTCATAGAATGGATCTTCTGCATTAATACGACATTCAATTGCGACACCATTAAACGAGAGATCGTGTTGCTTAAAGGGGATTGGTTCGCCATTTGCAATTGATATTTGCAATTTTACTAAATCCAGGCCTGTAACAAGCTCGGTTACAGGATGTTCAACCTGTAATCTAGAATTAATCTCTATAAAGTAATAATTACCTTGTGGATCGCACAGAAATTCAGCTGTTCCTGCATTTAGATAGTCAACTGCATCAACGGCTCTCTTTGCTATCTCCCCAATTTCATTTCTCTTTTCAGAGGTCATTATAGGAGAGGGAGACATCTCAATTAATTTTTGATGCCTTCTTTGAATTGAACATTCTCGCTCAAACAAATGTCGGGTGTTACCGTGCGAATCCCTAACTAATTGAAATTCAATATGGCGAATTTTCTCCAAAAACTTTTCCACAAATAGAGCAGCCTTGCCGAACGCAGCTTTCGACTCGGCAGAGGCCATTTCAAATTCTTGCCTCAACTCTTTTTCGTCCTTTGCAAGTCTGATACCGCGTCCTCCTCCACCGTATGCAGATTTTAGTAATACGGGGTATCCAGCTTCGTTTGCAATCTCTACTGCTTTATCAACATCATCAATAACCCCTTCACTACCCGGAACTGTGGGAACTTCAGCCTGTTTCATTATGCGCTTACACTTCATCTTATCTCCAGTCAGCTCCATAGCTAGACTTTTAGGCCCGATAAAAATAATATTGTTCTTCTCACATAATTCAGCAAAAGTTTCATTTTCTGAAAGAAATCCATATCCTGGATGTACCGCATCCACCCCTGCTTTTGCAGCAACTTCCATAATGCGGTTCATGTTCAAATAGCTTTGAGAAGGGGCCGCGGGTCCGATATGGTATGCCTCATCAGCTCGTTTGACGTGGATAGCACTCTTATCTTCATCAGAATATACAGAAACGGATTTTATTTCAAGTTCCTTGCAGGCTCTAATGATCCTTAGGGCAATCTCTCCACGGTTTGCGATCAATATACTGGTTATTTGTTTTGACATCTAATCACCTATCTACAAATTGATATTCCCATGCTTTTTCCATGGTCTACTTTCTTTTTTATTAGAAAGGGCATTTAGGGCGCTTATTATTAATGGTCTAGTTTCCATAGGGTCAACAACAGAGTCAATTGTTCCTCTTTCGGCAGCTATGTATGGATTTGCAAACTTGTTTCGATACTCTTTTGCCAAACTTTTCTTTTTGGTTACAGCATCAGAAGAATCTTTTAGACTTTTCCTATGTATAATGGTAATGGCAGCTTCTGGCCCTAGTACTGCGATTTCAGCTGTTGGCCATGCGATGTTCAAATCTGTACCAAGATTCTTACTTCCCATGGCAATATAAGCTCCTCCATATGCTTTGCCGATAATACATGTAATTTTTGGAACTGTTGCCTCACAATATGCGAACAAAAGTTTACTTCCATGTCTGATAATTCCATTGTGTTCTTGATCAGCGCCTGGTAAATATCCAGGTGTATCTACAAGCGTAATTATTGGAATATTAAATGAATCACAAAATCTAACAAATCTTGCAGCCTTATTAGAAGAGTGTATGTCCAATGCACCAGCTAAAAATAATGGTTGATTAGCAATGATACCTACAGATCTGCCGCCCATCCGTGCAAAACCAACCACTATGTTTTCCGCAAAGAGTTCGTGAACCTCTAAGAAATTACCATTATCAACAATAGAAGTAATAATTTCCTTCATATCATAAGATTGATATGGATTGTCAGGTAATACATTTATCAAATTAGTATCCAAACGGTTGGGGTCGTCAACATCAGTCGCCAAAATTTCGGGTTCTTCTTTATTATTTTGAGGAAGGTAAGAGATCAACGTTTTAATCTTATCCATACAGTCAACTTCGTCCTTAGCTACGAAATGTGCTACTCCTGATTTTGTAGCATGAGTTCTAGCACCTCCCAATTCCTCGAAGGTAACTTCTTGACTAAGGACTTCTTTTACAACTTCGGGCCCTGTCACAAACATTTGTCCTACATGTTCGACCATTATAACAAAATCTGTCATCGCTGGAGAATACACAGCTCCACCAGCGCAGGGTCCAATGCTAGCAGTTATTTGAGGTATAACACCCGAAGCAAGAGCATTCTTGAGAAAAATATCACCATAGCCGTCTAGGCTTGATACACCCTCTTGGATCCTTGCCCCGCCTGAATCAAGAATACCAATAATAGGACACCCCACCTTCAGTGCGTGTGTCATAACTTTAGATACCTTTTTTCCAGCCATTTCTCCTAAAGAACCACCCAAAACAGTAAAATCATAAACGTAGATAAACACTTGTCTCCCGCTGATGGTTCCAAAACCAGTTATCAAACCATCACCATAATATTTTTTTACTTCCGGGTCATCACCTCGATGGGTTACAAATTTGTCAATTTCAGTAAATGTATTTGGATCTAATAAAAGATTTATGCGCTCTCTCGCAGTTAGCTTCCCCTTGGAATGCTGAGATTCAACTTTATCTGGACCTCCACCTGCTTCAGCACTGTGTTTTCGGTCGTAATATTGTTTTAGTTTTTCCTCACGCATATATTATGTTTTTAATCCTTTATAGTATTAAATATAGATTTTGTTATGAATAATTGCTGATTCATCTGATGAACTTGCGGATTTCTTTAGTCCTTCTCTCGAAGTTCACGTAACCCATTCCTGCCTCCCTTAGCCCGTCTAAAATAATTCAAACCCAGGTTGTAATTTTCATATAAGGATTCAAGGGTTTCGATTTCCATTCTTAAGAAATCTTTTTCGTAATTAGAAGCTTTATCTGAATTTTGCAAGTCTTGTAATCTTTTTACTTTTTCTGCCAAGAGCTTACTAACATTATATTCATATTCACTTGACAACATGAATCACTAGATCATATCGTATATGAATATACATTTTAATCTTTTTAAAGCGTTAAATAGATCATACTAACCGGATTTTATATTTTTTGAGAAGGCATGCTTGTATTCTTCAAATATACCAAGACCTGAGCGAGATAAGCACGTTGAACAAAAAACTGTTTCAATAGTACTAAGATTTCTTT
>WHSX01000251.1 GCA_009379865.1 Candidatus Nitrosocosmicus sp.
GTAAACGTCATTACAGTTTCTAAAATGAGAGCTCTTACAACATTATCTTCGGAAGGCAATGTTACACTTGCAGACATTTCAGAACCAAAGATTGAATACACGACCGCAGCAGCAATTACTGCACCAATAATCTGAGCAATTATATATACAACAGCTTCCTTTCCTCCAATTTTCTTGGCCACTAACAGACCGATTGTAACAGCAGGATTAACCTGTGCACAAGTCCGATAGCAATAGAAGATAACTTGTATAACTCCGACATAGGCTCTCTATTTCACTAGTGTGTTTTTATGTGCTATGGCATCACTTACAGCTTTTTCTACCCTATTGTGAGTGTTTTCAAGTATAGGACCGGATTGATGAGATAATCAAAATAGAAAAGTTACTATCTCGTAGTATAGGAATTAATAACTCGTATTATGGGCATACCGAAAATGAACTTCTAGAAGATTACTTAAGAGCCGCAAAAATAAGAAATGTTGTTTAATATCTTCTACACTTATGATCTGCAGCTATTTGAGACGGTTCCAAGAAATAAAAAGAGATAGGAAAGATAATGATTATTGTTGACCTGCAGCGTTATTGCCATCATTTAAGTTTGCTGTAAAGGCTAAGTTATTACATGAAGCTATCGTATCATCATTAGAACCACAACTTGATGCTTGACCTGTCCCTGAAAACTGATTTATAAACTGCTCCAAATCATTGTGTTTTTTGTTTTTTCCACCTGCATATGCCATGTTGTCACCATAAGCTACAATCGAGCCAACTAGGGCTGCTGCAATAAATATAGACAAAACTGACAATTGAATTTTCTTATTCATAATATGTTAATGCTTATGTTAAATAATTGAATTGTTTAATCAAATACTGAAGTAATCATACTATATTAAATTATTGTATAATATACGCTTGAATTTATCTATAAGGATCAAGTATTTTTTAACATGTTATATTTAGTCTAAAATCAAAGAACTTTGACCATCAAAATGTTTTTACATGCTCTTATACATCATGTATATCTTCACTTTAAATTGATATCAGCCCACGCCCCCAGCAAAATTAGAAATGTTGATAGTTACAATTTCTAGAATCGATTCGAAAGTAATAAAAAGGACATTCTTCCGAACCGGTATTTCTATTTTACAAGTGTCATGAAAGTAGACGAATTCAAGGCGCGATTTATTGCCATGAATAAACTGGCAAGAGCATACCATGGTATTGGAGCTTATCCTAATTTCCATCATGCTAGATATGACAGTGATGAAAATTTTCGATTTATTATTACAATGATCAAATAGCAGATAAATCAATTCTTGTACCTACCAATTTCCAATTGTTGAAAAGGATATTAGATTTTTATCGGATTTATCATACTAGATTCTAACAAACGAGCTGTTACTTAATGTCATCCTGATAGAGTGACTATTATAAGCCAGTTCCGTGTTTGGCTTCCTCACTCCACCATAATAATGACCTTCGGTGAACGGAACAGAAAACCGGGTCATCCCGTAATTATATGCCATAAGGA
Organism: Candidatus Nitrosocosmicus sp.; assembly: GCA_009379865.1. GTDB lineage: Archaea > Thermoproteota > Nitrososphaeria > Nitrososphaerales > Nitrososphaeraceae > Nitrosocosmicus. The sequence continues at coordinate 1,532 of WHSX01000251.1, forward strand.
GAGACCGTTTTAACACTCATATTGGAAATAGGACTATTATACGCCGCCCTAAAGGCGGCGCTGCAATCTTTGTTTCTCATTTATTGTAGCTTAGAGCATTCACCCTGTAAGTAAAGAGAAATAGACAAAAAGAAAAGTGTGACAAATTTGTATGGCGTTTGAAATAAAAAAATATATTTATTTACACTAGTGTAAATGTATTCTCTATTCAAATGGTATATGAAACTAACTTAATGACAGTGAAATGCTTTCATCTCCACTTCCATGATCGAAATATTTACAGCTGGGAAGTATTGACAATATAATATTACTTGAAATACAAGCCTGATAAGTTTCTCCACTCGGAATCTTAGATTCTGGTACATTAACAGAAACTATACCTGTTCCAGGACCTGTTTTAATGCTTGAAAAGTCATACCACTGGTCATGTTTCCATCCATCTGCCGCTTTGACCATAACCAAGACTCTATCGTCACCAAAAGGCTTATCGGTCACTTCAACATCCAATACCCAAGCATCTGCGTTTCATATTGTCCCCAATAATGCAATCGCACTTGTAATAAAAATCAAATAAACAGAATTTCCCATATAATTAATCTATAATACTATTAGAAGTTTTTTTTATCGAATACTATTCTATTTCTTAATTATAGATGAATATTTCGTTGTTACAACCGCCATTTTTTCCATAGAATGAGTAGGTTTAAGAGAAAAAAGCTTTATACTTTTACTGACAGTGTCTGTAATAGAATGCCTCTCCTATCCCAATCCGAAATCCAATTCCTTCAAGGTCAAAAACAAGTATCGAAGTCCTACGAATACAAGATAAAGTCAATTATCAAGAAGAAGGTTACCAATCTAATAGATAAGGAAATACATCTAATAGTTTCCTTGTTTCCAAACTTGTATCTTACTAAAATTAGTAAGGAATTTTCAAATAACAAGTTAACAATAGAGGGCAACCCTAATCTTACCGAATATAGGAAGGTCAATAATTATCAAAATATTATATCAAAACAGTCAAATCCTTGTAATAATCGCAAAATAACCACCAATAATAGAACAAAACATCAGAATATATCACATAGCCCGGCCCAGATTCGAACTGGGGTCAAAGGCTCCAAAGGCCTCTATGCTTGGCCGCTACACTCGGCATTTGTAATACTACCGGGCTTCCGGGCATTTTTATATTGTAAGTACGGACGTTATTAATTTTACGAATCTATTTTTTATCAATTGTAGATACATATGTTACGAGTTTTTCAATTGGATCTTCCATTTTATTTAAAATCCTTGCAGCACGGTTTTGTATTAAAATGCATTTTTGCTCGTCGTCTAAGAATGATTTCAATAATTTGTCAATTTGTACTGGACTAGAAGCTTGAACAACCAATCCAATTTTTCTTAAATAGTCATCAATATAGAATTGAATTGGGGCTATAGAAATAGTGGGTTTGCCTAGTAGTGCAGACTCTGCAGTCATTGTGCCCCCTGCACCGACAAAAATATCAATATTATTTAGTAATTTAACTCCATCAACAACTTGTCTCAATACAACGGCTTTATTTCTGAATCTTTTGGACATTTCTGCAATTTGATCTGGATATCTACATAGAATAACGATGGTAATAATATCAGCAAAATTATTTACAATAAAATCTACTAGATCTAATGGTCGTATTCGCAAATTCTTGTTAGATATATAGGCAGCCTTTGACTCTTCAAGTCTTATCAGGATAATTTTTCGCGAGTGATCTATCTTTAACCTTTCCAAGAATTCAAAATCTTTATCTACCCGTGGTCGTTTCCTACCGTGCAGTCGGAAGGTGGTTTCATCAATGTCACGGCTCAACCATGCAACAGGATCTAAGCCCTTATACTGAATGATTTGCTTAGAGGATATGCCATATTTTTTCCAAGCAGAAATAGGTATGACAGATGGAGAAAATAGATTTGTTAGCAATGGAATAGTTAATCTTGCAACAGCTTCGGCATGTGGTGAATCATTGAAACCAATGTGATTTATTCCCAAACCAAAAGAAACTCTCGAAGCTTCAGGAGATGAAAAACTGATCAGCAAACTAGGTGAAAATTTTGAAATTATTTTAGCCAGTTCCATAATTCTCTTTGAACTTTGAAAGAGTTTATCAAAAAGATCTGATCCTCCATGGTTTCCAATCATCAAGAGATTCATCCCCATTAGTCTTGATAATTCATTGGCTTCTCTATAATTTCGTGAGGTACATAAGACCTCATGACCTTGTTTTTGCAATATGTTAATCGCAGGTTTAAAAAACATTATTTGTTTTGGAGTCAAAATGTCAAACCAAATCTTCACAATTAGAATTATTCTTTAATATTAAAAAATTCTTTCGCTT
>WHSX01000252.1:0-256 GCA_009379865.1 Candidatus Nitrosocosmicus sp.
GAGACTTGATGTCAAAACAACAAAAATTATAATAACAACAATTATTGCAGGAATTGCTATCTTCAGTGGACTTGAGAAACCAAAAACTCCGCCACCCCCAACATTTTCCAGGGGTTCTCCGTCTGGAGCGAACCTTCTATTTCGCTTGGATTTGAAAAAGTCTACCATATTTATATTGAATTACGCATATACGTAATTTAAATATTAATAAAAGTACTTGTAGAGACTTTAATTTCCAAATGGTTCAGCAAAAACT
>WHSX01000252.1:266-3890 GCA_009379865.1 Candidatus Nitrosocosmicus sp.
TTTAGAAAAATTAGCTATTTATGTAAATTATATCCTTCCTTAACAATACTTTTAGCCAAACAATATTCCCATCCGAGTCCACAATAATTATTTTCGTTATTTATAAAAATTTCCAAACGTGCCACTATACAGAAATTCATTTTTAAATTCGATGCGTAAGCTTTCAATAAGGTCCTTTCCCAGATCTTCTTTGAATTTTCCTTTTAAGGCTTTATTATACCACTCAATTAATTGGGTCTGAATAATAATAGCTTGGACTCTGTCCTAGTTGTTCTAATACCCTACTTATTGCATCTTTCTCACTATCTTTACAAACTATTATGATTCGGTCTGCAGTAACCTCATATACAGTACGTTCTGCCAGATCATCCGTAAAAGTGAGATGTTTGACCTGAACTGTTGGTCCAAAATTCGCCCATATATCTATTCCTCTATTTGCAGCATTTGTAACTCCTGAATGGTATAGCTTTGCATCTATTACGAGAGTTGGATTCGCGATATCTACACCTAGAACTAATTTGTCAAAGCTTTCAAAGTTCTTTATTAATTTCACGTGCGTTGTATCCAATGATATGGTAACTTTTGCATTCAAATATTTTGTAAGTGTATTAAACAAAGAATAAACTTTTATTTCATAAGCCTTGTCTATGCTTCGCCGTGTATAAGGATCGATTATGAACTCAGAAAATCACCCAGATCAAAAAATTATTTACCGTAGTATTCTCAAGTAGAGTATATAAATCCGATACTCTTTTTTGGCTTCTTTAAATCTTTGATAAATATCACACTCTACTATTCCAATGTATCTGTTGTTCTCCTCTGCCAGGATAGAGAGAATTTCAGGAGGCATGGCATTTTTATCAAAAAAATTGTCTTGAAATTTATGAGATGAGGTCGGTACACTCTGAATTAACATTAAACTAACTCGATCACGCCATTTCTTTGAAATATTTATTTAAGTCTCTAATTTATTCTGTATATCAGAAATAGAAATATCACCCATTCTCCAATGAAGGAGAATTTCGGCAATTTGTATAGGTTTATAATGTGAAATTCGCTGTTTTCCAATTAGGTTATCCAAATTCTTTTTGCATCATATATTTGGTTATTCGTGATAGAAGAGGTCACAAAATAATTATTTGATACTTTGGATCTTTTTTAAAGATGCTATCAAATAACTATAACACTTGATCTACCGAATTCTATTCTAAATTTATGATATAAGATTTCTACAGAAACTTTTGATTCAGCTATCAAGTTTAGATGATCATAACTCCGATTCATTTACTGTTAATTTCACTGAAGGATCTCATTGATTTACGGCATTCCAATTCATGTAATTATTTGGATTGGTTCGCTCTAATCAAAATACGTCTATGATAACGATGAATCTTTGATGTCTTTATTAAAATGAAATTTTAAGACCCCCGCAACCTCATTTGGTAAGCGAATAAAAGGTATTTCAAATAACTTGATAGATAATGTGGAATATAACAATAGTGACACCGGAGTTGCAATTTATACTAATAGCAAATATACCGTAATGTCCTATGACTCTATTTTTGAAACACTTTGGACTAAAGCTGAGATAAAGAAGGATCCACATTAGAATAAGGAGAAAAAAATGGAACAAATTAATTTCACTTCCACTTAACACCAATGGATCAGATTGATGTAACCCAACCCGATCTCCTAAACTATTTCAACTCGATTATCACTAAAGGAAAAAGGATGGTACCTATAAATTCGCTTTTGCTAGATTCTTAGTAGAATACTCTTATCAACTGGATGATCAGTACATAGAAACTAAAAGTCAGTTGAACAAGATGGAGGCAATATTATTCTCCGACATACCCAAAGCATTTCTAAAATATTCTAGAGAATTATTATCAACACCACATTCACCATTTTCTGAAGTTTGAGAAATTTTTTCATTAAAGTAAAATATAGGTGAAAGTGAAATTTAAATTCTTATAGCAATTATACAAATAGTTATACCGTAGAAACATCGTTTTAGAAAAAAAGGATATACCCCCGTAAATAAGATAGGTATATTTCAAGATAATAGGGTTCTCAGGGCTTTGAATCAATTGCAGTAAGGAACTTTTTGAAGTAAGGAAAAGTATTCGAAACTCTTTCAGTCACTTGGACAATCCAATTGAATGTCTTGATTTTAGTATCGCATCAAGTCAAACGCCAACTTTAGTCTGGTTGTCTCATCTTTTAGTACATCAATCTCTCCCTCATCCTTTGCATATTTTAATAATCTTTCACAAGCTCGAATTTGAGCTAACATTAATTCGCCCTTTTCCAGACAAAGGCCATGAGAAGATTCTATGAAATGATATGAAACACCCCGTCTTCGCTCTTTACATCCACATGTTTTTGCTTCTACTAAATATGGTGTTTCGTTTTCAATTATGTTCATACCCATATATAAGGTTAATAATATAAAGTTATATTACTTTTGTAAATAATGTTGGTATAACTATATAGAGTAAGTAGTTGTTAATATTAAAGGCATATTTACTATCCTTTGAAAATAACCACTTCCTAGATTCCGCTAGCAAAATTGAGATATTTTAACAGACAATAAACCGTGATAGACCAGATAGTTTGTGATTTGATAGATTCGGAGGATAAGTATACTACATCTAACATTCGAGATATTCTTAATTGTTAGATGAGATTTACAATAAAATCGGATCTTGCTTAAGCGGCGTTGAAAATATTGCAGGGCCCATCTGAGGTATTTGTGGGAGTTTGTCGGCACTATCTTGATAGGTTTAAAAAAACATGAACTGGTAGACATGATTCACTTTAGTTACCTTTCACTTTTGAATTCAATATTTTTGGGATAAATTAAAAGATGATTCACTGAGCAAACGATCCTATAGTGTTAATAAAAACTACTCCTGATAATCCTGATAATAAGCGTTTTTAGAATTTGATATATCATAATACATGACCATTATCAAAATTAGATCTAAATAATTATAATCGTAGGAGGGATATGATTTGTTAATATATTTTCCTTATGATAAGAAGCAGGTATAGATATTGATGCAATCTCAAGTTAAAATTGATGAAAAAAGACAATTTTGCCTTCTGTCTATTAAGTGAACAGATTGTTGCAGGATTTGAACCCGCTCACCTATCACATTCTTTGCTATATTCTTCATATTTTTTCGTTTAGTTGTGCTTTGTTGCCTGATTCAATTTTCTCTTCATCATCTGACATTTTTGGTCAAAGTTATTGTTGACGATTAACGGATTTCGTGATATGGTGTAATAAAAAGAGCCTATCAGAAACGATTTTCATAATTAGGCAACAAAGCATTTAGTTGTAAATTATAATACATATACTATAATCGATAAATATAAGACAAGAAGGGATGTAAATTGTTAATAAAAAAGATTCTAGTGCCATTTGATAATTCAAAATATTCAGAAAAGTCTCTTGTATATGCTGTAAATTTAGCAAAGCTAGTTTTTCTTGGGAATGTGAGTAAGCCGATTGTTAAAATTCTGGTACTGCATGTGATTCAAGAATTACCCATTACCAAATCTCTTTTTGATAAACCACTTAGAAACAAAAAAGATGGTTCAATAACTACGTTAAGT
>WHSX01000253.1 GCA_009379865.1 Candidatus Nitrosocosmicus sp.
AGATATCAAACGGGCCCGGTGGGCTTCGATCCCATGACCTGCGGTTCCGAAGACCTTAGTTTAGTAACATCAATTCATCAAGCAAATTCCAAGTTGAAATCGACAAAGATTAGTCCAAATGAACAATTTAATGCGGAGTGTAATAAAGGATCATATGTTGACTGGAAAGAATATAAAAAATATCTTACTAATCTAAATAAATCAAATAGAGAAATACAGAATAAAATAAGTTATGGTAAAACTTACTTCTATATCTTAGAAACAGGTAATGCACAGGAATTGATGAAAGTATCTAATGGTTGTAGGGTTCATGCAATGCGGGCTTTATCTACACTTTCGAAGTATACAGGCCGCTACGATGAATGGATGAAGATAGTAAAGAAACATCAGCTAAAGTGGAAGAATGAAAACTACAACTCCCTGAATACATTCAAAAGCATATTTGGAATAGAAAACGGAACCGATCAAACACTTTCACAAATGATAAATTGGATAAAGTCGAGTATACATGACCTCCCTGACCAAGTTGGAAAAATCATATTATTCAATACACTTACAGGATTAAGACCCGAAGAAGCACAAAAAGCAATCTATCTTATCAAAACGAAAGGCAATGAATATGTCAACAAAGAAAAGGGATTACTATTGCACTATCTATATCCTAACATTTTCTTTCGGACTACAAAAAAGTGCTATATCTCAATAACCAATAAAGTTATTCTAGATCTGGTAAAGACTATTGATCTAAAAGATTCCTATTACTATACAGTGAGAAGTGCATTTGATAGAAATGGGATGAGAATGAACATGTACTACTGTCGCAAGGTCTTTGCCACGTATCTTCGTAACAAAGGGATAGAACCAGAAATTATTGACTTGTTACAGGGAAGGATAAGTAGTTCTGTGTTTGTGAACCACTATTATAGACCCAATATAAATGAGATAATAACAAAAAGGATAAGGCCAGTGTTGGATGAATTAAAGAGAGAATTAGTAAATTAGAATAACATCCATATTAAGAATTCAATATAAGGTTTTACCTTGATTCTCTTATGAACTAAAAATTTCTAATTTGAAATTGATTTTTGGCCCCATTCTAAATTTTCATACACTTTTTGCATTTGACGTTCTTATGTACAATTCTAAATCTTCTTACTTTTTTCTTCTTTATCATAGAAGTAATAGTCTTCATTTCTAAATTCAATTCTTAGTTTTTTCTTTCTTTCCTCAGTTCGTATATAGACGCCAAAGAATGCGGTAGATTGTGCGATATTTAGCTCAATATAAAATTCCCCTTCAAATATGTTCGGCTGATCCTCCTCAGCCGTTTGGTTGAATTCTTCAATGTCTGCTAGAAATCCTCGTACTGTCGCCTCTTCTTGTTCTATATGCACAATTTCCAGATTAGTTGGGACTGACATTTTTCTAAGTTCTTTTTTATCAAACAAGCCTAAAATATAGTTCTTGAGCATCACTTTATCATCATTCATTATGTGTTTCCATTTAAACAGAAATCTACTCATCGTTTCCTTAGCTTTCTTTTCTAATTGGTTCGCTTCAGCAACTTTTGCTATATCTTTGCAGATTGCCCTAGTTTGCATGAGGTGATTCAAGGTAACAGCGGCCAAGTTAGGTGTGTACCAGCTAAGATTTTTGTATTCTTTGGTTAGTATATCTAATCCATACTGGACTAGGTATTCTGCTATTCTTAAATCGGGGATTCGTTCTTCTTTTAATATATTCTTCTCCGTTTCATACACTAGCATTGATTCAAGCAATCGTGATAAGTTTTTTTGATTAAAGACTTGTTCAAATTTATCATCAGGGAATTTTTTGGCCAATAAAGACAATTGAGAAAAAGCAATAAGACAGTGATCCCTCGCTCGTTCAAAACTCAGCTGGGTTATTTCTCCCATCAATGTTTTTACGTTCATATTGCAACCAACTATGTTGCATTAAGAAACTAATATTCTCTTTATTCAACATAATATGTTATATTTCATGTCATTAGATATCATTAATAAATATTAAAAACAGCAGGTATGTTTAACTAATGGAAAACAAAAATTTTTCAGGTAAGAAAGAATTTATCTTTTTAGGTAAAGACGAACAAGCGATCATAACTGTCAGAGAACTAACTGATTGTTTTAGGGATACGACCCCTATTAACAATCAGATCCAACATCATGGAGAGTTGAAAGATGAGTAGTAATAGCAGTTCCGATTATTTAAGAATTGACCTAACTGAAAATGCAACAGAGTTTATTGCTAACATGCAGTATTCCATAAGACTTAAGATCCTTGAGATACAATTCTTAGAAAGATATGATAAACAAAAAGTTCATTCATTTTTTGACGCGGCTAATTTACAAAAAAGTTATAGAGATTTGAGGAAAAGGGTTATTCAACGAGTTAGTATTAGCGATTCAGACTTTCTTGAGATGGAAGAGACAATCCTAAACAACTTACCAAAATTTGAAGCGCTGATCATGGATTTAGATAAAGGACATGTAAATATTGAACCATCACCAAAACCAGAAATCTCATTTGATGAATGGCAAAAAACTTTGCAAGGGAAGTATGAAATACTTAAGGAAACCACATTCAAAAACTTTCCAGATGTGTGGCAAGCGATTGAGTTTACTCTTTCTGTAAAGAATGTCTTACATATAAAAGGTAATACACTACCATTTGCTGGGATTATTTTAGGACCACCTAGTTCGTCAAAAACTTTAGCTTTAGAGATGTTGAGAAAAATTTCCATGACTTTCTACACAGATAACTTCACAGCCAAATCATTTGTGTCGCATAATTCTGCAGCAAACCAAGATCAATTGAAAAAAATTGATATGCTTCCGAGGATTAAGAACAAGCTGTTTCTGACACCAGAACTTGCACCTCTATTCTCAGCAAAAGACGAAGATCTTCTAAATGTACTAGGTATAGTGACTAGAATACTAGATGGACATGGTTATGAAAGCGATAGCGGTGTTTATGGTCACAGAGGATATGACGAAGACATTATGTTCACATGGGTTGGCGCAGCAGTGGACATACCACGAAAGGTTTACAAGCATTTAAGCACACTTGGACCAAAACTATACTTTGTGCGAATGGTTATAAAGAAAATGACTGAAGACGAATATTTGCAGGATTTAAAGTTTGGCAATTTTAATGGAAGTAAGGAGGAAGTGGAAAAGGCCTTGTTGGATTATTTAGAATGGTTTGGTTATTGTCCAATAGGCGAAGTTGAATTTAATTTAATGAAGATGACATGCGAACCCGTAAATGATGATGACTATTCCTTAAGAGTAATCATAAAACTAGGTCGATTACTCTCACATTTAAGAGCGGTAGCTCAGACATGGGAGACTAGGGGAACTCAAGGTTCAGAGTATGCATTTTCGCCCCCCACAATAGAGGCACCTAGAAGGGCCATAACAAATCTAACTAACTTGGCAAGAGGACATGCGCTATCTCAGGGAAGATTTAGTATTAGTACAAATGATATACCTATAATTATCAAAGTAGTCCTTTCTACTGCACCGGTTGAAAGAGTAATGATATTTGATTTACTATTGAAAAACGGTGGCAAATTGACTACTACTGAGATAGAAGAAAGTCTTGATGTATCAGGACCTACCGCTTTGCGTACGATGACTGAGCTTAAAGTATTAGGATTAGTAGATATGAAAAGAGAAAATGAAGATGCTTACAACTCTGTTCAATTTATTCATTTGAAAAAAGATTTCAAATGGTTCCTAAGTGATGAATTCAAAAGATTAAGGGAAGGTTTCATTCCAGAAAAATTTGAGGCAGAGAGTAAAGAAAAATCCCCCCCACCTACGCTGAAAAAATATGATGATGGAGAGGAATTCGACTTTGAC
>WHSX01000254.1 GCA_009379865.1 Candidatus Nitrosocosmicus sp.
ACTGTGATATCCTCAAATTACTATAGAACCCTACTACCGCAAGGAACTTAATCCCCCAGCGCCCAGACTGTTACGACATTCATCCAAAATCTCTCAGATATCAAGCACAAATATGCATCATCCGATTAAAGGATTCATTGTGCTATCAGATGTTATAGAACCTTACAGCTGGAAACTTAATCTCCACGACTGAGAACTGCTATTAATCAATGATATTATTAATTCCGATAGATCCCTCCTGTAGCGTTGTATGTTGAAATTTTGGCTAATCTTTTTGAATCAACTTAAATTTTAATAACTAAATTACGTTATAGTTATTAAATTTTATTATAACCGTTAAACCATTATTATACAATTATATAGATACTTGAATAAAATAATATATGAAATCTAGGTCACTACGGATTTCAGAAATTTCGTTTGTGGTTCTTATTCTTAGTGTAGTCCTATATTTTGATTATTATATGGAAAAAGAGATTGGACATGTTGATGCGTCGAGTGTAGCAATTGACGAGTTAAAGCACAATTACGACAGCAGCAGCAACAACAACAACAGTTCAACAAAAGGTCCTCTGTTGCTGATAAATACTACTAATGTTTCCAATTGTTTTTCTCCTTCCTTAAATGACCAATATATCTTGAATTCAAATTCCGATGAAAAGCTTATCAAAAATCTTGATCGAAATGATTTAGGTAATAGTATAACCAATAATTTCAATACTAATAGTGGTAGTAAATTTTGTAAAGTTTATACCGTATCTGATCCTTCTACCTGCATAGCATACTTTGTCAATCAATCTAAGAAGTCTTGCCATATTGATGATGAGGATGAGGATAAAAAATTAGAAACAGACAACTTTAGCAATGATGGTCTATTAATTGCAGATACTAAATTCAATAATCAGTATACTTTCGAATCACTAGACCCTCTGAATCCGGCCAATAAGATAAGAGTATCACTAGATTTTGATGAGCATACTCAAGGAGGTCTAGAGGATCTAAATTCTCCACGTATTGAACTAGTGAGAGAGAGTTTAGATGGTGAGCCCAATATGTCCGCAGCAAAAAACCAGATAATAAAATGGCAAGGAAACATTGGAGATTACTTTAAAGAACCTATTGATGACTTTGATAATGAAACCTATATAACAATTCAATTCAATACTGGACGTCACACCAGTGATGAAGATGATCAAAGAAATGGATTTGGAGTATTGTTTGATGTTTCTGCAGATAGTAGTCCTAATCTATTTGAATTTCGTGAGGATGGTCATTATGTAAAATATGACTATGAGATGATAAAGCAACTGACAGGAGACAGTTTTAAATTTCATAATAAGGATAAGAATGGTAATCCGGTTTTTATAAATGATCTTACAGAAACTGATAATGTGACTCTGAAAGTAGTAACCTATTTAGATGCCAATAATTCGAGAACGGTGAAAACATTCATAGACAAAGGTCAAGGAAAAGAAGTACCATATTGGACTATTGATGATTTATCAAAGTTAAAAGAATATGATAAAGTAGATAATGACAATAATTTTATTAAGACAGTTATGCAAGGATCTGGCTATGTTATTGCACGAACCGATAATATAGATACAAGGCTTTCTTCCTTTAATTCTCTTGCTTTTTAAGAAATGAGATGGTTCTAGTCTATGTTGTTATCAGTTAAGAATATTTTACCTCTCTAAAAAGATAGAGAAACTATTCAAATTCACTATCAAATAAATCCTTTACAGAACCATTTTCAATAAATTCCTTTTTATAGTAATAATAATTACTGTCTTTCATGCTCGAATCTTTTGAATCCTCATATTCTATAAACATGTATCTCGCTTTTTCATGAGATTCATTTAACTTGGAGTTGTCTAACTAAATCCCTTGGCACTGTGGACACTCTTCTACTATTAGATGGCATTTTAATGTCAAAATCAATTTTGAATAGCAACTTTAACAATCCAACACAATATCACAATATTAGTTCATCTTATACAAATATGCATTGTCTAATTCTATACTATTCTCTTTCACCAATAACCGAGGATGAATGTAGCAATAGACTCGTCAAACTTGAAGTAAAATTGTACGTGTGTGATATACCCATTAGAATTAACAATGATAAAATCGAGAACAATTACATGTTTTATACATTAATCCCTTCGGAATAATTGATTAGTTTGTTATCTTAAGATTAGATATGAGTTTGTCAATGTTTGATAGAACAATACTTCCATTAGGAACTTTTTACATACTTGTGATCTTTAGTTTGCGATTTACACATAATTACAAATAGGATAACGTGGCCTTAGATTTAATGCTTTTATATTTATGATTGATATTTAGAGGAGCATGAATAAGACTCTGTTAACATACACAATGATGCTCTTTGGACTTGGTCTTTCCATAATATAATATGATCAAGTAACAGTTGGCCAATATCTTCATATTAATGATAATGCTGAACCAATCAGCTTTTTAAAAACAGGAACAAACGCTCTTAATATTTCAGAACCCATATATCAAACCATCATTGGAAATTTCATAGATACAAAAGAGCTTTCTACCTCACCTACACTTGTAACAGAAGAATCATTCCTCGAAGAGGCAATTATGAAAGACATAGGTAACGTAACAAACAGGATGACCTTTATCAATACATACGATGCTCAATCTACTATAATACAGGGAAGAGGCAACGGAACGATTGAAACCGAGGATGGTCAAAGCATAAGGTGGATATCTTCGGACGTTGGAGTTCTCAGCGAAAGAGGTCTTATCTTTCATGGAATAATTCTATTTAATAACACCAACAGTGAAAACCTATCATTTCTAAATGGTAAATTAGGAATATATGAAGATGCTCCAGAAATCCATAGAACTATTTGGTTATTGGACTAGCTTGTACCTAACTATTTTTTGTACTCTATTATGATATCAGGTATACTTGATGTGGAACCCCATTACCACTGGGACCTTAATCCCCACGGATGTATTCAAACCGAGATAAAGTATTCAGAAGTTGACTAGAGTTATATTGGGATATCCTTAACCATCTAGAGATACCAAATCTAATGCATTTCGTAGTTCAGGTATTGATATTGAGTATGAGAAATGAGAAATCAAGGGAGAATAGTATTTAAATAAAATTAAAGGAACAATACTTCTAATATACTTTTGATCCCTTGTATACTTATTAGGCATCTTTGTGTCCTATCACTCATGACTAATCCTTATTTACAAGAATGTCTTTTTGGGTCAATGAAATTAATCAGAATGAGAAAGCAGGATCTTCTAAATGAGAATTGAAGGAGAGAGTATAGATGAACGATAATAATAACAAAATAATGAGAAAATTAAAACTACATGTAGCAATGTCCATTGATGGTTGTATAGCAGGACCCAACAATGAAATGGACTGGATAGACTTTACTTGGAATGAAAAACTGAGAGAATATGAAGACAAGTTGCACGAACCAGTTGATACCATTCTTCTGGGAAGGAAAATGACTAATGAATTTATTTCCTATTGGTCTAATGTGATGAACAAACCTGAAGACCCCGAATATACATTTGCTAAAAAAATGATGGAAACACCAAAAATTGTGTTTACTAAGACACTCAATAAATCAGAGTGGCCAAATACTGAAATTGCAACAGGTGATCTCAAAGATGAAATTATAAAGTTAAAGAGCCAAGAAGGTGGTGGTGATATCATAGTTTATGGTGGTGCCTCATTTGATTCTTCCTTGATTAAAGAAAACTTAATCGACGAATTTTATTTATTTATTAATCCTGTAGCAATTGGGAATGGAAAGACCATTTTTAAGGACCTAAAAG
>WHSX01000255.1 GCA_009379865.1 Candidatus Nitrosocosmicus sp.
TATTTGTTGATTATCATAACAAGGAGATAAAACCTGTTAAATGAACAGAGCCGATTACATATATCGAAAAGATTAATAGATCATGAACAAATATAGTAGATGTCGTAAACACCATGAAATTATCTCGTTTGCCTAGATCGGCACGAAGAACTCGTAAACCATTGCAAGAAAACTGGTTGAAGGGTCCAAAAAAAACATTTTGGATTCAATGTATGTACCAAAAGTGTAATTATTACTGGAGATACTCTGGAGGAAAAAACTGGGCTGAATGTCCAATATGTCACTCTATAAGCAAGGTTTCAATAGCAAAAAAATGTTTTAAATATAATAATCCTGAAACGTAGAAAATAAATTACTTTAGCCTTCTCTTATTCTTTCTGATCCTTTATCAAGTAAAAGAGTTGCCTTATTCTTGTATAAAATAGGAATTCTCATCCTTGGCCAGTAAAAGTTTTACATCATGGTCATAACCTTCTAGATTTGCGCCTTTATCCGGTAGGTCTAAAACGCTTTTTGTTCTTTCCAAATTATTAAAAATCAAAAGCGTCTTGTCTTGACCAAAAGTTTTTGGGATCGTTTGTAAGAAGAAATTCAATGTATATATATCATCAAAAATCTCGTTAGTCAAATTTTTTAGATTTTCATCATACAGCTTTAGATCTATCCTTTCCCTAGTTTTGGTAATCATGGCGATGTTCATTATTATAGTTTGGGGATAGAATCCAACAAATTTATGTATTTAACTCTATCATCTTATTCTATGTATTCCTCTTCTATGTAGTCTTCTCTGATATACATCCGACTGTCCTCGATTGACATATCTTTTTTCTCTTTGATGTTTTTCCACTCGTTTACTGGTTCTGGATCCTTTCCCATTGTTCTTTCTACTATTTCGTCTATTCTTATAAACGAAGGTAAATTTACCCACTGTCCTACCAACAATGCTTCTCCGGGGTTGAGAGATGGTAATTGTTCAATAATCTTACCGTTTATTGATTCACTAGATGATTCTATTTGTGATTGGTCTTCCTGTTGAACCAACTTCATTATTGCTAAAGAACCCATTTGACTTAATACATTTGGGTCTAAAGTTCGCGGTCGTTGGGACACTATTACTAGTCCTACCCCAAATTTTCTTCCTTCTCTTGCAACCTTTGAAGCAATATATTTTGTATCAGTATTCTCATTTTTCGGCATGAATACATGGGCTTCTTCAATTACCACAATAACTGGACTATGAAATAATATTTGGTCAGTGCTTTCATAATTTGATCTAAAGCTCTGACTCTTTGAGAGCTTTCTATGATACAGGATTGATTCGAGGTAAAACGATATCGCTACATTAGCTTGTTTCTCAGTAAATTCTATCAGATTTATTATATTTATACAACCTTCTCTGATTTGAGAAACGGGATCTGATGCATTTGGAATCAAAATGCTATCAAATCTTCTTCTAGCTTCCTTGATCTTGTCTAATACTCTGTCTGCAGAACTTGCAAATCTTTTCTCCCTAAAACCTATGTCTTTTACATTTTTCTCTAATTCCTCCCAAAAGTTATCCCCTATCTTCTTTTTCAGGTCATCGTTATCATAGGCCTTTAGTAATATTGTGTTTTGAATGTCTGCGTTTTCTCTTATTTCTATGACTTCTCCAAACTTATCGGATGTTAATAATCTTGGGTTTATCTGAGCCTGGACAAAATTTATGTTTTCTCCCTGTAGAAAGCGATATTCATCGTGATAGTCAAAGATCACCATCGTGCCCGGAATTTTTGCTATCGATTTTGCAATAACACTGACCAAATTACTTTTTCCCATACCTGTCATTGCCAAAATTCCTAGGTGTCTAGTTGTAAGTCTATTGATGTTGACTCTGACATTTACATTTGCATTTCTCAAGAGAGTACCTATCTTTAACCATGATTCATCCTCGGAATCAAAAATGTCCTTTAGATCATCTTTATTTGCTCTATATACCTCGGTTCCCGGTAGTGGTGGTATTTCAGGTAAGATGGCTTTTGATTTTTTTAACATGTCCAGCATACCGAGAATTTTTACATTAACCTTAAAGCTCTTATCTCTCTTGTTTATTTCAGCTACGACCTTACTCTCTAGAGCT
Source organism: Candidatus Nitrosocosmicus sp. (assembly GCA_009379865.1). Lineage (GTDB taxonomy): Archaea > Thermoproteota > Nitrososphaeria > Nitrososphaerales > Nitrososphaeraceae > Nitrosocosmicus. The sequence goes on from WHSX01000255.1 coordinate 2,120, forward strand.
TCTTCAAAGTTGGAAATCTCATCTAGTGCATCGCTCTTAATAGAACATGATTCCACCACTCCAAGAATCCTTTTTTGTATACCATCAGTTATTGTGATGTATTCTCCCAAGCCCACAGGCTCTTTCCCTTCAAAAGTAATGTATCCTGGTTTAGTTACGCCTATAACAACACCTAAAAGCTCCGTATTTATCGTCATCTTGGAGTCATTCTGTAATTTATTCGCCTCTCTGCGCATTTATACTGTAGTTAAGATATTGGAGTTTTTATTATTTGTCATCAGGTTCTAATCAAGAGAATTTTCAAACAAAATTGATGACTTTGAGGCTCAGCCGATCGTAGCTTTAATCAATTGATAGAGTTTAGATTCTTGAATATCATCTGAGAGATGAAATTTACAATTTTATTCTCATTTGGTGTATATGGTACAATATAGTTATAGATGCTAAGAATATTTCATAACCATGTATTTAAATATTAAATAATTACAAGTCTTGATCAAGCTTATATTTTATATCCTTGTATCTAATCCTCTAGATTTATTGTCTACACACTGAATCTTGATTTCATAGTTTTTATTTGCTTATTAAAATAAGATCATTGTGATTCAATATGCCAATCTTAGATATATTAAAAGAATGTGCTATTAATGTTTATAAGAATACCCATGATTTGATTGGAACCGTTGAGGGACAAGAAAAGTTTGGAATCGGTGCAGGCGGTGATGTATCCACTAAAATTGATTTACTTGCCGAAAAATCCGTTTTTGAGATTCTAAAGAAGAATTCTTTTAATCCTGACGTTGTGGGAGAGGAATGCGGTTTTATAGATGGTAAAGATAACGGATTAGTTGTTATGGATGGGGTTGACGGTACAACCAACGCTAATTGTGGATTACCATTTTACTGCTGTTCGCTTGCTTATTCTCCAGATACCAATTTAAAATCCGTTACTGATGCTGTGGTACTTAATCTAGTATCTGGGGATTTATACCATGCTTCCCTGTCCACAGGCTCATTTATGAATGAAAAGAAAATCCAAACTGCTAAGGCGCCTTCACTTTCTATAAAAGAAATGGTGATTGGATTAAATATTTCTGGATTATCGGAAGACCATTTTTTATCCATTTCAAAATTGGTTTCGTCTATTAGTCACGTTAGGCACCTGGGTGCAAATGCATTAGAATTATGCTATTTTGCACGTGGTTCTATAGATGCATACATTGATGTCCGAGACAAGATAAGGGCAATAGATATGGCCGCTTGTTATCTAATAGCTAAAGAAGCCGGGGGGTTAATTTTCGATACTTCTGGAAAGGAATTAAATACTAATCTTTCTGTGAACTCTAGGATGTCCTTCATAGCTGTTGCTAATATTTCTATGTATGATTGGATAATCAACCTGATAGGCTGATCCATTATCTATTCATATAATATTTTAGAATATCGTGAATTCTTAGTCTGATAGGATACTTGCCTTCATCTACAAATGCTTTTTATTCTCATTTCATGGATTTGACAAATCCATTATTATAAAAGAGATTGAATCCCATAAATTGAAATATTATTATTATTGATTTTTTTCTTATTGTCGCTATGCTGTTACAAATACAAAATAAAAGAATTTAATAATATCTTATGACTAGAAGATGTGTGGATTTCTTTCATAAAAAATATTCTTGCGAAGTTGATGGAGAAAAATTTAGTTCTGAG
>WHSX01000256.1 GCA_009379865.1 Candidatus Nitrosocosmicus sp.
GCCAATCAAGGCATAGGCCAATCACAATCCTCTAACCAAGGTAGTGGCGTAGCATCTGGTGGCAACACTGCTGGTTCTGGAAACAACGCAAACACACAAACTCAAAATAACACCGGTAGTAACGCTGTCGGACAACAATAAAATTAAATTTTTTTCTATTTTTTTTATCAATTATTTCTTACATCTGTTTACTAAGACATGACAACATGATCATTCAAAATTAGTCATTAATCAATCTTCAAGAACGGTTTAAAAATCAGCTGTGTAAATTTAATAGATATTTAAATGGATGGTTAAAACTGGATGTCGTATTTAGAAGACTAGAAAAAATAAGAAAAAAATATAACCAAATCAGATTGTAGTCCTCAATCTAGTATTATCTTTGGTCGGAACTCTAAAGTACAAATATTAGACAGAGTGAAAATATCTTACAATCATCCAATAAAAGAAAAGTAAATTGGGTGTAAACCCATAACGAAATGGATTATGTATTTTTACGTGATGCTTTTCCACCGGCCCTTGCTACTCGTGCTCTAGTTTCTTCGCTAGCTGCTTGTAATCCCCTTTCATCATGCTGGGCTTTTCCACCGGCCCTTGCTACTCGTGCTCTAGTTTCTTCGCTAGCTGAAGCTAAACCTCTATTATTACCATTTTTGTTGTTATTTTGAGGCATAATATCAAGACATGTGAAACATACTATTTAATCTCTATTACCTTTGTCAAGTCCAATCAAAGATCTGAGCCGCCAATTCGAGGATATTTAGCAGTTTTATTCCGGAAAAATCAAATCAAAAAGATATGAATTTTCAAAAACAAGCAATATACAATAATGACTGCGTTCATTTATCCATTCACTCATTCATTCAAATATAAATTGAAGTAGTCATAAAAAGGACAACAATTTTAGATTATTTTACTTTGTGATATCAGACATACATTAGTTCCCTCGACTAGAGAATTCTCCAAAACTATATCCAGTCCATAAAAAAGTTTCAAATAGTAACACCACATGTCTTGACATCTAGTATTCAAGGATTTAAAATCTAGTGTATGATCAATTAGAAGTAAAGTTAGTGACTTGTTAATTACTTAAATTCTAAAATCAAAACCGAGATGTGAAGGATCGACTGGTATTTTATAAACCATTCAGATCCGATGTTTCGGATTACATGCTGCAAAGATAAGGAGATCGAGTTTATGTTCCTATAAATTCAATTCACAAAAATTGAGATCCTACTAATGATTGTTTAAATTCAGTGATATTCATAATTACACATGACACAAAAATGTGAACATATTGATAAATCTAACAAAAAGGAATTGGCCCCAAACACTATAGGATGCGAAGAATGCCAAAATGAAGGAGAGAATTGGGTTGCATTACGAATGTGTCTTACTTGCGGCCATGTCGGTTGTTGTGATTCTTCAGTCGGACTTCATTCTAGGAAACACTTTGAGAATCACAAACATCCAGTCATAGTGGAACTTCCAGGAAAATCGTGGAAATGGTGTTATGAACATGAATCATATGGTTAAGACAAAGAAATACGTCTTTAAGACGAAGAAAATCAATAATTGTAATACAAGGGCCGGCTGTTGGTTTAGGAGGATTACTTTCGGGATTGCGAGTGCTGCTATTGTAAGGTAACAATTATCTTCGTCATCACTTGCAGTCCAGGTTTTAAGCCAACTACTATGATTTCTCAAGATTCAGATTGAAATCCTTGATCCGTTGTTAGGGATGTTCTAAAAATCCCCTATTATTATTTGGATTGCTTATATCACCTCCATTCGTTGGAGTTTCTGGTTGGTCTAATACACCTCCACTTTTTGGACCGGCATTATTACTTGGGAAACCCGGTGGAACATCGTGTCCTTGATGACGCGGTCCGCAGTCGCTAGGCGGGTTTTGGTTAAAACATAGAGTGCAGTATTCGATTTCTATACCATTGCTACCAGTTTCAGTCTGACAACAACGTGCCCCGCCGCCACTAAGATTATCGCAAGTTACTGGACCTCGAGTCACTTTTACTTTTCCAAGTGCATTAGAAACAGAAAAAGTACTACAAATTAATGATACAGTCAATACAACTATAATGGCCACATACAAAGCATTAATCATGTTGATTCGCATAATACATTGTTATTAAGTCTTACATAATTTGGAAATAATTGGCAATAATCGTTATAATAAATTAATTTGTTATTTCATTTGATTCGATTAATCAATTTTTATTCGGACGAGACAGCGATATATCCAAAATACTCTTATTGGATCCAAAAACAATCCTTATTAACATTTTATAAATAATTTAAAATATGTCTCTTCTATCAAGATCAGAGATACAATTTCTTCAAGGTCAAAAGCAAGTTTCCAAGTCATATGAATATAAAATCAAATCCGTCATGAAGAGGAAATTAGCTAACCTCTTGGATAAAGAACTTCCATTACTTTCATTATTATTCCCTAACCTAAATCTTACTAAATTTAGTAAGATTTCTCACAACAACCAAGGCGACGTTTTTCTTACTGAATCTAGTAAGACATCCAATAATTAAAGTATTTCAGTAAAGAAACCAATTCCATACAATAATCACAACACAACCACCAATTACATATCAAAAATACAAAATATCTCTAATAGCCCGGCCCAGATTCGAACTGGGGTCAAAGGCTCCAAAGGAGCCTTTGAGAATAGGAGCCCTAAGGGCTATATTATTATGAGTAAAAGATAAACACAGGAGATCCAGATATTTTCTGGTCAGGTTTTAAATCTTATCTTATAGGGCTAAAACAAAGCGAACATGGTATCAGAAGCAAGCTTAATCATGCAAAAAGATTTTATCATATACTAGAATCTACTAACGCTCAAGAGTTACTTTCATGTTCTTACAAGACTCGAGTTCACGCGATGAAAGCATTAACATCATTATCAAAGTACATGGGCTGCTATGATGTGTGGAAAGACATTGTTCAAAGATATCATCTAAAATGGTCAGACAGTAATAAGAGCATCAAGGTTTTTAACGCCATATTCCAAGGCGAGGGCAATAACTATTCATCTATGCTAAGGTGGATTAAAGAAGTTGTTTCTGTTCTACCTAAAGACTATCAAAATATAATATTATTTAATACACTTACCGGCCTTCGGCCGAATGAAGCACAAAAAGCAATTTGGTTGATAAAAACTAAGGAAACGGAGTATGTTGATAAAGATAGAGGAATTCTAAAACATTATCAATTTCCAGAGACTTTCTTACGACACACAAAGAATGCCTATCTTAGTATAATTAATGATGACATAGTAGAAATTGCAAGGTCAACGCCAGATAAAGAGCAATATCTGGTAGGATTAAGAAAAAGGGTAATCAAGAATAATTATAAGATGAACATGTACTATTGTCGCAAAGTATTTGCTACCTTTCTACGTAATAAAGGAATAGAGCCAGAGATCATAGATTTACTTCAAGGAAGGATTAGCAGTTCTGTCTTTGTGAATCATTACTATAGACCTGACATAAACGAAATAATAACAAAGAGGATAAGGCCGGTGTTGGATGAGTTGAGGAAGGAATTGTTCAAAACGTTCCTAATATTATGATATCATAAAAATCTAGTGTCGTTTTAGGTTCTACCCCACAAAGATAGTGGTTTATGGCGATGATGTACATAAAAGAGCATATGGTATTAATAGTGAATCAAGTGTACCTGAAAATCTAGACATAGTCATACCATAGAATTTTTTTTTATTGGTTGGGAACTTCAAATTCTATTGATATTTGGTTATTGT
>WHSX01000257.1 GCA_009379865.1 Candidatus Nitrosocosmicus sp.
TATTATAGTGTTCCCCCTAAGGAAACCAAGGAAAAAAAGGAAACCAAGGAAAAAAAGGAAAAAAAAATTGATGACTTAGAATTAGAGGAAATACTAAATGGTTGAGAGGTTGAGAGGTTGGCAACCCCAATTTCCACTTCATTCAGATAATCCCAAATTTGGATGTCATAGTTCGTTAAATAGTCTTCCTATTGGGTGTTATCCTTAGTTTAATTAGTTTAAAATAGATTGATTACTTTTCTTGAAAATCCGGGCATCATGTAGGATTTTATTTCTCCACAGAATCCAACAGCAAGCTTCGAGTATTATCCGGCCATCCATGGGATCCAAATATTGGTAATCGAAGTGTTAGTTGGAATTTATTTATAGACCATTATTGAATAAAATAACAAGTTTAATAAATAATAGAATAGAGATAACTCTAATAAGCTGATTTGGAAAAATGGATCATTATGAAATATTAGGGATTGCTAGTAACGCTTCGTCAAGAGAAATAACGTTTGCTTATAGAAGGTTAGCTTTGCAATACCATCCAGATCGAAATAAAACCCCTCTTGCAAATGATATGATGTTAAGGATTAACACTTCTTATAGTATACTTTCCGACCCAAATAAGAGAAGAGAATACGATGCGTCTAGAAATAGAACCGAAATTCAATATGCAAAGTACGATTCTAAAGATAAAACAGATATTTTCAATGAATCATTTGCTAAAAAAGGTAAAAAAGCATCAGATAGATCGTTCAGAAAAAAATACATCAAGTATGGGCTTATCGCACTGCTAACCTTAAAATTTGTAATTTTAGAACTTAGAAAATTGATGCGACGAATATTCTAAAGTAGATGACAAGATATCAAAAGTTGATGCTTGGGTTCCAATCTGAGATAGCCGAGAAGTGGTATATTTAGGCATAAAGGGTTAATTAAAACCCGGATTAATTGCATCTTTAGATAATCAATAACATAGTTTGCAATCTTCCTCTTTTTTTATCTGAATCCATAATACTGTCAACCCAATTTATCACTTTACCTCAGATAATTATACTTCTATGACCATACCAAATGTAATGGCCATGAATGCTGCTCATAGATCGGGATAAGACATCACTTTTTCATGGTTGGATTCGAAATCTGATTGTAGTTCACATAGCGGAAATTATTTCTGGAATTTGAAAAATTAAAGTGCGCCCAATCATTAGAGTGCTTACTCGTATCCAATAAAAGGTGCTGTTTTTTGATCAATGAGAAGGAGGTTTATTGTTTGGTTATGGTGGGTAAAATATTGGTCGCAATATCCTCCAAGTACATCTGTATGTGGGGCTCTATATTCCAGATTTTCTCACTCTCAAATAAATGCCCGTAACGTTGTGAACTCCCCATCAACTCCCTTTTCCCTAATTTATCTAGATAGCTACTCTTGACACTGGTCTCACTGAATCCATTCTTCCTAGCGAGAGAATCTAAAAGATTGTGTATTCCTGAGCCATGTTGAGCTGCCTCCTTAATCCTATATGCAATTTCCTTTGGAATACCCAATTTTTCAGCTAGCCTACGATGAACTCTTTTTCCTAAGTTATCATAAAGATCAATACCCCCATTTTGGATATTCAGTCTCGGGTCGATTCTCAATACAGTATCAATTAGGTGTGGATCGAGAAATGGTTCTCGCAATTCTACGCTCTGTGACATAGTTATCTTATCTTCCCTCTCAAGTGTTTCTTTGTATAAGAGCTTTACATCCTTAATCATGTACTCTAGTATCTTGTCGTACCCATATTTTTGTACAATTTTAGAATACCATGAATAACCGCCGAAAATTTCGTCAGCGCCTTGACCTGTAAGCATAACCCTAATCCCTTGCTCCCGTGCTAGTTTTACTGCCGCATAAATAGGGATTGCAACCTCAACTTGACCCATATTATCATCCTCTATCACATTAATGATCTCGGGTATCATTTTTTCAACATCATTTTCGGATAATTGATTAATCTCCAAATTAAGATCCAGTTTTTCTGCTATCTCTATAGAATTTGTAATATCGTTTGAATTCTTAATTCCAGATGTATAACAAATGACATCAGGAACCATTTGTTTGGCCAAGTATGCAACAATAACACTATCAATCCCACCAGAAAAGACGATACCTATTCGACTGAAATCCCTTACCCGTTTTTCAACAGACTGGATTAAAGCATCATTGTAAGCATCCAAAGCAGAATCAATATCCTTATAGGTTATTGGATATTTCGTCCGAATTGACTTACTGGTATTGACCGTTATAGGGTGCAAAGATGTATCGTAAGTATGCTCATTTCCTATTCTAGAAATAACCAAGGCATATCCGGGTAATAGCCTTTCTATCTTGCTAAACATGTTGATATTCCATAAGGCTTTCTTTTCTGATCCAAATGCAATAAATCTGTCATTTTCACCATAATAGATTTGTCTTACTCCGATACCATCCCTCACTAGAACGATATTGCCAGTTGATTGTTCTCGTATCGCTAAAACATAGATTCCGTCAAGTTGAAAAACGGTCCTTTTTACTGCCTCTAACAAGTTACCCTTTGTTTTTTCATAATGATCCTCTATCAAATGTATGACAACTTCACTGTCAGTTGAGGTCGTAAACTGATGACGGCCTTCAAGACTTTTCCTCAATTCTCTATAATTATATATCTCTCCATTGTGTTCCAATACCAATTTTTTATCACAGCTTACAAAAGGCTGTGAACCACACGATCCGCCAACTATTGCTAATCTGGAGTGTCCGAGTACGTTGTATGCATTGGCCTGGGAAAAAAATAATTTATCAAATGTATTTGAGTATACTACTTCATCCTCTGTAGCCAATCCAACTCCGTCAGGTCCTCTGTTTTTCATACATGTTAACATTTTTTCAATTAACGGTGCTACGTTCTCTCCTTTCTTACTTAATATTCCTACAATTCCACACATTTTAAAAAATCCTTAAACAATTACTATTGTATAACAAGATATAATAATAACCTCATTACTCAAATTTAAGTATTCCACTTTATATACTACATATAATTTAGCACTTCAATAAGATCAGGGTTGTGAATTATGTTTTTACTCTGTTTGATGATGTCTTGGTCTTTTGGCATAAAAGCAATACCTAATCCTGCTTGTTTTATCATGCATATATCTCCCCTCGTATCGCCGATGGCAATTGTATCTTTAATTTCGACACCATACTTTTTAGCATAATGAGACAAGTAGAATCTTTTGCAAATGGATATGTTACATGAGCATCCAATTTTCTCCCACCCAAGTGGCATGACGATTTCACCCGTGACCATTCCGTCTTTAATAACCAAATCATTGGCCGAACAAAAATCTAAATCAAGTTTTTTTGCAACTACTCGAGCTGCTATGCTGTAACTATCGGTTATAATGCCTGTCTTATACCCATTTTTCCTAAACCAAGTCACAATTTTATCGGCATTATGCATTATTGGGATAGAATCAATTGAATCGACTATCTCCCTCTCTTTGATACCCTTAAGAAGGGAAGCTATTATTCGGGTTTTCTGATATCCCAAAAGAGAGGGGTCAGATTGAATCGAACTCACTCGATCGGTTAAATTAAATTTTCTAGAAATTACTTCAATTAATCTTCCTTGGATCAAAGTGCCATCCATGTCGAATGCTACAAGTTTTGGTTTCACAGTCATAGTCGGTAATAAATAATATAATGGGAGGGGTATTATTATGTGCTCACCCATAAGTTTTGTGGAATAGGTATTAT
>WHSX01000258.1 GCA_009379865.1 Candidatus Nitrosocosmicus sp.
CCTTGGCCCCTGTTCTGGATGCGGTAGGAGAGCAAAAAACAAAGCCTACCCAACATAGCGTGCAGGAATTGCGCAGGATAGGTATACAACCAGACCTATTGGCAGTGAGATGTAGAACTCCGTTGACGAGAGAAACGATCAGAAAAATTTCACTGTTTGCTAGTATTCCGACGGACTGTGTGATGTCCAGCCATGACGCCCCTTCGATTTATTCTGTTCCTAGAATCTTATATGATCAGGGGATTACGAAAGTAATTTCAAAGAGTTTGAATTTAGATTTAACCCCGAGAATTTTGAAATGGAATAAAATTGCCAACTCCTTCCTAAAATTCAATGGGAGTGTGAAAATAGCCATAATTGGCAAATATGTAGATTTGAAAGATAGCTATGTAAGCGTATCACAGGCAGTACTACATGCTGGTGCTAAATTCGCCAAGGAAATAATAATAGATTGGATAGATTCTGAAAGATTAGAATTCTCAGGTTCTAACAAACATGGTACAAATACTAATTCAAAGATTTTAGAATGCTTAAGGGAATTTGATGGTATTTTGGTTCCAGGAGGATTCGGAAGTAGGGGTAGCGAAGGTATAATCAATTCATGCAATTATGCAAGGGTGAATGATGTTCCCTTCTTAGGGATTTGTTTCGGTTTTCAACTTGCTATAGTTGAGTTTGCAAGAAATGTGTGTAAACTAACTGGTGCAAATTCAACAGAAATCAATTCAGATTCTACCAATCCTGTAGTCCTGTATATGCCCGAACAAAAACAAGTCAAAGCGATGGGAGGAACGATGAGGCTGGGCCTTCACAATATCCAGATCGAACCTAAATCTATTGCTTCAAAAATATATCGAAAAAATATGGTTCAAAAACGTCATAGGCACAGGTATGAATTTAATCAAAAGTATAAAGATCTGATTGAAAGCAACGGCATGAAATTCACTGGGTCGTCAGATGCAAGAAAAAGGATTGAAATTCTAGAAATCCCTAATAATAAGTTCTTTCTGGGCATTCAGTATCATGGTGAATTTCATAGTCGACCGGGTTTTCCAGAACCTGCATTTGAAAATTTCATAAAAGCAGCCTTTGAAAATAAGAAGCTAACTAAAAATCTTACTTAGACCTTAGATCTTTAATTCGTAGATTTTTTGTCTGGCATCTCTGAGAGAAATTTTCTTTTTTACATAACCCCTATTTAATAGGTGAGATAATGATAACCTAATTGTTCTCTCTGGTAACATTGTCTTATTAATTAAATCCTTTTGGGTCATGGCGCCTTCATACTCAAGTGTTTTGAGAATTAGTTTAGCACTTGGTGGCATACGTAAAAGATCTTCAGCGTACTTTACCTTTTTCTCTATTATTCTGGTTGCCGAATAATTGTTATTAAGCGTTACTAATCTAGCAGGAAATTCATGTTTATTACATTGTAATTTATCTGTAATCTTAACACGGGATGTTCCATCTAATATTACCTCGCAATGGTGACTTGATGTTATGTCTACTATCTCCACAACACTTTCATCTGAAACAATGAGAGGGCGTCTAGTATTGTCAAGTGAGTTGACCGATACCACTACAACAACGTGTGAATTTTGGAGAACAATTGGACCACCTACTGACATTGCGTACGCGGTGGAACCAATAGGGGTAGCAATAATTACTCCATCACTGTTATCATGCCAAATATCTTTATTGTTTATCCTGAGAAAATGTTCCATTAGGATTGCACTTTTGTTCGAAAAAATTGCTACGTCATTAAGAACAGGCTCTATTTCTTTCCCATCAACCTTAACAGCTAATCTTTCTTCTTCTCTTATTTCGTAGTTACCGGACTTTAGTGAGTCCTTTATCAGATCAATGCCTTTAACATCAATCTGGGCCAGAAATCCGGTAGAATTCGATTCATAAAGCCCCAAAACGGGAGCCGACTGCACCGATGTTTTGTGAAAATAGTTAAGAATACCTCGGTCGCCGCCAGGTACTAATACCATGTCAACATTTTTAACAATATCTTGGTTTGAAGGTTCCATAATTTGTGTCTGTATGTGTGATTCTTCTAGTGTTTTTACCACTTGGCTCAAGATCGTTGAATCTTTACCGGTAAATCCTGACAAAGCAATTCGCATTATAATGAATCTTTGTTTGATTAAGGTAATTTAATAAAGTTTGTTTTTATTTCCATTTTTATTATCTAATCCACGACCTTAAAATTTACAGTATTATAGAAATAAGATGCAAACCTCTCGATTAAATTCATCCTTTCTGGAACTTTTTGAACTCCCTTCTTTTTTGATTCCAGCGAAGAAATCACGGATCCAGCTCCAAAACAAATCGCCCAAAGCGGGTCCCGTTCTTTTAAATAAGCGCAGGTGAATCCAGTCGCGAGAATGTCACCCAGGCCCGTATGATCAGGGCTATCGATTTTTTTAAATTTTATTGTATAGACAATATTCTTATGCAAAAAAATAATGCTGTTGCTACCTGTTGATATTACAAATTCAAGATTAAACTTGTCTCGTAACTTTATCATTCCTTCAATTGAGGTAGTTCCTCCAGTAAGAGCCGATAATTCCTCAGGATCAGCTTTAATAGCTGTCACACCTTTGAGATCTAAATTAATCCTTTTCCTGTTTAAGATTAACCCTTCACTATTTTCATAACGAAGAAATCCTTGCGGATCAATCATTATGAATCTATCCCCGTAATTACCCACTACTTTCCGTAGGGTGTCTTGAGAAATTTCTTCAAATATGGGACTCAATAAAAGCGCGTCACTATCGACAAAATCATTCAATTTGATCTCCGAGCAACTTGACAGGAGGTAAAGCTGACGTCCACTGTCTTTATTCAAAATTAGCCTAAATTTGGTTGTAGGGTTTGACTTGTCAATTTGATTTTCAGTTAAAAATATGTTACAATCTCTCAACAATTGTAATTTTCCCGCCATATCGTTTCCAACTTTAGTAGCAGCAAAAGTATTGAAGTTGAATGTTTTTGCTAATAAAGATCCATAGCAAACTGGTCCTCCCAGGCTTTCAGTTTTTTCACCACGTAGATCTATTATCTCATCTAGAGCTACATGCGAAGCAATACAGATTTTCATGAACTTTATCTTTCTTACTTAAAAATTTTAAAGCAACATAATAAGGTTATCATAAGACTTAAAGGATGGGAATAGTTTCAAAAATAATATATGCCTAAGAAAAGAACTAGCAGGGGAAGAACTAAAGGTGGAAAGGGGAGTTCAGGAACCGTTCATTGCAGTCAATGCGGTGCAATGGTGCCCAGAGATAAAGCAAAGAAAATTACAGGAAGGATCACCCTGGTAGAGCCTCAGTTAGCAAAAGAATTGAAAGCACAAGGTGCTTATATTGCCCCTTCAACAGATGTCAAATTTTATTGTGTTTCTTGCGCAGTACACAGAGGTATAGTAAAAGTAAGATCGGAAAACGATAGACGAAACTCAGGAAAATTAGGCTAGATAATTTTTTAGACGCTAAAGTCTTTGAATTTATAGACACTTTTATGAAGTATATTTACCATAAAGCGAGGTATACTGCTTTGGGAATATTACTTGCTTTTTAGAATAAAAAATGTTTTTAGAATAAAAAATATTTAATCGTTGCTATTGGTTATTTTCAGATTTCTTCTCATCTGTAGTAGCCGGTTTTGTGGTCTTGTT
>WHSX01000259.1 GCA_009379865.1 Candidatus Nitrosocosmicus sp.
TCTGAAATTAGTGATGAAATATTTGAAATTTTGTTAAAGGATGAAAATGTGATTAAACAGGTTGAATTAAAAAAAATTCTTGATAATCTTCGCACTCATCACATTAGCATTTCCAGAAACGCAGAGAGATTAGATAATTTGATAAATAACCTACTAGATGTTGCACGGATAGATTCTAATCAGAAAAACATGATAATGCTGCATAAGAAAGAATTTGATCTCATTAGTGAAATACGAGATATTATTAAGAATCAATTGAATCAAAAATTAAAGGTCAAAAACATCAAAATAAATTTCATTAATGAAACCCTAGATGAAACTTGCAATATCTATGCTGATAGATCTAGATTAAACCAAGTCTTAATTAACCTCCTAGAGAATGCTATTAAGTTTTCTACCGTGGGTGGCCATATAGATATAATTATCCAAGAAAATATCTCTCGAGTAATAAAAAAAAGAGATCTTACGAAAACCAATAATTCTTCTTTGAATTTAAAATCTACTGATATAGACAAAGATGATGTGGCACAAATATATATTTCCGTATCAGATTCTGGTAAAGGCATTTCTTCCAGTATGTTGCCTAGGCTATTTCAAAAATTTTTTACAGATTCAAACTATGGAACGGGTCTTGGATTGTATATTAGTAAAAAATTAGTTGAGGCTATGGGTGGTAGAATATGGGCATTCAATAATGATGACGGAATCGGCTCTACGTTTGTATTTAGTTTACCTAAGACAGGTACAAAATAATTCTCTTTTCTATATTATTAATACTTGTTTTTTGTTCGCCGACCCTAATTAAGGGATACAAATACTAAAGTCACATCTCTAAAATCCCTCATATCCTTTTATAACCTGCATCTTGTAGCTGTCCAGCTTGATTAGACTAAATCTGAAATAGCGGATATCGTAGTTAATTGCCCATAACTGTTTGACACCTCCAGAAAGATAACCGCGGCTCTATTATACCATTAGGCCTTGTAAAATCAAATATTTTAAAATGCTCTATGTTGTTAGATTACAAAATTCTTTATTAGATGTTAAACATACATGAAGAAGGAGTTTTCATGTCATAACCATTTGTTATCTTATATCACTTATTTACTTAATTTTATGACTAATTATTAGTTTCTCGCCATACGATAATTAATTTGTTATTAATATTTGCTTTTATTTAGTTAAAAGATAATAATTTATGTATTGATTATTTATGCTATGTTATACATATCATTTACAATGTCTGAAGAACAGAATAATAAAAAGACTGAAAATCGTGGGGAAAAACTTCTTGACGTTACCAATGAATATAATGTAAATGAAAGACCTCAGGATGAATCTGAAAGTGTTTTAGATGAAGCAGTAGATAAGGTAAAAGCCGGAACCGATAAGGTAAAAGCCGGAACCAAAGCAGTCATCAACAAGGTTAAAGATACTGACAAAGACCTTGGTGCTGAATATAATAAAGAAAAGACGACCTAAATCTATACATAAAGGGAACAATACAGTTAAGTTCGGGTTTTCCCAAAGATATCCTCTTTTCTTTTGATTTTTGATCTCGTAACCGGGGTTACTATTAGTTGGTCACAATAAAGATAGCAACAAACATAAAACCAGTAAGAACACGAGAAGCCATAATGATAATACATAAAAATTTAATATAATTCGTATTTATCCAAATGAAGTTGATTGTTTTCACATTATCAATTTAATGTATTTATTCAGGCGATCTATGTTGTCGCATTATCAATTGAACTTTTCAATTGAACAATACACTACTGTCCCTGCACAAGGACAATCTAACAATACTATTGTTAATCCTATGAACGTTACTCAGGCTAATCCTACTTCTGCTAATACTACAAAGCCAGTTAATGGTTATGGTGGTCTACCCGCAGGTCGGTTAAATGCGGTTCCAAACGTATTTGACGATCCTACGCTTAGAGTAAATCATTTTTGTAAACCTAATGACAAAATATTGATGATATGTATTCCCTTTGCTAAATGACCAACAACAAGAAGAATGGATACCTTATGATTGCCAATTCATATTTTAAGAATTCACTCTATGACGTGTCGCATTTCGCAAATGATTGTATATATCTAGTTACTTCCTTGCCAAATTCAATGGTAAATCCTTGATTTTTAGATTTTCTTCATTTATTATTATACTAAAATAGTAGATTTTGAAAGTTCTTGATAGGATCTGTTTTGATTCTCCTCTTACCGTGCCTTTAAAAGAGGGTATACGACGACGGCGAAGACAATGTAGTCCGTAGTCCATCGACCTTCAAATCGATTATGATAAATGGAGAGACATGATTGCTTAAAATTCTAAAATATTATGACAATTAGCCGTATGGGTTTTTTATTTAAATATAATTGCGCGGTATATAGTTAATATATGGTAAATTAATTCACCTTTTGTGTCTCAAGTGACACAATCTATTCAATAAAAGATAAAACTTGTCAACGATTAATCGGATCACTGTAATTATAGGTTATTCTATTTAAAGTCCTGAACTTACTGTTTTATTAGGGTTAAATCATAAAATTATACTCCTAGACTCGTCTTGGGTCAAAGAAATGTTATTTGCATCTAAGGGTAGTTTTTCCACAATTTTTCCAATTAAAGTTGTTATTAGATAATAATGAATTAAATTATCATTTGAAAATCTTCCTAAATTGTTGAGTACTCAAGTATATGCAATTGAATCTGGAAAAAATATTCCGACCAGTTTCTTATCCCGCCAAATATTTTTCATTAACAATAAATTTAAATAATACTATTAAAAAAATTAATACAAAATGTCAATCTCTCGTTCCATCATCGTATTGGATGACGAACCAGAACTTGCATCTATACAAAGCATTTTTAAAAAAAGAAGGGTATGATGTAGTTTCTTTCACCGACCCGGTATTGGCATTGGAGTATCATAAGGAAACTGCGGATAAACATTCATTGATAATAACAGACTTGAGAATGCCCGGTATATGTGGATAGACCTTGCGAAGAGTATAAGGGAATTTGACAGCAAAATAAAAATTTTCTTGATGACTGCTTTTGAAAGTAAAGATTTGGAAGATGGAAAAGACTAAAAATGCAAGAATCGACCGACTTATTCAAAAACCCATAAATTTTTCTGAGATACGAGAATTGATAAACGATGCTTGGAAAAACTGAGCATGCTGATTCATATTTTTATTGAAATTAGGTGATGATTTAGTAACTTTTGCTTTTGCTCCTTCGACAATCTATTAAAATCTTTTTGATGATATATGCATATCCTCTTCAGATCAATATCATATTTTGAAGGAATAGATAACTCAAAATTTACAAGTTCGTCGATGAGATGTTTAAAAGAAAAGGAGCCTTTATCGGATATCATTGATACACCGGATTTTCCCTTCGCCTTAGCATAGTCTACCAAATTTTTGTTATAATTATAATCAGAGTCTGGAGATACATTACCTGCGTATTTCTTTAACGAATCGACAATTATTAAGGATTTTTCGGACTTTTCCCATTTTTCTAGATCTATGGGTAGGTGTCCTTTAGTTAGTGCTGTTCTAACGGAATTTTCCGGTTCATAGAAGGGTGCTATTTGAATAACTTCATTTCTTTCCTCGGCTCTGTAAAGTTAAGACATGATATTGCTGTTATAATGATATGCAAATAAAT
>WHSX01000025.1 GCA_009379865.1 Candidatus Nitrosocosmicus sp.
TTTTGGAAATTATAACACTAGTAAAAGAAAAATTACTGCTTTAGCCCATTAATGATAGGCAATGTTTTTCCCAAGCTATGCACTAAATATCGCAGGTTCTGAATGGTTTATCATTTTTATTGTTATAATTATTTTCATATTTCCAAAGAAAATTGGAAGTATTTCTAAAACAATAGGTAAATTTGTAGGGGAATACGAAAAGGCCAAAGGGAAAATAATGGAGCAAAAAAACATGTTCGTTTCAGATGCATCAATATCTGTCGAAGACCACGTTTACAAAGGGCCACAGATTCAAAGGCCCATATCATCCGAACGGGAAAAACTAGAAATTATTGCCAAATCCTTGAACATAAATTCGGATAATATTGTAGATGATGAATTAAGAAATCTAATATCATTGAAATTGAAGGAAACTCACAATAAAGAAACTAATTGATATTAAATCAAGACATCATTCTTTGAGCAAATTGAGCAGCCTTTCCTGGTCTGGTCGGGTCTGGTCCTACTTATCTAAACCCGATCAATTCTCATTAGGAGGCATTAACAGCTCTGCTTCCATCAGTTGCTGAACCAACTGAACTACCTCTTGTTCTACCTGTTGTCGTGGGAGACTCAATTTTTCTGAGAAATTGTCTGCCAATTGGTTTATAGTTTTATCTCCTGTACAATTTTCCCAAAACTCGATAATGTTTTCATTTACCATAAATCCTTGGCCTTTTTCATTAACTACAGCTAAGGACCCATCCTCCTGCTTAGTTACTTTGCCGACCTTCATGGGCATGTACTTTTCATAGTCAATCTTAAATCTCAAGGTAGGTTTACCGAATCCGAGTTTATCCCTAACCGCCGGATTCATTTTTTCAATAGACCATGGAGGATCCCACACTATTTGTACATTGATATCCCCAACACCCTCTATGGTATTGACATATTTTTTTACGTCACTCACTAAAGTATCGTGTAATGGACAACCACGAGTAGTCATAGTCATTTTAATATCAATATTATTTTTTTCAGAAACATCCACATTATAGATCAAACCAAGATCTACTACATTAACTGGAATTTCTGGATCCATGCATTTTCTTAATTCAGAAAAGACTCTGTCCTTAGTTATTTGCTCAGTACGCACTGTTTAATGTGTATCCAGCCGCTTTTTAAATTTTTTTGATTGGTCTTTAAACGTCGCAAGCCTATTATTTGTCAGACTTAAATAGTGACCTCAGGTTTAATTCATATGGTGGATAAATCACACCCTTCTCCGTGATTATTCCGGCTATTAGCTCCGGAGAGGTTACATCAAAAGCAGGATTAAAAATTCTTACCCCTACTGGTGCTATTCTTTTTTCGCCTATTTTTACTACTTCATCCGCAGAACGCTCTTCAATAACGATATCTTCTTTGTTACTATCCATATCAAAAGTTGACAATGGTGCAGCGACGTAAAATGGGATATTATGGACTTTAGCAAGGAGAGCCACCTGATAAGTACCTATCTTATTAAAAACATGGCCCGATTTTAGTATTCGATCAGCTCCTACCACTACTTTATCAATCATCTTATTTGACATTAAATAACCGACTGCAGTATCTGGAATTAAACTAACGTCGATACCATCTTGCACTAGTTCAAATGCGGTAAGTCTTGATCCTTGCATTACGGGTCTGGTCTCTGTTGCAATAACACTAATCTTCTTCCCCGCCTCCATTGCTGACCTTATTACACCCAGCGCTGTCCCATAAGAAACTGTAGCCAATGCTCCAGCATTACAATGAGTCATTACTACCTCTCCATCATTTATCAAATCAGAGCCAAATTTTCCCAACAGCTTATTAGTCGTAATATCATCATGAGACATTTTAATTGCTTCAAGAATTGTATTTTTCTTTATATCGTCTACCCTATCGTATTTCTTTGCTTCCTCAAATACTTTATCTAATCCCCATTTTAGGTTAATAGCTGTGGGTCGGGTTTTGAGCAAAATATCATACGCAAGTCCTAACTCCTCCATCATCTTAGCCTTGTTATTGCAGGTGCTATTATTAGCACACAGGGCAAGCCCCATTGCTGCAGCGACACCAATTGCAGGAGCTCCACGAATTGCCAACTTTTTTATTGCGTCTGCTATATCCATATAGTTTTTACAGGTTATATATTCAAGTGATTCAGGTAATTTAGTTTGATCAATCATTTTTACACCATCATTTTCCCAAGCGATTGTAGTAAGATAATCCCCTTTGTTAGGCATAGCCATAATTGATAGATTACTTTATCTATTCATAATTTATTTCTACCAACATACCCGATACAATAAATATTTTTATGAGCATGCATTCTCTAATCGCATGGTCTTTAAAGTATCAGGGATACTACAACTTCCAAGGCGGAAATTAATAGTTTCATCTCAGGAAATTAATTTGAACATAGTAGATGGCAGTAAGGAAGAAAATACAATATTTGTTTTGATGGTTAAAGAATCGAGTGGATCAGCAGGAGGAAGGGGTGGAGGTTCAGGTATGCGCAAGATTGACAGGATTGTGGCATTCAAAATGACTGGAAGTAACGATGAACAAATTTATGAAACTCAAGATTCACAAGAGATTGAGGAATTCGATATCCCCTATAGTGCAGTAGCAATGGATATAGTTTTGGAATCTGGAGTTCCCTCGGTGGTTCAAGGTGTAATTGATCCGGATATGGTCAATAGATACTTAGAAATAATAAGAAAAGCGACCTAGTCATAAAAATCAAGATAGTCATCTAACGTGTTTAAAGTAAAAATGCTCCTGCTTACATTCTAAAGAACAAAATTCAGACTTGCAACTGAAGTTATTTTTTTCATAATTACACTTTATTGGCTCAATATTATTAAACTCTTTATTGCAAAAAGTACAAAAGGTTTCCAGTAAAGGTATACCTAATTCTGTGAATTTTGAATCACACTTTCGTTTCTCTTTATACCAAAGAATTTGACAAGATGTTTTTTCAGAAAAAGTCATCACAATATCAAAAGCTTCATAAAATCCAGTAGCCATGAATTGCCTGTAATATGTTCGATTTTTTGAATGTGATTTAAAAAATGCAATGACCCAGTATTCTACAGTCGGTTCATAATCTGATTCATGGTCCATCACTCATAACCTGGGAATTATAATTTAATACTATAGGTTTATTCCATAATATCACCGATTCCCTTACAAATCACATAAGCAGCCACATACTCTGGAAGAGTATTCTTTCCAGTTTTTATACTAAATTGTTTCCCCTTCAATGATATTTTGATGTTTAATTTTGATTCTATTTCTACGTTAGAATCTCCGATAAAACATGCATCCACAAATGGATCGAATGAATCCAAGTCTTTGCAAAAAGCTTTGATTAATCCACTCTTACTGTTAATGGAGCCAGCAAGTCTGAATATTCGATGAATGTCCATAGTGACGTTAGGATCGATTTTTGCAGATAGGTCAAAAATATGTGTACCAATAATATCCTGGATGTTGTTACTATTTGCAACAAGCATGCGATTATATTTCTTGATAAACTTGTCATCAATCCTATGGTTCTGAATGGGTAGATGCATGGAATCAAAAATTCTTTTTCTCCAGCCTTGGTTATATAGAACCTTGTTGTGCACCGGAAAAAGTACGCCTTCGGTGTTTTTTCTAATACCTAAATTCTCAATCAAGTATCCTTTACCCATTAAATATTGTGCAAAAGCATTTCTTTTCTTAGCAGATACACCATAAAAATTCTTATCAACAACGTGAATGTGATATCCGTTGTTGCCCGAAAAATAGATGAATATGGATTCTTTGTCAATCCCAAAATCATCATGAAGTATTTCTATTAGCTTTTTGACTTCTACGTTTAAAGATTGGATACATCTAGTGCACGGTATATCGATAATTTGCAATCGAGTACTATCACAGCCTTCACATTTGGAGATGATACCTTTAGAAATAAAGCTACAATCCTTACACAAAACTAAGTTATGACTTTGAGCACACTCTAAATGAAGATCCTTTCCATCAATATCAAATATAAGATCAGACCCCATCCAGCCTTTCTGATCGATTTCTGCCTTTGGATTTTGATACCGGGACGAGGAATAAAAGATGTCAGAAGGAGAAAATTTTATGATATACGCATATAACTCTTTCTTATCTTCGAAGGCTAAGTGCCTATGAATTTTTCCGTCGAAAAGTTTAAATCCAAATTCATGTTCGTTAATCAACTCACCCACTTCAAGTTGTGAGTAATGATAAAAGTAGTATCTCCTATAAATCCCTTCAAGCCAATTCTTATTCTTGTCGTCCGGCTCGGCATTTTGGTATTTGGATGTATACTGGCCCTTTTTGATGGGCTCGTTTGAATTAAAAGATAGCGCATCAGACATACTAGATATCCAATTTCTTCCTAACGAGTTGAATAGGATTGCTAATTCCCTGACATATTTTTGTTTCATAACATAAATTTTCTAATTTGATCTTTTCACAAGAGGGAACATAATATCTTTTAGAACCACCTTTTTTACCTGCAAGATGTTCCAATTGATACCGAGTAATTTTTTCATCGAAATCGGGTAATCGTTTGAAAAGCTCCAACATCTCCTCCATGGTTTTATTGGAATAAATTAGAAATGTGCCCAAAAGCAACCTCGCAGGATGGGGCAAATTCTCACCTTTACTAATCTGATCATATATGTGTTGAATGCATGGTGGAGTAGCTGCTTTGTATACAGGTGTATTGAATGACGGGTGCATTTGTTCCCATCGAGTTTTTATGGATTTTGAAATTCCCATTATGGTATCTGGGATTCTATCAATGCTCATTTTCTTGATCCTATCAATTATTAGCAAATAAAGTTCATTTCTGAATAACCGTACTATTTCATTTCCATCTAAATAAACAAACCCATTGTGAAGAGTTCTATTGACTAAATTCCATTCTTTTTCTTGAAATGCAATTGGATGATCCAGATAATCATTGATTCGAATCTTGTAAAAGTTATAAACATTTTCTTCTAACAAGATTTTAGTACTAAATAAATCCTCAAAAATTTTGTAGAGAATCATTTTAATAGTTTTATCATCTCGATTGGCGGTATTCAAATCAGAAATAAGATACTTTTCAAATCTCATTGATTCCAACAATGCAAATTTTTTAGTCACTGCTTCGATTGAAATAGATTTGACTAATAATAATGAGATAAGGAATATGATAACCTCTTCTTGTACTATCGTTTCATGTGTTTTGCTATAATTAATTTGATATTCATACCTTCCAAAAAATAAATATTGTTCTATTTTTTCATTTGCCTTGTCTATAAGATGCAGATAATCTCGACTGTTAAGGTCTTCGAGTTTAAAATCATATTTAGCAATATACGAAAATGCTTCTTTTAAGAAAGGATATTTAGCCAGATCCTTATTACCAAATCTCACCACCAAATTGTACTTGTTGATATAACACATCAAAATTAAATAAAATTTTCTATGGATTAAACAATTAAATTTAGAACATGTTGTCAAAAGATAGGTATATGGAAAAATTACAACTTTCAAACTCTTGCAAGAATTTAAAACACATAGAATGTAATGACTGCATGTGTAATTGTCATTTGCCCGGTACTATGGAAAACCTTGCAAGAAAAATATCGATGTTAGATAAGACAAATCCAGGATTCGGAGAGACTATTTAGTAATTAAATTCTGATCGATCTACCTTAAATTAAACTGCCTGACAATCGCAAGTTGTGGTTGGATCAGAAATTCAAAATTAGGTAAAGATCGATTCATCACTATTAATGTCAGGGTTGGTTGGGTTCGCATTAGTGTCGGATGTAGACCAAAATTTGGGATATGTGTTTGGTTTCATAACGATCCTCTTTATTTGGAAACAAATCCCCTTCTTTTTGCTAAGAAATTCATCAAATTCTAATACAGAAATACCTAGGCCGACAATTTCTCCTTTTATTGAGTAGATACCTACCAAATCGCCCTTTTTTAGGTTTTGAGGAATGGACACTATGCCCGGCAGTGCTAACTGTGCGCCGTGGCACAGAGCATCAATGGCAGTATCTCTAATAGTTATTGCCGGAATATGAGTCATAGCCATTTCAATTGGAAGTATTATTCTTCGAAGTTTCTCTTCATTGCCGGATTCTTTATACAACTGAAACGCATCTACTAGATCATGTAGCCTAACAAAGTCGGTTTCATCTACAAAATTATAAACCTTAGTCCTCCGTAACTCTATCATTGAGGCACCAACTTCAAGAACTTCCCCTATATCATATATTAATTTACGAATGTATGTTCCAGACTCACATAATGTTCTTAATAATAACAATCGATCAAATTGATCTTGTAATTCCAATTCGTAAATTGTCCTAATACGTGTCTCACGTTTTACAGATGATCTTTGGGGTGGCTTTTGATATATAGGACCAGTAAATTCCTTCAGTACTTGACCGAGTTTTTCGTTAGAAACGTGACTATGAAGTCTAGCCAGGGCGACATATTCCTTTGACCCCATGAGCAGTACTGGAACTATTTTTGTTCCTTCATCTAAACCAATAGGTAACAATCCAGTAGTCCCCGGATCTAAGGTACCGCTGTGTCCAGCTTTTTCCAAACCAAGTATTTTCTTAACGTATGAAACAATTTCGTGACTTGTAGTGCCAGGTGGTTTGTCCAGCAAAATCAGTCCATAACTTAATAATTGCGCAATAGGTCTATTATTAGGATAGTATCCAAATTTCTCATCGGACGTTCCGTCATTTATCTTTACTAATTTGTCTAATTGAGGAAAATTATGTTCCATTAATTTTCGTTACCTTTAAATTTTATACTATTCAAGATGAACTTATTACATTCTCTACTATGATTTTTGAAATAATAATTAAAGATTCTAATGACAATATATCAGTATTCATGGCAAAGTCGAATACATCTAGCTTTTCCCCAAATTCGAACTGATACAGTTTTTGATAAATTAATTTATTTTCAACATCGCGTCGTTGTACTATTTTCTTGGCAGTATTAATATCTATTTTGTCCCTCATTGACATACGTTTTGATCTGTTATCAACAGAACCTTGCAACCAAAAATTTATTGTTGCGTCAGAGATCCATGGTAACGTATAACTAGTAATGACGACGTTTCCCTCTTTGACAAGCTCTATTAAACGATCATCTACCTCTCTGTCAAAGTTTGGATTATTGTTACGCTCCTTCATAAATTTAGCTGCCTCTTCTGTATCCCACCAATCATGATTGAGCGACGACGAATAACCTCTTTCATACGCCATCATCTTTAATATATCTCCCCCGTTCCACAGTTTTAGATTAAAATCCTCCGCTAGATTTTCAGCAATCGTAGTCTTTCCTACAGCAGGCCATCCAGAAATTACAATACTCATCTTGCGATCCGCATGGTCTTCACTTTTCTTAATATCCTTAATTTGATTCGATCCCATTTTTAACACTAAAACTAGATTTTGGTCAATTGTGACCTATGTATATATAAAGGTATCAATGATTTTATTGCTATCATCTGCTTAATATGACCTTACAAATATCACCAGTAGCTTTTTCAATCTCATCTGTATTATTTTGTATAATATAAAAAGGGCAACCCAATACTATAGAGCTTGTGGATATCATACTCTCAGATAACCTTAAATCATCGCTAATTCGGTCAGTGGAAATCAAATCCCTTTGTCTGCTGTTATCATCAGTCCTTCTTTTATGAATCTCTTTGGATTTTGCGGTAATCAGAATCAAATGTGAAGGATTTATTATATTTAATAATTTTAACGGCATACCCGGATAATATCCGTGCTCAGTTCTGATAAATAAGTGAGTGTCGATAATTACAATGTCATTACCTAGCGAATTAATGTAGTTCGCAGTCATTTCCTGTAAAGACTTTTGCTGTTCTATTGATAACTTCCTCAGCTGGTCGCGATTGTTTATCGATAAGAGTTTTGCTTGATCGAACATGATCTTTCCAAATTCGGCGATTTTAGTATCTATACCCTCTTGAGAGAGCATATTAAATACATTTGTTATAACAGTAGATTTTCCTACACCTGGAATACCAACTATCATAACTCGTTTAGTCATATAATTCTATTTAGAAAATAAATCCTTTATTTTTAGCTTTATAATTGATAATATTAGTCTGAATAATTTGCAAAGGATTAAAATTTGAAAATATATGGTATGATAATGATTTTGGTTCTGAAATCATTATCAAGTGACCAGATTCTCTACGTGCGTCCTAATAAGGAAGCCAATTTGGGCATATGAACATCGACTTGTTCCCTAACCAACAGGTTGTAGTAGTTCACGAGTATATCCACCATCAGTAACATACCTATTCCAGTTCCGAAAACATTGAATAAATCTGAAACAGAAGCCAATAGTCCGATTATTACTCCTCCTATTATGGTCACAGACGGGATATATCTGTTCAGCAGGGATTCCACCGAACTTTCCGACCGTCTAAAACCAGGTACTTGGACATCCGCATCCAATAAGTTCTTCGCCGCCGCCTTCGCAGAGAGCCCACCTAGTTCCACCCAAAGCCGGCCAAAGATGGTAACAATAGTGGTCAGGAACAGTACGTATACAACCGCTCTAACTGGATCCGCTATGGTAGCCTCAAAGGATCTAGGTGCAGTTATGTAATAAAATAGACCGCCAATAGGTTTCTGAGATTGCGCGTCATATTGCGCAATGTAGTTGAAGGCAGGGTTATCGTTGTTGGGATTGTAATTTGCCCAGAGCATTTGCCCTATGAAAAGAGCGTTCGCCAAAAGCGCAGACGCCAAAATCACAGGGATGTTAGACGTATAGAGCAGCTTGATAGGATACGTTGCAGTAAAGCCCCGGTACCGGGTCGATACTATAGGTATGTCCACGTGTATACCCTGAACGTATACCAATAGCAGCAATATCGCCGCGGTTATCGCAAATGCAAACAGGCTTGGCATATTTGGCACAGGTGCAGGTGGCGATGCACGGAGTACAGCGTCTCCTAAATGACCCTCCATTCCACTTGTAATCATGAAGGGTATCAAGCCACTAGGTTCAGTGCCGCCTGGTATCGGTATGGGATTAAAGAGACTCCATAATATCGCTTGCGCTACCCCGGCCATAATGAATACACTGATTCCTGAGCCAAGCCCCCATCCTTTCTGAACCAATTCATCAAGGTACATGACTATAATGGACGCCGCCATCAACTGCGCTATTAATACGGCCAAGTGGAGACCCGACGGAGTAGCACCTCCATATACACTTATACCATATAGTAGTGTTTCTGCAACAATTACAATTATTGTCACTATTTTTGTAGCAGATGTAAAAAGGGATCTATCATTAGGATCCTTAAAGTTTAGTTTTAATATATCCGAACCTTTCAATAACTGCATTAACAATCCAGCAGTAACAATAGGACCAATTCCAAGCTCCAACAAAGTTCCCTGTTGGGCAGCAAAGATTACTCGGGCAAAAGCCAATGGATCATTAGCGGGATCGATAATTATTCCAAATAATTGAACCTGTCCCATTACTAAGTATATAAGCATAGCAATGCCAGTCCATATCAATTTATTAGTTAGAGTAATTTTCTTTTTAGGTTTCTCTACTTGTGGGATAACAGGGGAGATTGTCTTTACGATTGTTCTAAATATACCATCATTCTGTACTGAGCTCATCTAAAATTAGCACCTCTCCTCCGGCTGCTGTGATTTTGTTCTTGGCAGAGTCTGAGATTCTTTTCACCCGAACTGTAAGGGCAGAGTTTATGGCTCCGCTACCCAAGACCTTGTCATATCCTAACTTTTCTAAATCAAGTATGACCTTACCATCTTCACTAGTTTCTGAATATTTTACCAATTCATTCAAGTCTTTAAGATTTATCCATTTTAAAGAATCACTTTGTCTTAATGCATGAAATTGTTCATGCCCAAAATGATCTGGTTCCTCCTTAAGAGTTCTCATGAAGAAGTGCTTGTGCTTTCCAGCGCCTCCGACACCCCCTCTACTTCCTGAAGCTCTGTGTTGACCAATTTGGCCCCATCCACAGAAACGACTTCCACGCTGTTTTCTACTTTTTCTTAATCGAGTAGCCATCCATTATCACCAATTTTCCATTAGGGGATAAGCAACTTTGGGTATAAATATTAAAGTTTGCAATGCTTTACTAAACGGCAAACAATTATTGTTCATAGACTACATCATCCTCTTTACGATTTCTAACAAATCTTTATTCTCCCCCATTATTCCATTTTGAGAGTGCAAAAGCTTTGATTTTTTCTTAAATCCACCTCTTGGAGGATTCAATGCAAACCATGGTTTTATTCCATCTAATTTAGAAAGATATGTTTCATTCTTTGAGACATCAGAGACAACCTTGTTAATGTCAGGATTGGATGTTTTTCCAGATTCCTCTTGTCTTTGGGTGGATAACAATTTAGATGATGATGCACGGCCTTTTTGTTCGATAAACTCTCGGATAAAGTTTTCCTCAACAGATGTCCAAGCAACAATTTCTTTTATTTTCCTGAGCATCCCTAATGTTTGGTCATTTTCTGGAATCAGCGTTGCTCGAAATTTCTTGTTAAGATGTAAGTTTTCAAGTGTTACATTTGCCCAATTGGGAATGTTAACAGTCCCTTTCATTCTAACTACTAAATACACCATTTCAATTCCTATCCTGTGATAAACGTACTTCTTAATGCACTAAAAATTGCTTTTGCAGTAGACGACATAGTATTAGTAGATCCAAATGACCTACTCCAGCAATCCTTTAATCCTGCTAATTTTAACAAGTTCCTAATATTCTCACCAGCTACTATGCCTAATCCACGAGGGCCAGGGATCAATTCAATCGTTACACTGCCACCTCTACCCTGCACCTTAAACGGTACTGAATGAGCTTGGTGACATCGACATTCCCAACTCCCGCAGCCCAATTTTACTGGGATGACGTTTAGGTAGGATGCATTGGTGGCCTTGTCTATAGCATTCCTCATTTGTGAGGCTTTACCTTTTCCTATTCCAAACCACCCAGACTCATTGCCTATTGCCACAAGGGCATTAAATCGAGTGAGTTCGCCAGCATCGGTTTGTTTTTGTACTATTTCTACACTTACTACCTGAGTTTTGATATCAGGCAAAAGGTGCTTCACAATCTCAGATTCTTGAATCCTCATACCATTTTCAAATATTTGCTCCATAGAGTTAATTTTACCACTGGCTACCATAATACCTAGTGTAGTTCTGGGTTTCCATTCTACTTCAGGTTCATTAGGTCTAGACATCCTACTCATTAATTACACCCGGTCCATAAGACATTATCAATCCATTAATCATCATAACTTTCATTCTCAACACATTAGTACCTTATCAAAATCAATTATTTTTTTGTTTATTATTCTTTCGGTGAATATTATCGTGGACAAGTTTTCACCCTAATTGAAATTTCCGGCAGATATTCGCGTCTTTACTTCTTCAAAATGCTTCGGGTATTCTTCGGGATTAATATTCTTACTAAATAACCTGGAGAATTGTTTCTCATATTTATTTTTATCCTCCTTCAGAATTGTGGCATATTGAGATATATGGACACCATTTATTCGATTTTCATCAGGCAAAGTTTCTTCAGATAACGGAATATTGACTCCAGCAGAAGCAATGCCTTTAAGACAGGCTGCTACCTTGCTTGTGAAAGATGTCTGACCGGTATATAAAATTGCAGAATCAATTTTTTTGGCAAGCATTTTTTTTCCAAGCATCAATCCGACTAGATAGCAAGCAGATAAGTTGTTCGTAGAACCCTTCCACTCAAATTTACTCAGTTCCTTACTATTGGAAAACGAGAGGACGATATCACCTTTGATCGCCGGTTTGATTAGTTGACAGTGAATATTTTGATTACTTATTCTTACCGCTATGAAATTTCTTTTACTAATTAATACGGCCTTTCTTTTTCTATAATTTGTTTTATTATTTCTTATTCTTTTAAGAGTTTTAATGTAAGACATTCATTACTTCTTCTCCTTTATTCTAACAATCAAAAAAACTCTCTTAAATCTCTTATAAACGTTTTAAAAAAAATCAATAAAAAAATAATGTTGATGAATAATATGATTAAACCTATCATCATACTTGAAATGAGATTCATTTAATACTATTATCGATCAAGATCTTTGAGTCATTTTGAATTTGTTTTGTAGTATAGACTTTAAACCAGGTCCAAAAACTGTGATAAATATTAGATTTGACCTTTGATCGTGGAATAGCTTGTCATTCATAAAGAGGATAATGATTACATAAGGTAGTGTACACGTCTTTTCGCATATAATTATTGGAAGACCCCAAAAAAATATCGAAAGGCTGATGGTCCAAACGAAAGTCAGATCCATTATACCTTTGTATTTTTGTATATCAGGGCAATTTGTTGGACAAAAGTTGAATAATCATATTTCCTGGTAGTGAGAAGCTGGAGAAGCTTTTCATAAATAATTCACGTACCATCATAATCAAAAACAATGTAGAGTTAACAGATATTTTGTATAAGAATCAAAAACGTATTTGAACTCTATCGGCCCTTGTTCGCGATTAGACTTGCAAAAATGCCTCCACCTATTCCGTTGTCTATATTTACAACCGAAAGGCCAAATGAACAGGTCTGGAGCATGGATGCCAAAGCACCTTTACCATTACCGCCATAACCATATCCCACAGAGCAAGGCACACCTATTACTGGAACAGATACTAGAGAAGTTACCACAGCTGGAAGTGCCCCCTCCATTCCGGCAACTACTACGATCACATCAATATCGCTCGACGTCATTTGCTTCAATGAGTTGAGCAATCTGTGAATTCCAGCAATACCTACATCATAAGCAAGATAAGAGGTGCAACCCATTGCTAAAGTTGCCAAGCGTGCCTCTTCAGCAATCCCCACATCAGAAGTCCCAGCACAAATGATCCCCACCTTACCCCCTCTGTTTACAGGAAGAGAAGTTATTGCGTTATAGACTAGTAAAGAAGTTCCATTGTGGCTTCTGTCTACGACAAAACCCTTCTTGCTATAATATTTTATCAATTTGCCTACTATCATAGGCTTAATTTTACTCACAAGGACATAGCCCTTTTTCTCAAGGATTCGATTTATGATGATCACTAATTCGCTAGTCTTTTTGTGTGATGCCAGAATAATCTCTGGAATAGATTTTCTAAAATCTCGGTTAATATCGATTTGAGCTATATCGTTCTCGATGTATTCTACAGAAAAAAGAGAGATAGATTTGATCACTTCATCAAGGCTTTTCTTGTTATTGTAATAGTCTAATAAAATATTTCTTAAGTCCATAAACCATACAAACAAGTTAAAGCGACAGAAGAGAGATCGCTTCTTTCACATTTTTAACTCCGTTTGTGAACTCTTGTTGTTCAAATTCGTTTAGGGGTAATTCTATAATCTTTTCTACTCCGTTTTTCCCAAGTACTGCAGGAACCCCTATACACACATCTTTTACCCCATATTCACCATCAAGATATGCAGATAAAGGAATAACAGTTCTTTTGTCTTTTACTATTGATTCAACCATGGTTGCCACTGCATTGCCTGGTGCATATACTGTAGCGCCTTTATATTTAATAACTTCAGCAGCCACTTGTTTGGTTTTTTCATAAATTTCTTTTGATTGCTTTTCATCTATGAAATGACTTAAAGGTATTCCAGAAATCGAAGAAAATCTTATTAATGGTAACATTCTTTCACCATGTTCACTAATCACCATTGCGGAAATCGAATTTCTGGACAAACGAGTATATTCATTGATAAAGCTAGAGAATCTTGACAAGTCCAGCATTCCCCCCATTCCCATTATATTATTTTTAGGAAATTTGGTAGTCTTTAGAGCAAGATATGTCATTGGATCCAAAGGATTAGTTACTATAATTAGTTTACATGATTGACGATGTAGAGCAATTTTTGATGAAACATCCTTAACAATGGAAGCATTTGTTTTAAGGAGATCCATTCTTGTCATTCCAGGTTTACGCCCAATCCCGGCAACTAAAATGACTATCTCCGAATCTTTCAAAATACTAAAGTCATTGGTGCCTTGGACAAAACTGTCTATGCCTTGTTCAGACAATTGATGATTTATATCCATTGCCTCCCCCTGCGGCAATCCCTCGATTATATCGATTAGATTTATTTGAGGATCCAATTCTCTTATACCGCAATTTAAGGCAACCGAGGCCCCTACTCTACCAGAACCAATAATAGATATTGTCATACAAATGTGACATTATTTTTTTTATTTATAGTTTTAAATTCTCCCTAAAATTCAAAGATCTAATAACGATGTTAATGTCTTAACGAAGTATTTGATTCGTGAATTATGATCTGGACTATAAAACCCATTATAGAGGAGTCCTATAATAAAAATATAGTTGAGAAAAGTAGTTGTAATTGATCCACAGGTTGCAGGAATTTCAGGGGATATGTTTTTATCTGCTTTGGTGGATTGTGGGGCCAATAAGAATAGAATCATAAATAACATAAAGACGATAGAGAAACTATTTTCCGATACCAGAATAGAAAAGATGGAATTCATAAATTCTGAATCAAATGGAATAAGGGCAACAAAATTTCTTTTTGAGATTGAAGAGAAATCCCTAGAACGAAGTGCTTCTGAGATGTTAAGAATTCTGGCCAATTGCTGCAACGTTACAAATCTTTCTGAAATGGCAAAAAAATTTGTAATGGAGACGATAAAAGCCATAATTAGGGTAGAGTCAAGAATTCACGGTAAAGAAGTTAGAGAATTACACCTCCACGAGTCGTCTAGCATTGACACCGCTGCAGATATAATTGGAAGTGCAACTGCTTTAGACGATTTGGACCTATTTTTGGATACAACTTTTTATTCTACCAAGGTTGCTGTTGGGGGAGGAACAACCCAATTCTCACATGGAACGATTCCAAATCCTACAAACGCAGTATTAGAAATTTTTAGGATTTTAGAGATACCAATAACTGGAGGTCCAGCGCACTCTGAAATGACTACCCCTACTGGAGCAGCAATATTAGCCGGATTGAATCCTAAAATTATTAATACATATCCCGAATTTATACCTCAAAAGATAGGATATGGTGCTGGATTTAAGAAATTTGAGGGTATTCCTAACATATTAAGAATTTCTATTGGAAAATCAAATATTCATGGCTCCATACAATCAGACACAGTAACGGTTCTTGAGACAAATATTGATGACATGACCGGTGAGATGATTGGTGATCTGGTAGAAAAGTTATCAAAACAGGATGTAGGAGTAAAGGATGTCACACTGATTAGCGGAATAACTAAGAAGAACAGACCAGTACATATTCTCAAGGTTATTTGTTCAGAGGACATTGAAAAAAGGATCATTGAATTGATTTTCAATGAGACAGGAACACTAGGGATTAGAAAAGCAATAAATGAAAGATATAAACTGGAGCGGTTTAGTATACTGCTCCCCATCATAATTGAAAACCATGAATATGTCATAAATGTAAAGATATCAAAGGATCAGCAAGGAAAAATAATTAACGTAAAACCAGAGTTTGATAATATTAGAGAACTTGCAAACAAGCTTGGCCTCTCTTTGAAAAAGACCATGGAAACAGTCAATAATTTAATATTTCAAAGGAATCTATATGACATATAGCTGATCTTAGATGTCGATTAATTCAATCAAGAGTGAGGAAGATTCAAATCAAAGTAGATATCGTCTACTAATTAAATGGTTTAAATCCAGAAATTGTAAAGTTCTAGTCGCTCTTTCCGGGGGAGTGGATAGCGCACTAGTGACCCTCGCAGCAAGGCAGGCACTTGGAAAAGACAAGGTACTGGCAATCACAGCAAACTATCAGACTTTGGCAAACGAAGAATTAGAAACAGCTAAAAAAGTGGCCAAAGAGATCGATGTAACTCATCTTTTACTAGAATACAACGAATTAGATAATCCAAACTTCACCAAGAACGACGACCTTCGTTGCTTTCACTGCAGAAATGAGCTGGCCATTAATTTACTAAAGGTAGCTAAAGAGAAAAGAATCACTCTGATAGTAGATGGTACTAACCTTGATGACTTAGACGATGATAGGCCAGGTATGGTCGCACTACATTCTAGGGGAATAAAAAGTCCCCTATTGGAAATTGGATTGGACAAGAGGGAAGTCCGCCACTTTGCTAAAATCAATAATTTATCTGTTCATGATAAACCTTCGAATTCATGCTTGGCGTCGCGTGTTCCTCACGGAACGGAAATTAATTCGGTCAAATTAAGACGTATTGAGAGATGTGAGATCATAATAAAGAAATTATCTGACGTGAAACAGGTAAGAGTAAGAGATCATGACACAATAGCGAGAATTGAAGTAGAGAAGAGTGAAATCATCAAGTTATACAACCTCGACAAGATTGATAAAATAGTATTTGAGATTAAGGAGTTAGGCTTTAAACATGTTACTTTAGATCTAGAAGGTTATGGAAAAAAAGATATCGGAAAACTGAATGAGAATGAGATAATAACAATAGATAAATATGTCAAAAAATAATCGTACTAGAACCAAGGAACCCATTTATTTGGATAACGCATCATCCTCTCCGATTGATGTTAATGTAATAAATGAAATGTTACCATTTTTAACCAGTTTCTATGGTAACCCTTCATCACTTCACGGTTTGGGTAGAAAGTCTACTATCGCCGTTTCTAAGGCCCGAGCACGGATATCTAAATTAATTGGCTCTAAATCTAACGAAATTTATTTTACCTCTGGTGGGACTGAATCTAATAACTTGGCTCTGATTGGATGTGCTAGACTGATCGACAATATGAAACCGACTTGTAAGAGAATATTGATATCCAAAATAGAACATGATTCCATAATAGAGACTATTAAATTCATTGAGAAGGATATGGAATTTGAGATAGATTATATACCCATAAAGAATGACGGATTGATTGATTTAGATATTTTTAGGAAAATGGTATCACCAAAAACCAGTTTGATTAGTGTAATGCTAGCAAATAACGAGATAGGAATTATTCAACCCATCAGATCTTTGGTTGAAATCGCAAAAGCAAAAAATAATAACACTATTTTTCATTCAGATGCAGTCCAAGCCCTAGGCAAGATTCCAATAAATGTTAATGACTTGAAAATAGATATGATGACGATTTCGTCTCATAAGATAAATGGACCAAAAGGGATTGGAGCGCTATTCATAAAACAAGGAATACATATTAAACCGATAATATTTGGGGGCGGACAAGAAATGAATCTCAGATCAGGAACAGAGAATGTAAGTGCCATCGTTGGCTTTGGCAAAGCATGTGAAATTTGGAAAGAGAAACTCGAATCCGTCCAAACCAAGATTAGTGGACTTCAAAGATACATGATTGACAGAATAATCAATGAGATACCCGGATCTGCATTAAATGGATCAAGGGAGAATCGAATTCCAAACAATGTTAACTTTTCTTTTTCTGGAATAAATGGAGAAAACTTGTTGATTAAACTAGACGAATATGGTATTGAGGCTTCTACAGGTTCCGCTTGTTCTTCAAATAAGAAACAAAAAGCATCTCATGTTCTAAAAGCCCTAGGTTTGACTTATGATCAGGTAAGTGGTTCAATAAGGTTTTCCATAGGGTACCAAAATACTCTAGAGGAATTGAAAATTGCTGTTGATACATTAAAAAATCTTATAATAGAATTTAAAAAAATAAACGGAGATGGTTTTCCATGAAGCAAAGGGGTAAATGCCACATCATCTTTATTGAATTCTAAATAATAGTTATACCGTAAAAAAATTGCTGAAAGTAATATAGAAAGGTTCTTTTTAATGCTAATCACATATTATCATAATATGTCTTCGAATCAGAAAAATAATTTGAATGGTGAAACTACTAGCAAGAATATGAATGTAGGCGATAAGGCGCCAGACTTTGAGCTTTTAGACACTAATCAGGAAGTTCATAGATTATCAACCGATAAAGAAGGATTGACGATCTTGGCGTTTTTCCCGCCGCGGGTTCCCCAGTTTGTACCGTGGAAATGTGCAATTTTAGAGATACTCTTAGTAGCTTAAAAAAAGAAAACATAAATATCTTGGGAATATCGGTTGATAGCCCTTTTGCAAATAAAGTTTTTGCTGAACACCACAACCTTAACTTTCCAGTTTTAAGCGACTATAATAGAGAAGTGATCGAACAATACAATGTTGTAATGCCTAGTTTAGGTAAGTTAAGAGATTTCAAAGTAGCTAAAAGATCCATATTCATTGTGGACAATAACAACCACAATATCGTATATAAATGGGTAACAGACAACCCGCTCATAGAACCCAATTATGAAGAAATCAGGACCATAATCTCCTAAAATTCAAATCCTTTTAAAGGATCTTATTTATCAGATTTACTTCTATTTGTTTAAATGATTAATCAATTGCAGTAGCCTAGGTAAAAAATTGGTATGTTAATCAAGAGTTGCTACAATATCATTTCTTGATATACTCTGACCTTCTTTAACTTTGAGATCTTTTACTGTCCCATCTCTAGGTGATTTGATGGCAACTTGCATTTTCATAGATTCCAAAACCACGATGTTATCCCCCTGTTTGACAGCATCACCTTTATTTACAGAAATTGATATTACCCTTCCGGGTATTTGACTGGATATTGTATTCAGGGAAGTCGCACCCCCTGAATTGGCTCTTGATTTTTCAATTATTTCAGTTAACTTTGCATGTTTCTTGAGCGACATTGATTGCCCATCTAATAATATCTTTAATTCTGTGCTTGTGACATCGATAATCTTAATTTCATGAAAAGCATTATCAAACAAGAATTCAAATTTATCTGATTTCATATCTAATACTTTTATGAAGT
>WHSX01000260.1 GCA_009379865.1 Candidatus Nitrosocosmicus sp.
AAATTCCAAGGTGGCAATTTCTATGATTAAAGATTTATATGGAAATAAACACATTTTAATATCTAAATTACATAGAGAAATTCTTATAGAGTGAAAACAAATCGGATTATAATTTTTTTCGTATGTATAAAATAAAATAAATTGCCTCCGATGTCTCCGAGTCTCCAGTATTGGCCTTAGGCTAGAAGTCTACTAACAATCATCTAGTTGATTTTATATTTTAAATCGTAATTACATCAAGCCAATCAGACCCTCGGAGGCTTAGGATGTATTTTACTTTATTAAGTATAGATAGAAGATAAAAATTTTGATAATTATTTTACTTGTTATAGATAGAGTTTCAAACTAAAACATGCATGAAACTGGTTGATTTTATCTGTCACCTACCACAATAACGAATTAAGTACTTAAGTGAACAGAGTTAGTAAAAATGAATTGTTATAATGGATAATTTTTGGATATATGGTTTATCTTTTTATATGATTAGTATACTGAAAGTATTGGATTAGAATGAAATGTACTAGATGTAAAAGTGAATCAGAACGCGTAGAAAGAAAAGTAAGCGGATATGATTCAGTGTTTATTACAAAACATGAACCAAAACCTGATGGACCGATGGCTAGTAGACCTACCGAGACATTTGCATGTACTAAATGTGGTCTAGTTGAAGAATTTGTTAAGTGGTAAGGGAAAATGAATTTGACTTATAATTATAAATACTTCTGGAATATACTTTAAGGTCAATATGATGTGGATCTGTCATCATATTAATAGAAAGATATGAAAATGCCTCCGATGACTCCGTACTTCCGAGGTTTGAATTAATACTGAAAATCAATATACTACTTTTCATTTTCAAAAGGGCTAACCATGATTGACTTATGATCATAACTAATTGCTAATTCGGACCCTTGGAACCAGCGGACACATTTTGATTCATTACGTATAAAGAGAAAATATGCATTTTACGATGACTTGTTGTATAGTCTACCTAGAACAATAACAAAAAGAATAAGTTAATCATGTAAAGAGATAAATAAAGATGCTTGGGCATTTTGCACAAGAGATGTATTTATTTGACTAATCCTTTCAGAATGCTAAACTCGTAATACCTCGCTATTAAATGATTAATCTTCATTGAGGATCTGAGATAATTCACTTCAAACTTGAAAAGTCGAGAACTAAGCATTTTTACGAAGAATTGTATACTGTATATATGAATTCCAGTTATAGGTACGATGTTTCATATCTAAAGAAGAAGGAGGGATAGAATGCGGTTTCATACTGAGAAAAGAGGCATTCGTGTTCTAGGAATAGCTGAAAGTTTTCAAAAAAACAATACTTGTTCTACGCTTGCAGGAGTAGTAATGCGCCGTGATTTGATAATTGATGGTATGGTTTTTGGAAATGTAACGATTGAAGGAAATGATTCTACGCAAAACATCCTGTCTATGTATAGATCATTAAATAGAAACGACATCAATTGCATAATGCTTGATGGTCTGATAATAAGCATGTACAATATAATAGATGGAAATGAGCTTGAAGAAAATACCAATGTTCCAGTTATTGCAATAACATTCAATGATTCAGAAGGACTGGAAGGCACAATACGACATCACTTTTTCAATGATTTCAATCTGAAATTAGAACAATATCGTAAACTAGGACGACGAGATAAAATCCTATTAAAGACTGGTAAGATTCTGTTCGTAAGATACTGGGGAATGAGTTCGATGGAAGCATCCACCATCGTTAATTACTTTACACTCCAAGGTTCTATTCCAGAGCCAATTAGAATAGCAAAACTTGCTGCACGTGCAAATATGCGAAGTAAATAACTTGGACTTTTAATCACCTTAATATTCTCGATGTTTATCATTCGTCTTCTGTAAGTCGTGGGTAACAGTACAATTTTACAAGAACTTATGGTTAATCTAAAAAATTAAAGATGTCTAATAATATAAAGATCAAATGAGAAATAAACTTGGTAAGATAGTTTTTGTTTCATCATCAACTATCATAACACTTTTTTTCTGAAAAATGTAACATAGTGAAAAATGCATCCGGTGCTTCCGAACCTCCGGAATTGCATGAACTAAGCCGGTTAAGTATGAATGTTAGTCGACATATAACAAAAAGAGCAAGTTTTTCAAATTAGAAAAGGATTTGAAATTATAACTAAAAACCGGACCCACGGAGGCTTCGGATACAATTTATTTTATTTTGTAAGAACACCAAAACACTATGTAATTTTTTTTAATTTTATATCTCATCTCTATAACGGATATAAATTCATACTATAGTTTTAAGCCCTATGTTGATAAGAACCTAAATATTGATTCTTCTATTTAATAATTACATCAGTACGATGGAAATAATAACAATATTAAGAATAGATAGGAAGGAGGTTATAGAATTATAGATTCAGTAGTTGAATACGATATTGAAAATAATGGCTCTGTTCACTTAATGATGTTTAATTCGCTGTTATGATAGTTTACAAATAGATTGAGCCAATTCTTCACATGCTTTAATTTACAGTTCTTTA
Source organism: Candidatus Nitrosocosmicus sp. (assembly GCA_009379865.1). Lineage (GTDB taxonomy): Archaea > Thermoproteota > Nitrososphaeria > Nitrososphaerales > Nitrososphaeraceae > Nitrosocosmicus. The sequence continues at coordinate 2,552 of WHSX01000260.1, forward strand.
GTCTACATGGAAAGTAATCATCGAAGCATTCTTTGGTTCTGTCCTTGATGTACTGCATAGTACGTTCTATCAGACTTTTCTCCAAACTAGAATGTATGTGATGTCTTAACTTTAGAAACTTGCAAGCCTGTGGATACCATGTACCTCCATCTGTTGATACTGGATGATTGCCATGAATCTTGACTAGACCTGAGATAAATTTCTCTCAGCTACAAACATATTTCTCTCCTTAGAGATAGATAGTGCATGAATTTTCCTGTTTTCTGTCTGGCTCAATTCTAACCCATAAACAGGTGTACTCTGTTCCAACTTTGATTAATGTCTCATCAACTATGTGTTTGTCAATTTTCTTTCTCTTTGATGTTATTTTTTTGAGTTTATATCTTTGTATCCAGTTCCATAGAGATTGCAACATGGCTTCTCTTTATCTTGTGTAAGAAGAGCATTGCTTTAGAAACGTTTCCGGTTGACAACCCAAGAAAGTACAAATACAGACCATAGTAAACATATTCTGAAAGCGTTCTGTTTTTAGTATTCACAAGAGAGATAGGATGTTTTCAAACTATAGATATCTCGTTAAATGGAGTCCACGATTCTATCCTATTCTCTTTTATATTATCAGATAGATCATTTAACTGGTGTCTAGATAAAATGTCACAAGAAAAAGAAGATAAGGATATTATAAAATCAAAGCAACAGCCAATAAAACCAATAGAGAAAATTGAAAATGTAATCTCCAGATCAATAGAATTTTCTGACGACTCTATATCTTTTGAAAGAATATCAGATAATGAAACTCATTTGAAATTAAAAATATTATTGTCCCCACTAATACTAAAAGAAGTCTTTAAAAACGTCGTAGAGATTCATGAGAATTTAAATACAAATATTGATATCATGGATAGTAGGACATTCAAAATCACAATTTAATTTGACATCATTTTTTTCTCGCTTTTGTTTTGTATAACACTAACTAAAATGACTATTTTTATGGATCATTTTTATTTGTCAGCAAATTCAAACTATTCAACTTGAATTGGACCAGATGATATTACATAAGGATATAAAATCGCCATAATCCAATAATTGATACT
>WHSX01000261.1 GCA_009379865.1 Candidatus Nitrosocosmicus sp.
ATCAGACAATTTATTGTATTCTGCAGAAAAATTGATTAATCAAGACTTAAAAGATAAAGTGACTCCAGAACAAAAGGATAAAGTAAATAAATCAATCCAGGAATTAAAAGAATCGATAACAGCCAATAATGCGGACGCCATAAAAACAAAAATAACTGATTTAAAGAACGCATTAGCTGAAATAAGTACAGCTGCATATCAGGCCGTTCAACAAAATGCTGCTAACGCTTCAAGCCCAGGGGATGTGGGGTCCGATACTCCACCCCCTAACGATAGTACTTTTAATCAAAATCCCGAAAACAACGATCCTAAGGCTGGTGCTGCGGAAGACACCTCCGCCAATAAATCAAATAATACTTGATTAAGAGAATAATTCCACACTTAATTATTTTTGTGATTTGTTATGAGTAAAAAAGATTATTATGATGTACTTGGAGTTCAAAAAACTGTTACTAAGGATGAGTTAAAATCTGTATATAGAAAACTTGCGTTAAAGTATCACCCCGATCGTAATAAATCGCCTGAAGCAGAAGAAAAATTCAAAGAAATTTCTGAAGCATATGCTGTACTATCCGATCAGGAGAAACGTAAACGATATGATACATATGGTCATGTGGGTAATGAAGAAGTATTTAGGGGATCTGAAGACAATTTCGCAGAAATTTTTAAAGATATTGGCTTTGGTAATGTAGGCGATATTTTTGAACAGATTTTTGGTAGAATGGGAGGTGGTGGCGGTGGTTTTAATAATGATCCATTTAGCTTCAATTCCAGAACCTCAAACAGAAGAAGAAGAGGCAGAGATTTACTGTATGACGTAGACATGACTTTAGAGGAAGTAGTTAAAGGTAAGAAGGAAGAGATACAAATTCCAACAATCGAAGACTGTTCGGTTTGTTCTGGGACAGGTGCTTCCCCAGGAACTTCACCAAAAATTTGTCCTACATGTAACGGCCAAGGACAAACCCGCAGGGTCTATAACCAAAATCAATTTTCCACCTTTATTTCGTTAGATACCTGTAATACCTGCCACGGAGAAGGTAAAATACTAGAAAAACCTTGTAATACTTGTCATGGTAATGGTAAAGTTAGAAATACAAATAACCTAAAGATCGAGATACCTTCTGGTGTTGAGGATGGCGTAACACTAAGAATTTCTGGAAAAGGAGAAGGTATTCAAGGTGGAATGAATGGAGATTTATTGGTACGTGTACATGTACTCCCGCATCAACTTTTTAAAGTACTTGATGATGGAGATCTGATGTATAATTATGATATTTCATTCATTGACTTGATATTAGGAACGGAAACAATGGTTCCAACCATAGATGGAACTGAAAAATTGAAAATTCCTGCTTGTACCAAAGCTAATACTGTTTTTAAAATCAAAGGAAAAGGTTTGTCAAGATATGGAAAATTTGGAAGAGGTAGCCAATACATAAAAATCGAAGTAAAATTGCCTGATAAGATTAATGATACTCAAAAAAATCTATTAAAAGATTTGTCAAGGGAATTCAAAAAAAATGAACTATAAAAACTATTTTTCATACAAATTTGGATCAATACTATATGGTAGCAATAGAATCTTTTAATGTAAGTAAAATATACAAGAATTCCAATAAAAAGGCATTAAATGATATATCTTTACAAATCGAAAAAGGAAAGATATCTACATTATTGGGAAGAAATGGGGCCGGAAAAACTACCTTTTTACGTATTTGTTCTACTCAATTGTTACCCACATCAGGAAAGATATTAGTATTCGGTGACGATATACTCAAGTCTCCAGAAAAAATACGTCAAAAAATTTCTATAGTTCCACAGGAGGGAAGACCCTTACGCGCATTAACTCCGTGGGATCATATTTATAATTGGTTGAGGATACGAGGCGAAAAGAAAGAGTCCGCATCGCAGAAAACATCTAACATATTACAAAGACTTGATCTCTATTCTGCGAAAGATATTCCTGCATTGAATCTATCGGGAGGAATGAAACAGAAAATTTTGGTTGGAATGGCTATGGCAACTGAATCACCTTTACTATTTTTGGATGAACCTACTATAGGTTTGGATCCAGTATCACGACGACAGGTGTGGTCTATTATAAAAGATTGGAAAAATAAGGGAATAACCATTATTTTAACTACTCATTATATGGATGAAGCCGAAATGTTGTCTGATTCCATATTCATTATTGATGAGGGTAGGGTCGTTTCTAGAGGCAACATGAACGATTTAAGAAATACTCTAAATTATCAAATAAGGATTGACATCAACATATCAAAGGATTATAATGTTTATGATTTAAGAAACTTCATTAATTCTTTTGGGAAAACAATTAGTATGAGTTCTGACTCTATAAGATTATTTACTTTTGAGTATAATCTGAGAGAAATATCTGATATTTTGGTTCGTAATAATTTGTCATTTTCTGTATCTCCTATCACATTAGATGATATTTTCGTAAATCTTGTTGGTGGAGCTGATATGGAGTGATCTTTTCATTTTTTATTAGAATATATGTTGGGCTTTTTAAAAATATTTTATGCGGGAGTTGCCAAGCCTGGTCAAAGGCGTGAGATTTTTAAAACACGATGCTCAGAAACCAGGATAATTGAGATACCTCATCTCTTAGGGGTCCGTGGGTTCAAATCCCATCTCCCGCACTAGAAACTTATGTTTCTTTTTTATCCCTATCCAAGCCTTTTCCATTGCCTATAACTAATGTTAGACTTTAAGATGATCATATGCTCCTTTAACACATGCAGTAGTGATTATCGCTCTTATTGACAAATGTTTCAGCCAATCTTAAAGCTGGATAACACAAATTACAGATGTGTTTACATTAACTACATTTCTCCATGATGAAAGTTGGTGTACCAGTTTACTGAGAAAGATTAGATGGAATGATGACTGTGTAATATGTCCACGCTGCCATTCTTATAACATAAAGAAGGATGGTCTTTACAGATCTTATCAAAAGTACTTTTGTAAGCAGTGTAAAAGATGGTTCAATGATAAAACAGGTACGATATTTCATTATTCACATACACCATTGAAGAAATGGTTCTTGGCAATGTATCTGTACTTTGTACTCTGGCCTGGCTGTTCTATAAGAGAGATATCGCTTGAGGTAGTGGTACCATATCCAAGATGCTACAGGTTTATCAGAACAGTTATGGAAAAAATTTCTTCTTCTTCTTACACTAAACTCGATGGTAAGGTTGAGGGTGATGAATTCTATATCAAGGCAGGACTCAAAGGTAGATCATATCATGATGAGATAGTAAAATCAGCAAGAAGAAAACCCAGAAAAAGAGGACTAAAGCCTTGGAGAGGTAGAGGAGCATTTTACAAGGATCATCCAATGATAACATGCATTCATCAAAGGAATGGAATGACATATTTTGATGTTCCTGCTGTACATCAATCACTTCTTGATATTGTCTGTAATAGAGTACAGTATGGTTCCACAATATTTACAGATGAATATATGGCATATGACCGATTGGAAGAACATGTTCATACACAAAAGTGTCAATCATTCGCCGCAGAAAGAATATGCAAATGGTATAATCCATGTTGGTGTGTTGAATAACTACTTTTCAAACAAGCTATATAGCTTCTTTTATTAGGAT
>WHSX01000262.1 GCA_009379865.1 Candidatus Nitrosocosmicus sp.
GATACTCCATTAGACTAGCTTTATTTGTTGTCAATTATGACCCGGGCTCAGTTATTTAAGATATGTAATTAGATTGCTAATGCAGATACCTTGATATTCATACAATTAACTGTTTATTATGGATTGATAAAATACTGCACAAGGTGTAATATTATGACCCGAACACTAGAAGCCTATCTCAAATTTAAAAGATATGATATGAATCGTAAAAGCAAAATATGCCAAATATCCCAAAAGAACTAAGTAAATAATAAATAATATAATCAAGATGTAGAAAAAAGGAATAAGTGGCCGACGTGTCTAATTTATTTATTAAGGTTTTGCCAAATTAAATTACCTTCTACATTTTATGAAAATAAATGTAATAATAATATTACATTATTAAGTTGTAGTTAGCCGTTATTGAATTATCAAATCGACTATTTTTGATATTGCTATGTCACTTCCATACCTTGCAGTAATTGTTAAGGTATAATTTCCAGGTGTAACGCCTCCTTCGGTGTGATTAACTTCCAAGGAGATTTTGTACGGTGTAGATGGTCCTATTTGAGGACTATTTGATGACACTGATCCTAAATCTTTAATAGGTATACTACCTTGACTAAAATTACTTGTAAGATTACTAAGCTTCCCATCTTTGGATATAGAAGAGGTTACCGACATGGTAATATTTACAGGTTCAATTAATCTTTTATCACTACTGCTTCCATTAGCACGACCAGTTGTAGAATCCGCGATCTTAGAGGTGTTAAGAATATTTTTGTATATAAATATATCAATTGCATCGCCAGTTTTGTTTTTGCCATCAATAATCATTTTGTCTTTGGAAACTGATAGTGTAATTGGAATTTGATCCAATTTTTCTTTAGGAATGACACCAAGCTTGTTCTCGGTCCATTCTGTAAACCATACAGAACCGTTATGGTCTAGAATAAATCTTAATGGATTTGAAGAATTAACCCATAATGGATTTTTGGATGGGATATAATATTCAACAAGCGTCTTATCTTGGGGACTGTATGAAGATATGGCATTTCCATAGTGTTCATTAAACCATAGTTTTCCGTCTCTATAGGTATTAACATATGGCAATGTGGTCAAATTGCCTGATTTGGATGGGTTTGATGTAGCATATTGCTTTACTGCCCCTGTTTTGGGATCTAAAGATAAGAAAAGATTTGCTATATGACTATTAAACCAAAGAAGTCCATTTTCATCTTCGGCAATACTGAATGGAACACTATGAGTATGGTTCACATCGTGAATAGTTAATGCCCCATTGGGTATATCATATTTAATTAACTGTCCTCCTACAGGAAAAATGGAAGTTGAAAACCATAGTGTTTCGTTGACATTGCTGTTACTATTATTTCCTATTTCATTAGTCTGAGGGAATCCAATTCCATTGGATATAGGCCCCATCGTTTGAAAATTGATTTGTTTAGACATATCCAGTTCTGAAATGCCCTCTGTTGTATTGTTAACAACCTTTGAGGGCTCCAGAAATCCAAGTCTTTGTCCAAAGACCTGTGTAAACCATACGTTATTGTTAGAATCAAATGCGATTGATAAAGGATAGTCTCCTTCTTGAAGTAACCTATAGTTTTCAAACTTGCCTTCTTTAACAAAATATTTCCATATGGAATTGCTTATTTCGTCAGTAAACCACAAGTCACCATTTCCATCAAACTTCATTTCCCAAATCATAGAACCTAGGTTTCTTTCCTGTTTTGGCCAATTAGGTATCTTTATTATTTTGTCAAACTGTTGGGTTTGAGTATTAAATATTAGGAGATTTCCAGATTTTCCAGACGCTATCCAGATATTGTTATCCTTATCTACGGCTAATCCAACAGGTTGGCTACAAAGAATCGGAGTAATAAATTCATTAAAGTATAGATTAGAGTGTTGAACATTATCTCCACAAAGCAATGGCTTATCCTCTTCTGTCAGCGTTCTTATAACATCTGTATTAACATTAGTCGAGTTAGAATATGGATTATTATTGATTGTAGATTGGTTAATATTTGTTAAAGGTGTTGAATTAGAAGAATTTGAGGTTGCAGATGCATTTACGAATTCAAATAACTTTGGAGTCTCATTATTTACAAGGAAATGACTTATCCCTACAATCATTATTATGCTAAAGAGAAAAACCCCAAGAATCTTACGTAAGCAACAATACATTATGATAAAGTAAGATGCTCTATAGAGTTAATATCTGTTATTATACAACTACAGAATTACGAAATCATGTTAAATATACTCATACGAATGAAATCATGTTAAATATACTCATACGAATAAAATCATAAAATTTTTAAAGGCAAAAATATTATCTACTTTATTTATTTTCAACTATTTCCAAGAGAAACAGTAGACAGAATACGAGAATTCAGGATTTCCTGAGACAATTTTGGATGGTTTAGCAAATGTCTGGAATAGTCAAAGGCTTATCTAAATAGTTTAAATGATGGGACTATTTAGCCAGTAATACTGCTTTGAAATAAGATTTCAAGTAACAATAACATTTTCCATCTGCATAATGGATAATGAGCCCACCCAGCCCGTTAATCACAAGGATTTAAAATAATAAACGATAAATGGATTTATTCATTTATGGCAGGATTATTTAGGATTATTTAAGATGTCGTTACTGAACTTCACCATTTTGCTGCACTTAGACAATTTCTTGTATTGATTTTAAAATCATTGATTTAGAGGCATCCGTCCAATTTACAAAGTACAGATGAATTAACGGGCTATAATCGCTATCCCCTGGTACCGCTGATCCAACAGGAAGCTGAAAACCGAATGACCCTTCTCCTCTTATTCCATTAAGGAAGTCACATCCTTGCTGAAGGTATCGATTCGGAACGGAGGCCAGCAAAGGTGCAAAGTTTATTTTATGTCCTTGACTCTGTAATGGAAGTAGCCGTTTTATTATCAGATGTATCTGTTACTATATATGATATCACTACTCCATCAACATATCCTTTTAATGTACTAAGTGAAACAGTATTCTCATATATTGCTATAATATTTGCGCTCCAACTGATATCAAATATAAGAAAAATACCAAAAAGAAGAGAACCAATTATTATTTTTGATTGAAAAGAAACTATGACTTATTCCATCGGATGTCTCCTAAAAAGATTTCATGCTTTTTATCTCCAGAGGGCAATTGAAATTTTTGTAAGAGATATGTAATTTATAACCAAATAACTCTAAATACATTTTATCAAGATATCAATTGACAGAATCATTATAGGCATGTCTCAAATTTCCTCAAATGGACGACCCAATCCATCATAGAGGACTCACATCGTCTTGAAATACCGGGTCCGTTTGATATCATCGCTCTTTAAGGTCTAGACTATTAATACGGTGTAAACATAGTAGTATTGGATTAAATGATCTATCCATTCTTCGCTCTTTGAGTAGAGGAAAGGGACGCTACTTCAGAAATTTGCTTTTGATTCTTCCTAAAATTTATTATGCCAAAGATTGATATGATTATTGACAAAAATATTACAAGGTATAGAAGAGTCAAATTTGATGCAAAAATATCACTTGAACTATGGGCATTTAAGTTACTAGGGTTCAAATTTTGATCCATCG
>WHSX01000263.1 GCA_009379865.1 Candidatus Nitrosocosmicus sp.
ACATGCTATACAATTTAGACCAAACATAAGAAAATATATCGTATCGCCTCCATACTTTTAAGATTCGATTAGTGAAGTATGGATACCAGAAAGCCAAAAGAATCCCATAAAACTAGTAACATAATCCCCAAATAGACGATGAGATTCTTAATTATTTTGTTAATACATAAATATCAAAAAATGCATCAAACGGAAAATCTATGTATTCCGTTGCGAAAATAATTAAAATCATGAGGAAATTAATTCAAACTATGTATTTATCAATATTCTACCTCTATAATTGGCAAAGAATAATGATGATGTTGAGGGATAACAATACTGACGAGCATTCAAATCCGGTTACTGTAATCGTAAAACGTATTGCCAAAAAAAGATAAAATCAAAGAATTTGAAGAATGGCTATCAGGAATTTCTAAGGGAGTCTCTAGAGTAGAGGGAAGTATGGTATTAATTTAATTAAACCAACTATTAATAGTAAATCTAAATCTGAATACGTTATAATATTTAGGTTTAATAAGTTTGATAATCTTGAGAAAGGTGAAAAATCAGACATACGAAATGAGTGATTACATAAAGGTAGGGAATTTGTAGAAGCCGATTATGATGTACAAAAACCGACAGGAATAGAATTTTGGTTTACTCCAAATCTAAAAGAAGGATCATCGTCTGTAATTCCTCTAAACCCACCATCCTGGTACAAAATGGCAATTGTTACTATTCCTGTTATTTCTATCCTTCTCTTGACTTTAGTTCCTCCGCTCATTTTTTACAGAAATGCTATTAATTCCTTATGCAGTAAGATTTGTTATCGCTATCTAGATAACAGTCCTGCTAATGACTTAAGTGATAATACCCATTCTACCAAGAATATTAAGATCTTGGTTTTTCAAGTCTTAGTAGAAATATTAATCTCATAGTTGCAAATTTTTATGATCGATAAAAAAAATTTCATTCTTAAGATCGTGAAATTTTAGGTAAGTTTACTATGTTTTTAGTTACCCATATTTTTGACACTATGAACATTAGTAGAAAGTTTCAACTAAAGTTATATACGCACCTCCGATATCTTGACCATATGAATCAAATCTATTATCAATTTAATACTTTTTTTAGTACAGTACAAACAGAGTATTTCTCTTTATTTAGAATTAATACAGACATACTTGCTAGAAAAATGAAAAAAATTTTATGATTTACTTTACTTTGAAAAAATGGATGGAAAATTTGATGGAAAAGGTCCAATCCCCATGGAAGGGAAAACCAACACAGTAACAAATTCATTGGGAGCCGTTGAGAGTGATGACACTAAACCGCCTGGTGTTTCCACGGATATTTTTTGAGAATTATCCAAATTGCTAAGGGTTGCGCTAGCCACTCCAGTTTGCAAATTCTTTATTAAATCCAGTGAGCTTAGCACAATATTTAGCGTATCTGGCGTTAACTTGGTATTGTCGGTTAAAGAATCCAAGGAACCTGAACTGCCTGATATTGTTGATGCTATCATTGAAGATTCGGTAGCCAAAATTACAAATTTAGTAAGATTTTCAACTGGTAATTTTGTTACAATTACTGTTACTGGTAAAGCATTTTCTCCGGTGTCATTTTGGGTAGGTTGATAATTCAATGTAGCAGTTACATTATTTTCTCCAATCGTTATTTCATTAACTTTAATCCCATTGACCATACTCATTCCTACCGTATTGGTAAGAGAATATATGTTCTCCAATTTTTTAACTGCGACCTGATCAATCAGGTTCATAGAGTTGTTTCTATCTTGGCTAGTTTGGTTTTTGAGTGCATTATTGGCCTGATCAATCAGGTTCATAGAGTTGTTTCTATCTTGGCTAGTTTGGTTTTTGAGTGCATCTGTTATCCCTAATCCGACCCCATCTTTACTCAAAGAAGGTAGTAACTGTGCAAAAATCTGATTAGATATTGATATAGATGCGATACCACAAGATAGCATTGATAATGTGAAAAATAGGATAAATAATTTCTTATTCATTGACCATTTTACAAGTAGGTTATTTATTAACATATTTAAGATAAAATTTATGAAATTAAGTATTTCTAAAGTAGTTTGAACAGATAGAAATGAACTACTTTTTCTTAAATGTCCACTGTTTTGATAGATTAAGAAGGGAATTATCCTAACTTTTACTTTTGTTTCATATACATATATTCAATTTTTAAATAAAGATACTTTTCATTCTGTTTTTCCTAAGTTAAATAAGTTGAGTTGTTTTTTTTTTTGAAAAAATTTAACTTTACTTAAATGATTTTGAAGAGAGAATAAATACAGAGAAATAAAATCAAAAGGGAATTTGGATACACCGTAGAGTCGGCTCATTCTCCTTTGAGAGCATTTAAACTCTGACTTGTGTCTATCTATAAATATTTTTAATATGTAAAAATTTAGATTATCATCCAGGTTTAATGTTTGAATCAGGAAGGGTTAAGAAAAAACTTTCTGGATGTAATTGATTATTTGACTTGTATTCACAACTTACACCGTTTTCCTCATAGCATATTAATGTAGTATCATTTACCGAAGGAACTTTGTAATATTTTATGACTTTAATATCTGAAAGGATGATCGCACCTTGTTTTTCTAAAGTTCCATTAATTTTGTAAAATCCCGAAGAATTCTTAAAACTTTTTATGATTTCTACTAGAGTCGTATCCGGTAAGGTCGCCATATTCTCCGAAGGGGGATAAGATGGTCTTGATTTTTCATCATCATTATGGTGAGCAATAGAATTAAAACTAAAAACTAGATTTGAACCTGACATACCGTATATACTCACGAGCCCAACTAGTATTAACGTATACGCCGATAATACCAAATTCATGGATCATATATTTATTAATATCAAACTATATCATCGATTGTGATGTTTCGAGCATAAAACTGCAACTTAGTTTTATTATCTATTTTTCTATAATTTAGAAAAGATTACGATTTTTAATATGATATCGACGCTAATAATAAGAACTAACAAAAGAGATTGAATATGAGTTAGTCTAAAAGAATAAGTACGATTTACAAAAAAGTCAGTTCCTAGATAAAGTAAAAGGGGATCAGAGAACGAGGATAGATTTCATCTTATCACCCAAAGTTGAAAACCCAGAGGGTCGTCCACTCATGAGATAATTCCAAATTTGGGCCCAGTGGGGTTTGAGTTGTGTAGGTAAAGGGGTTCAATAACCTTTTTGGAATATTTTAGTATATTTAAAATTCTATATCAAGACAACGTGAACAAAAATTATAAAACTGCTCTTGACAGGTAACGAATCTGGAGGTTACGTTTTACGATTTTAACATTCTAGATTTTAGTTAAATGATAATTTTTGTTTTAGGCATATTTTGTCTTTTGTGATTATGATTTAAATCACATTGTCAATCGCGTCTTCCCCATTCACCAATGAAGTTGCCGTTGCTGTCAAACTTTTGGACACGATGATTTTCGTCGTCAGTCACATACACGTAGCCTGAAGCATCTACAGCTATGCCTTTGGGAAACTTGAACTCCCCTTTGTCAGAGCCTTTGCGTCCCCATTCACCAATGAAGTTACCGTTGCTATCAAACTTTTGGACACGGCAGTTGCC
>WHSX01000264.1 GCA_009379865.1 Candidatus Nitrosocosmicus sp.
AATATCTGAGTCTAGATGTATCAAGGAATGTCCGAGAGCAACAGAAATTCTTCCAATGATGATAACAATAGCATTAACAATACGGACGTCGATAGACCCAGACGGAGAAAGAGAATTACAATGGGTCATTTGCCATGGGAGCTCCTTAAATTTGTCAAAAACGATTCATATTCGTTACTTGTAAAAGGTAAACCTGGAACTGGTAAAACTACATTTGCACTAACTTTATTAGACAATCTTAACGACGATAGTAACTACTTTTATATTTCAACTCGTCTATCTTTGAAACAATTATCGTTTTATTACCCTTGGGTCGAAAAATTTTTCTCCAAGGATGAGAACAAATCTGGCTATAGATTTGAAGATGCCCGGCTAGATGAACCTGAATCATTATTTGAGAGAATCACCAATCAATTAATGGATGTAAAATCTCCAGTCATAATAATTGATACATGGGATACTATTGCATCATTTATGGATCGAGAATCTAGACTAAATAATGAGAGAGTGTTGCAGATTTGGAGGGAGAGGGCAGGTGCTAAATTAATCTTTCTAAGCGAAACATTCGATCTTGGAATATTGGATTCAATTGTTGATGGGGTTATTACTTTGGATAACAGCATATTTGAATCTAACAACAACAGACAAATGACAATCAATAAACTCAGAGGGTTACCAATTAGGTGTAGTAGTTACTCTTATTCATTATATCACGGGGTATTTTATATATCCGACTTAATTGGGGATTTAAACCTGTTTTCAACTTTTGAAAAAATAAAACCCTTTTTTGAGAGGTCAACGCTAATCATTGAGGGTTCAAACAAGTCAAAGTCTAGGAGACCTGACGATTTTGATGTAAAGGATCTTTTTATGAATAATAATTTCATATCAATTTTTGTAGAAGATGAAATTAGTAATGAATTGCTGATATCCTTGCTATTAAAACCGCTTTGTTTTTGGATAAACAGGACAAACTATAAAATGATGTTAAATAATTTTGGCCCGGGTTTCAGGTATTTGTGTGAGAGAATCTTAAATTATCACTTTTCTAAAGATAAAGTTACCAACAAATTATTAACCCCAGAAATTGATTTTTCAAGTTCATTCGGAATCCTGAGGGACTCGTCTGAGAAGAAAGAATTTCATGGCAGTGAAAATAGTATTGATTTTGAAAGAATGAAAAATTTAAAGAGTGTAAATTGGGAACAAAGCACGAATCCAAAACTACACGATTCCAATCTCGCTCAAGATGAAACGAAAATCCTTAATATTTTAAACGCATCCAATTTATTATCTCTGATAGATGATGAATCTTTCTTAAAAGTATTGCAAGATACCTTTGCCACGAATGTGATTATTGTGAATAACCATAAACGGAACATAAATTTCCACTTCACAGAAAAAGGTATACACATTAAAATAAACTTGGTCGGAAAAAATATTCTAATAAGACTTATGAATGATGATATTATATTGTTTGAAACTATAATCGACAGATCCCGCTTATTTGTGGAATGGCGTCCTGTTCTTTAATCGTATATTGTTTGCGTCCACCAATAAATTTAATTTAATCAAGCCGTGAAATTAACAAATGGATGATCTATTATCAGTTTTTGATTATACCATTGAGGAGAGCAGAAAGTTATTTGAAAATATAACATCAATTCACAATGATCAAAATCTTCAAGGATTTATTTCAGATATCGGTATGAGTTCAGGTGACTATCTTAATTTTCAAATACCAGATAATCTGGTTGTGGTGGGAGACTTACACGGTGATTTTACTACGTTGAAAAAAATCATGAATGAGATTAACTATGAAGAGTATTTAAGGACCGAGTCAAACATGCTAATTTTCTTGGGGGATTATGTTGATAGAGGTAAGTATTCTTTGGAAGTTTTGCTATTCCTGTGTGGTATTAAATCTTTATTCCCTAATAATATGTTCATGTTAAGAGGTAATCATGAAGCATATCATCGATTCCCATTTTCAGCCTTTGATTTTCCCAGAGATCTCCAAAAAAGGTTTGGTGGTTTTGGCCAAACTCTCTATGCAAATACAATAGTGCCATTTTTCGATTCCCTTTCTAGTATTTGCGAAATTAATGGATTTGGTCTTTTAGTGCATGGCGGTTTACCTATCATAGAAGATATAGAGTTTTTTAGAAATTATAAATTTAGATTATCTGACTTGAAATCAGACGAAGCATTATTAGAAGAGGTTCTTTGGAATGATCCTAAGGAATTTACCGATAGAAATTGGCAGGCCTCAAATAGGGGTCTAGGTAAATACTTTGGAATGAATATTACAAAAAATTGGCTCAATCATACTAATACCAAGTTGGTAATAAGGGGCCATGAACCGTGTATGGGATATAAATTTAATCACGACAATAGGGTGATGACCCTTTTCTCATCTAAAGATCCATATCCAAAATTTGAATCCGCGTACTTGGAAATTTCAAAAAAACAAATGGAAGCCCTGAACCTAACTCTTGATATTAAAGAATTTGTCCACGGCATTTAGTACATTTTTTATGGTTCCTATGCCAATTTAGAGCTCTGTTTTGGATTTAATTTCTTTGCATCGTTTTCTTAACGAAACAGTTGAAATTTCTGCAACTTGGCATATCTCTACTTGCCTTAAAAATTCGTTGCAATTCTGGGATGCGAGGTAGATTATAGATCCTGCCAAGGCCCTTGGATTTTTGCCTATCGAAATTCTGTTTTGCTGTACTAGCGAAAATATTCGCAGAGCTTCCCTTTTGGTCTTTTCGCTTAGTTGTAAACGGTTACATATTAGAGTAACATAATCTGGCCCATGCAAAACTGGCATCTGTAGGGAGAGTTCCTTTAATATTAATTTATAGTGAGACATGATATCTTTTGTGGTTATATTACAAGCAGTTGCGACATCTGTAATCGTTTTAGGAGTGGCGGTTTCTCTGCATGCTGCATATAAGGCTGCCCCTACCAATCCTAGTGTTGATCGTCCCTTGGCTAATTTCTTGATTGCTGCCTTTCTGTATATATAAGCAGCTCCTTCTATTACTGCCTGACTGAGATATAATTTATCTCCAAAGTTATTCAACAATTTTAATGCTTTTTCTAAATTCCTAGAAACGGAGTCATTAAGTTGAGCTCTGTTGTTCCAAGTTCTTAATCTTTGGATATTATTTTTTTGAGAAGAATCCAATGCTTTCCCTCTTGCATCAGTGTCCCCGATTCCAATTAATGTAGAAAGCCCTTTGTTATGGATTGCAAGTGATTCAGGCATACCTGTTCTCGTCCTGTCATTATACCCCGAATTATTTCTAAAGCTCGCCATGGAGTCAGAATTTGGATCCTGACTAGACACACAGCCGCAAGACGAACACACATATTCAAACGATACATTATCAAAAATAACAGAATCACTTTTACAAAATTCACATACTAGTGGCTTTGAATTCTCTACCTTGCCTTCTGGATGCATAAAACTATATTCAATCCTTTATCACTTATAACAGTTATTATTTATCTTTTTTCAAATAATTAAGTATAGCTATGTTAACGATAATAGTACTATGACTCAGAGTCTAC
>WHSX01000265.1 GCA_009379865.1 Candidatus Nitrosocosmicus sp.
TATTTTCAAACGAAATCATGTTTCTATTTGGAACTGGATTCAAAAGTATCATCTCAAAAAGATATCATCAAAGAGAAAAAGGATCGCAGAATACATTATCGATGAAACACTGATCAAGTTTGGTTCTCAATATATCTGGCTTTGGGTAGCCATAGAACCAAAAAACAGACAAATTCTCGCATTATCTATATGTAAGGAAAGAATCATGCTCATAGCAGCGAGATTCATTTCCGGTTTAGTCATAGTCATGATTCATGGGAAGGATCCAGTATCTACAGACAGAGTTACATGGTATCCTCAAGCCTGCAGGTTCTTGAATCTTTAACACCACATTCGTCCTCCTTTTGAGAAAAGTATCATAGAAAGGACGATGCAGTATATCAAAGATAGGACTGAATGTTTCGATGACTACTTTCCCTTCAAAATGAAGAATTGTAATCTAAATCACATAATCA
Source organism: Candidatus Nitrosocosmicus sp. (assembly GCA_009379865.1). Classification (GTDB taxonomy): domain Archaea; phylum Thermoproteota; class Nitrososphaeria; order Nitrososphaerales; family Nitrososphaeraceae; genus Nitrosocosmicus. The sequence continues at coordinate 456 of WHSX01000265.1, forward strand.
ATTGGTTGAATCTATTTGTAGATTTTCACAACAAGGAGAGAAACCGTTAAGTGAACAGAGCCCTGCCCAGGTATAAAATAAATTTATAGTCTTTATTGGAATATCTTTCCCTTATTTTTAATAGCATTAGATTGAAGATTAGGTTTAATGAGGTATAGATGATCGATTATTGCTTTATGTTTTAAAATTTAAATAAACTAAAACTGCGATATAAATTGATTGAACCTTTTTGTATTTTTCTGAGCATTCAGAGTTGAATCCTAAATCTCTTGGTCCTTACGCAACTGGAACTAAACAAGATGAAATTTATCATCCAATAATAACTCAAATGCTATTTGTATCAAACCTCGATACTTTTTCATTATGTATCTATTCTTTTAGGATTTTCAAGCGATATCCCTATTAGCTCATTTGAGTAATAAATATAATTAATTTCTTGTACAAAAGATAGTTGTGGAGAATTAAAATCTGTTAAAAAATATAAGCCAATAGGAATATTACAAAAAACAGTGAATAAAGAATTTGTCTACCGATCTTGTATTTCAAGATGAAAGGTTTTTACAAAAATAAAAGTATATTATATACTAAACATCTGAAAATTTACTATTTACGGATGCTACTGATATAAGATAAATTATCAGAATTGTTAATGAACTATTAAATAAAAAAAGGAAGAAGTAGTTTGTTGTTATTGTCCAAATATATTATAATCTATATAACATAGGCTAAATAGTTCAATCAATCAATCATCTTTTAATATGAAATATGATAATTATCGTAATAATGATTCAATAAAATCAAAATCTAATTCAGAATATATCTATATCCTAGATGAAGAAACGATATGGTTTGTTGATTATATTTTAGGAGTTGCATTTCCTACTCCCATTAATTTTGTAGACGTAGAAAATGGTCTTTATGGATCAGGTTTACCATACAGAGAATTTTCAGACTATTTAGATTTCCAAAACTTTTTAGAAGAAATAACTGGAGGTCAAGAAGTATCTTTAGAATCATTAGTAAATCCAGGGACATTCCAGGAAACAAGTAGTATAATAAGATGGGTAACCAGGTACGCTATACAAAAAGGATCTGCTAATCCATAAATACGTCAGACTTTGTTAGTATTCTACCATGGAATTGTGATTTCTCTATCACCAAAGTCGTAGTTTTATCATCTAGTCATCTAAAAATCAAATAATTTTGATTAGACCATTGTATAAACTAATATATTCGCCATGATGGTTTATTGAAATAACGAAATATTTTTTAGTATTACCTGCAAACATGACAGCGGGAGCAGGATAACAACCCAGTGAATTGCTGGAACTTTTGAATACAGTAGTATCAAGGTCATCAAACGTTGATTGAAGTTTACTGTTGTAAGAGAATTTATTCCAGTTTTTAACATTAGATAATAATTGTGAAGGGGCTAGTGTTATTGATGATATTTTCATAGCTATGGGCACAACACTCATCCCCAATATTTCGGCTCCAAAAGTTCTTGTAGAAATCTATTTAGTAAATTAAGATAACTAAATGCTTAATCGTTAAATAAAGTAAATTAATTTTTTTTTATTAAATTCCAATAAAAACCATAGAAATTCATTCAAGGAAAAATAGAGTCAGTTAAGTGTAAGTTCCCTTTATTGTATAAATATTATTGGATTAGTGTTACCACATATTAGTTCTTATTATTTAACTAGTATTCAACTGTTATTCTAGATACCAGTAATAATTCGACTTTAAATAAGGCACCTGATAAACATTTCGATCAAATACAAATAAAGAAGGATAGTGAAATAGGAAAGGCGTAAACGTAGGTATCATTAGTCGCTAAATCCTTTTTTTAAGGCTATTGAACCAATAATTAATAATTGACTACCCTCTTTATCAATATCATCGAATAACTCTCCATAAAAGTAGAAAGGAATACACTATATAGAAAATTTTGAATTATTATTAAGACCCATCAAAGCTTGGGTATTACACAAATTCTCATAGCCGGACTTGTTTATATTCATGGAATGGACATTTAGTATGAGAATGCATTATGGGTTCAGAAAATTTTGATCAAGGCATACTGGGAATACACCATGTTACGGCCATTGCCCGTGATCCTCAAAAAAATATTGACTTTTATACAGGTATTTTGGGATTGAGATTATTAAAGGTAACAGTAAATTTTGATGATCCTACAAACTATCATTTGTATTATGGTGATGAGATAGGTAGGCCAGGAAGTATTATTACATTTTTTCCGTTGGAATATGTACAACAAGGATGGAGAGGTACAGGACAGGTTGATACGATATCATTTTTGATTCCTGAAAATGCAATTGAATATTGGATTAACAGATTTAAAGATAAAGGAATATCTCATATAGAACCTACAAAACGATTTAACAGTGAGCAAATTGTAACATTTGTAGATCATGATGGATTAAAACTAGAGCTGGTGGCTAGTAAAGACGCAGAAAATAGAAAAATAAATGCATGGAAGGGTGGCTCTATACCAATAGATCACGCTATTAGGGGTTTACATTCAATTACTCTTTCTTTAGAAGGATATGAAAAAACAGTTTCTCTTTTAACTCATACACTGGGATTTTCTAGAACGGTAAATGAAGGTAATAGAGTTCGTTTTCAAATTAACGAAAATGTTGGCAGAGAAAAAGTTCAAACTCCAGTTAATTCTGCTCCTTCGACTGTGGATGTAATATGTCTCCCATATAGTCATAGAGGAACAAGTGGTCCCGGTACCGTTCATCATGTTGCATGGCGAATACCTACAAACGAAAATCAAGCTGAAATACGTAATCGGTTAGTTAAAGTTGGATTGAATGTTACCCCTGTTATTGATCGGGTCTACTTTAATTCGATTTATTTTCGAGAACCAGGAGATGTTTTATTTGAAATAGCAACAGATACCACCGGCTTTCTGGTTGATCAAGAATCTGCGGAATTGGGAAATAAACTTGTCTTACCAAAATGGTTGGAATATAAAAGGATTTACATCGAAAAGACGGCTCTGTAAAGTTAACGAAAAAGCTATAACAATCCTTTGCTTCTATGAAGCAT
>WHSX01000266.1 GCA_009379865.1 Candidatus Nitrosocosmicus sp.
GTTATTCGACAGAGCATAATATATGGTAAATTAATTCACCTTTTGTGTCTCAAGGGACACAATCTATTCATTAAAAGATAAAACTTGTCAACGATTAATCGTATCACTGTAATATTATAGGTTATTCTATTTAAAGTCCTGAACTTACTGAATTTACTGTTTCATGAGGAGTTAAATCATATAATTATACTCCTAGACTCGTCTTGGGTCAAAGAAATGTTATTTGCATTTAGGAGTAGTTATTCCAGAAATATTTTTCCAACTAAAGCTGTTATTGGATAATCATGAATTAATTTATAATTTGAAAATCTATTTTGGCTGAGTAAAAATACGGACATCTTGATATTTCGTGATCCGTGTTTTAACTTGTCCTTGTTTATCCGAATATTTTCACCGGAAAGTTGTCAACTAATTGCAATTAGTATCTTGTAAAAGGAATCAAAAATGCAAGTTATCTGGCTTATCTATTTTTCAATCCTTGAGCAACTAATATCGAATAACATCCCAATCCACATTTTTCACATATTGGTTTCATTGCTTTACTGTCGGAGCTTCCAATACAACACGGCTGTTTTGACATTCCTTTGTGATCCAACGATAATATTGCCCACGAAGGACAGTCCACGGGAGTAGTTTTAATCCCACCCCAGTTGCCTTTCATTAATTCTAGTTGTTTTTCTGTGTTCATGATAAAATCTGGATATTTAGTTCTTAATCTTTGAATATTATCAATTATATCAGTTCTTGTATCTCCGAATGGTAACCAAAGTGGATCATTATCTGCAAAGGGTGTATGAAATTGAAACCCTATTTTATTTATCGTATCTTTCCATTCATCAACTAGATCTTCTATTGTGGTATAATTCAGAGAATTTATAGTCATTGTGATCCAAATGTCCTTCCAAGCTGGTTTTCCGTTGCGAGGGGGCCCGGAGATATAGTCTAAAATATTCTTTTTGGTTTTAGCATAAGCGCCTTTTCCTCTAATGCTGTCATGTACTTGTTCTGTACCATCAAGGGATACCCAGTAAAAGTAAAGCTTGTCAAATCTCTCTAAAGGATAAGTACCGTTTGTTACTACACATATTCTTCGAGGCATCTCATCACAAAAAATCTTTATAATATCTTGACGCATCATCGGCTCGCCTCCAACGAGTGTAACTACATAAACATGATGTTTCTTAAAGGTCTGTTTTATTATTTCTTTCCAGTCCCCGGGACTCAACTCGTCTAGTTCATTTCTTCTAGTTTTCCACCAGTAACAATGGGAACAATGTAAATTACAGACGTTGATAATGTCTGCAGAACCATAGATAAATGGTTTAGATTTAAAAAACTTTATGGACATGTATTTACTTAGGATACTAAAAATTGTAGGAGCGTCTTTTATTATATCGGTTATACCCATACCGTATACAAGATCTACCAATAGTAATCATAGATAATATGGATTCCAAAGTATATTAAGAATACGCGTATTAGGACATATTCTTCAGTGGATCTGCATTCTTTTGGAAAAGGTAAAACTTTCTATCTGCTCTTTTCTCTGATTAATGTCCAATTCAATTAGAATGTCATAGAAGGATTATTTGGATAATTTGATCAAAATGACATACTAGTATTTTCATGTTCAAGATTTGTCAATTCTCCTCATTACTTCTACTCATACTAGTAGGATTATTTCAAATTCAGGATTTCATTCAATGTATGGCTCATTGATAACATATAATATCTATATTATTTCCCTATTCTATTTCTATGATATCCTTTAGTGATTTGGATTTGAAATAAATTGTTTAGAAATTGTAAGAAACTATGACTTGCTACAATACTGTTTCTCTCTCTGGAGGTCTATCATAGTGTTTTTCTAAAGCACTTCCTAATCCCACCTGACTCAGATTCTCTATTAATTTAGTGATGTCCATAATAATGGAATTTCTTTTATACACACTTAATACTGCTATGTATGTTATCAGGTGCGGTAAACGGCTATTATGCCTTGAAGAAATTCGCGCAAAATGGTCAATTAGGACCTAGTTATTCTATTTGTTATTTTAGTTCCAGATTATGCTGTTTACTATTGAATTAATGGTTCATATGACGGAATCATTTTTAATAGATGTTGAAATGATGATTAGCATGAACTTAAAACGATATTCATCATAATATGCTTAAGAATTATGGTATGTATACAGTAATATGGTAATAGAAAAAAGTTATAACAATAATCACCTTCCCTTAATGTCATTAGATTCTCTGCATAAAAGCACTATAATCAATCAAACTAAAAATGAAAGTATGGTTGTCATTGCTGAAGAACAATCAACTGAAAATATAGAGACATCATTTCGCCAAAGATACTCTCAAGAATTAAGAACAAAGAAGCAGCAAATATATGATGTAGAAAGAGGATTTGTTGAGTTAGACGACGAAAGAAGGAATGTTAGACAGCAAATGATGCGGACTCCTGGACGACGAGGAGAGATTATAAAAGAAGAAGAAATCTCTAAGGAATTTAGCAGGAGATTTTATGAAACTCCAGAGATACGTGCAAACTAGATCTCCTTCAATATCTCCCATAATATCATAATTTTCATATCGTTTTATCTCCAAAAAATAAAGTTTTTACCAGTTTGTAGAATTGTATTTCATGTTAGGGATGTTTATTCGTATTCTGGTAACGATATTAATTTGCTCTAGCCTTATAGCAAAGATACCTGGGTAGGTGCTTTCAAACATGTCTTAAATCTCCCATCAACTATGACCGCATCACTTCTTATTTGATCTTGTGATTTATATCTTGTATACATGTAATGACTATCAAAATTTGAATTGGTAAAATATGCCCAAATGAAATCTTATCAAAATAGAGACTAAAGTTTCAATTAAATGTGCCCAAAAGTCAAAATGAACGGATTTTGCGCTAATTAACCTCTACTTATAATATATCACCAATAGCAGCGATGGCCAAATCTTGAGAATTGTTGGGAGATGATGGTTAGATAATGAAAGAAAGTTTTGTAGGGTTCTATTGCAATTACTTTATGTCTGGTTTTTATCTTATTATATATGCCATTTAGTATTTTTTTGATAATCCTTAATAGTGTATCATGTATATCTTAAGTTGTGAGTAACATGAATAACATTCAACTGTTAATGTGTAAGAATTGTACCCATTCAAAGAATGAGCATAGACAACAACCCAGTGGCCCTAGATTTTATGATCATCGCTGTTTATTTTGTAAGTGCCAGCAATTTACATAAAGTTATTTTTTGATTCATATCCGTTTTCCTCACTTGATTATACTAATACCTGCTTCCACTTGAACAATAGTGCATTTCTATGATATTTTTGATTCAAACTACTCTTATTATTGCCATTTCTTTGCAATTTTCTATATGAAACTAGAATGGGAATAGTTTGTTTATTAACTAAAATCGACAGATCATCTATATATCAATATGTATTAAGCCCATATCAGACCAACATCCCATAAAGCATTACTTTTAGTGTGCTATTTAAATACC
>WHSX01000267.1 GCA_009379865.1 Candidatus Nitrosocosmicus sp.
GAGTATCTAGATTTGATTATGGTACAAATCAGCTTAACAGAAAGTTTAAGATAGCTTTTTCAGCAATTCACTATGATGTAGCAAAAAAGAAATACATACCTGATAATTGTGTAGAGCTGAGAACAAATGATATAGGTATTGCTCCGATTGTTAATTATGAGGATGGCCATTATACTGGTAAAGCAGATAGATTTCAAGTTTATGTTGGTGGAGGTCAAGGTCAACAATCAAACAAACCAACGGTCTCAGCCCTTGGAGAACCCTTTGGGATTTTCACTGAAGATAATTTGCTTGAGGTACTTGATGCAATAGTAAGAGTTCATAAAGAATGGGGAGATAGGGAAAATAGACATTGGGCTAGGTTAAAATATTTAGTTAAAGCAAAGGGAATTAAATGGCTTCAAGAACAGGTAAAGGAAGTTGTTGGTAGTGATAGAAATGGTAGGATAGATTTTGAATTACCAATACCAGATTATGATTATGGAAACAGAAATTTGCATCTTGGCTGGATACAGCAAAATACAGGTGAAATTAATGATAGTAACGGTAACCTTGCTAAATGGTGTTATGGTATGTTCATAGAAAACGGTAGAATCATAGATAACAGTCCAAATGGTAATTTAAAGAGTATGGTAAAGTATCTAGTGGACAAATATCCACATGCTCTTATTTTTACAACACCAAATCAGCATTTACTTTTTTCAAATTTAGCCCGTAATGAAAAAGAGCAGTTTAAAAATGATATGATGATATTTGGTTATGGAATACGCAAAGTAACACTTGATGCAACGAAAAATAATAATAACAGCGATAGTTGTAGGAGTTCGCCAAAATCACAGATAATACAACAGCGACCATATTCAAAATTAAGAATGTTGTCTGGAGCATGTGTTGGAAGAGATACATGCAGATTAACTTATACTGATTCTGAAAAGTTTGAACCTTCTTTACTTGATCAACTAGAGGAGAAATGGGGAGATCTAAATGAATCAATAGGAGTAACAGGCTGTGAAAAGCAGTGTTATAGACCAGCGACAAAGACAATTGGATGGATAGGAACCGGTTTTAATCTTTATCAGCTAACAATAATGGGAACAGAGGATGGAAGACACCAGGGAGGACCTCTAATAGATTCAGATAGTAAAGAACAGTACCTTCGTTTTGTGCCCCGTAAAGAGGTAGCAGTAGTTACAGATACCTTGTTTGAATTTTTTATAAAAAATAGATCAGATGGAGAAGAAATGAGCTCTGGTGGAATGGGATACTTTTTTAGAAGGATAGGAGCAAAAGAGATAATTCATTATTTAAAGTCAAATCCAAAGACTAAAGACCTAATGAAGAAAACTTTTAAAGTACAATAGAAGAATTATTAGAATATACATTATTTTAATATGTTGCTATTAATTACCTGATAGTAATTATTGTATGATATTATAAAGAGGAAGAACAAAGCTTATATCATTTTCATTAATGATCGTCATATGTTACGAGTTTCCATAGAAAAGAGACTCGCTATGACAAAATTATCGACAATATATTAAAGATTACCAGCAGCATTAAGAATAACAATATTTGAGGAAGCATCATCAAATTTCAAATCCGATTATATGATCCGTTAGTTCTGTTGATTTAAGCATTTTTAATTCGCTGTTATGATAATTAACAAACAGATTCAACCAGTTCCGTACATGCTTTAATTTGCAATTCTTCAACCTGCAAGGAAAGTAGTCGTCAAAACATTCAGTTCTGTCTTTGATATACTATATTGTTCTCTCTATCAGGCTTTTCTCATAGGAGGAATTGATATGATGATCGAGTTGCAGGAATCTGCAGGCTTGAGGGTACCAGGTTCCACCATCTGTTGATACCGGATGCTTTCCATGGACCTTGACCAAGCCTGCGATAAATTTCTCTGCTACAAGCATGTTTCTTTCTTTAGATATATTTAGTGCGAGAATCTCCTTGTTTTCAGGCTCTATCGCAACCCATAGCCAGATATATTCTGAACCAACCTTGATTTGAGTTTCATCAGCGATAAATTCTGCTACTCGTATCTTTCGATAAAACAGTCTCTTTGGTTTGTACTTTTGAATCCAATCTCTATTTGTACTATGGTTTCTCTTGAAAAACCTGGACAAGGCTTTGGACGTATTTCTTAAAGAAAGACCGTCAAAATACAGATGTAACGCGTAAATCACATCCTCCGGTCTAGTTCTATTTCTTGTTTGACATATCATAAATAATGATAGCAAAGGAAAACCATAGTTATTAGTTACCTTTACAGAGCCAATTTCTACTAGTAGTTCAGGATAAAGTATAACAAATGAAATGAGAATACTGATAAACGTGTAATAAATCATAATATAATTAAAAGATGACGCGTATCATAGTTTTGATTTAATATGGCTTATGAGAATAGTAAATTGACTTCCTTACAGGATATACAAAGTGACCTGACCGATATTATAAACACAATTTATGATCATCCCTACGTAGACGGATTAGAAAAGAAACAGATAGTCAAAGACAAATTAGAAATATTTATCTGTGAACAATATAAAATTATTGCAAATGACAAGAGAAATTTTGCTTTTATGATAGCGAAAACATCAAATGATTTAGCCAGTAAACTTTTTACCGATTGTCTAAATGCAGAGATAAATGCTCTTGAAAATCTGAATATCTTTGCAGAAGCGATGAATATTGATAAAAGAAAGATGGAATCATATGAGCCTCTTTCAGGATGTCAGGCATATACAAACTACCTTACGAAACTTGCAGTATATGGATCAGATGCTGAAATCCTTACAGCTCTTATCATAGATCTCCCGGTTTGGGGACACAATTGTGACAAGATGAGTTCTGCATTACAAAAAAATTATGGTTTTGATAAAAAGTCCTGTACATTTTTAGATAGCTTTGCTACTCCATTACCAAAAGAATTTACAGACAAATCTAAAGAATTGATACTGTCTTCTGTCGTTTCTTCATATGATGAAAAAACAATACGTACGGCTGCTAGATTGATTCTTGACTACGAGATACTTTTTTGGGAGACGATTTATAAACACTCTACTATCAATCAATAGCAAATCTATAAAGAATGTTGGTATATTTTTTCTCCTATTGTATAATAGAATCTAGTATTCTTCTATAATTGCTTGATCAAAAATTTCCTAAATTCTCCATTTAATTGTAATTATTTTCTCAGCCATATGACAAGATCATCATAAACCATAATGATTTCTGCTCCGGTATTTTTACTTCTACTTATTGTTTATTCTTGTTGTGGATCCATTTCCTTCTATGTTTTTGCTCCGGGATCGGAGTAAGTGTTACTAATTCTATGGTTGATATAACTTTTATTATATTTATTTAATGTATTTGCAAAATCAAAGTAGACATCAAAAATTATTCACTAGCAATAAAAATGATCAATAAAAATAATCATTTCAAT
>WHSX01000268.1 GCA_009379865.1 Candidatus Nitrosocosmicus sp.
ATGCTTCATAGAAGCAAAGGATTGCTATAGCTTTTTCGTTAACTTTACAGAGCCCTTTCCTCGATCCCTTTTTTTATATATTGGGAATAAAATTTTCTTAGTATCGCTAAATCGTCATAAACAACTAATACGTGAATACCATAATCTGATTCTGATATAGCATTAGATGCATTTGCTGTATGCATCCGAATTATATTATTTTCGACAGACAAGCAGTAACACCTACCTACCTTATTTGTTCAAAAAACTTTATAAACATCGCTAAGGTTGCAGGACCTTGCTTTCGGAAATTAAACCATCCTCTTTTCCCATAGTTATCTAATCCACTTAAAAAAGAACACATTTACAAAGATCTATCTCAATAAAAAATGAAAAGACTAATGGATAAAATGGTTCTATTCCAAAATAGTTGATTGTACGCATTTTTAAACGCCCTTTCATTTATTAACGTTGATATGACTAGTAATAATACACTGCTCCTTTTTTGCCTATTAGGAGAATATATAATTATGTGACTTCGCCTTAGGCCTCAGTTAAATTAAATTACTCGAATGCTGGTTGTTAAATACTTTATTAACAAATCTAGATTATGAGTAATAATACTAATTCGAGTAATTTTAACTGGAAAGATGATAGTATAGAATGGAAAGACATTATTAAAAAAGAAGCAAGAGGATATGAAAAAGGAGATGATTTGGGTGAGGTGCAAGAAATCGGGCAGGAATTCGTTGTAACAGAAAGAGGTCGAGTCAAAAAAAACAAATTTTATTTACCTAAAATGTTAGTTGCAGGCTATGATGGAGATGTTCTTTGGTTTAATATAACAGAACAAGAAGCAGAAGACAATTTCAAGAAAGATGAACCACCACAGATGGGTGAATATTCAAGGTACAAGTCAGCATCAGTAACAGAACAACCAGACACACATACGTTCGAAAAATCAGTATCTTCGCGAGATCTTCAAAAGTATATACCTCTTATTGAGAAAAGACAAATAGATAGTGTTGGGACCAATGCATCGTATACAAGATCTAATGCAGGCATACAAGATTGGGATTCTATTCTCAAAAAGGGTGCACGAACCGAGGATTCCGTAGCAGTAGGCATTGTCACAGCAGTTAACAATGAAAATGTAATAATAACATCTGATGGTGCTAAAGATGAATTTAGCGTGCCAAAAAACGAAATTCAATCCTACAATGGGCAGGAGGTAGTTCTAAATACAAGTTATGATAGATTAAGCCAGTTCAAGGTAAAAGTTCCAAGGTAGTTAGAAATATAACACCTATAACTTTTGACTTTTATGTGATTTAGTAATCTGATTGTACTATGATGGACTAGTTCAAATATTGATAACCTTTATGCAATATGATAGATATCAAACTTAATATGTTACTCAAGTAGTAAAATTATATAGAATAGATTCGTCTGGGGAGGCTTAGAGTGGATATGGAAAGGCAAAAAACTATGGTCAGGCAATATAAATCTAAATGGACTCTATGTTAAAAGTAACATTAAAACATCAAATTCCATTTCTAATTGGAGATACATTAACTGGTATTAAGAGGTATATGTATGATACCATAGCAGAGATATTCAAGATATTGAGAAGGATGTTCGTCAAGATTAAGCAACAGTGGAAAACCATACAACAAGGTAGGGTAGAGCATGTTCGCTTATTAACAAATGCGTTATAGAGAGAAATTCATCAGAGGCTGTTTGTGACTTCATCCAAACTTTACATTATAAAGGCAAAGACAAGAAAAGCATTCTAATTTAAAAGGTCGGCCTATTTCTTTGAGCTATTTTCATCGATATATTTTGTTGTTTTAGTATGTTTTCATAAATCAACAAATGTTGTCTTACTATGATATTCCAATCGATATTCTGTCTAAATTCTTTGACTCTTGTTTCAAAACTTTTATAGTTTTTTTCCAGTTCAACAAATGCTTTTTCAAAACAACGAGGCTTCCTATTTGATACTATACCTAGATTCATTTCTGAAAATTCCTTGAAAAAACCTAGATTTGAGGAGATAAAGGGCTTCCCGTGACCTAGTCCGTCAAACATTATGCCAGAACCAGAAGCAACTTTGTAGGGTAGGAATACTGCGTCACAAGAAAAGAATAAAAGTGACAGGTCTTCCTCTGTAAGATATTGCTTGCCTAAATTAATGATTTGATTATTAACTTTTCCATTCTTTAATTCTATATCATCAACTTCTGTATTATAAAAATTTCTCGAGTAATTAACTACCAATTTCCAATTCAGTGGCATTTTCATACTTTTTATTATATCCCATCCCTTTGTAGATGTAAAGAAGCCTTGCGCTAATGCCAGTCTTCCTTTTTGAGGCAATCCTAATTTCTTCCTCGCCTCTTTCTGTATTATATCCTTAGCGGTGGGCCAAGGTTCAGAGCCATGATATATTAGGTTTGTTCCGGGTATGAGGGATCTCATATAATTAGAAAAAACTATTCCATATGCACTTTTTGACATTATTTGTTTATTTATTCGATGCAATGATGAGTAATTAATTAATTGTTTCCAATATTTATAAATTAGATTCAGTTTTAGTATATCCTTGCTATTGCCATTTTTTGTATTTATTGATTGCATCCATTGTTTGAAATACATGGAGGTATGAAATGTAGTAACAACTGGAAAAGGGCATTTATCATAAAATTCATCAAGTCCAGTATTTGTCAGAGAAGGTAATAATGGACTTAGTTTAAATCCATATAGTCCATGCTCATATTGAATATGTACTATATCTGGTTTGTACTCTTGTATTATATTTAATAATAATTCTGAATTTTGTTTGTTATTGGGTGATAAGCCAGAGTAGTCTCCTGATCCATGTGTATCCGATACAACTCTAACTTCTAAGTTACATAAACGTAAAGATTTAACCAAGTTGTAGGTGAAGCGACCAACTCCGCCATGCATTGGCGGGTATTCAGTACTAACCATCATGATTTTTAAATTTGGATGCATAATTTTTCGCGATAATTATAGTATATAATACTTAAAATATATCTAGGATAGACTTTTCATTACAATTTTAGTTTAATACAATTATCGTATTTGTGAGTTTCAAATTATAGAACCAATTTCTAGATCCATGTCACTATTATTGATGGAAATTTGATACAAATCTATTTATCTTGAATGTGAATGAAATATTTGGCATTGCTTATTAGTAATATTAAATTCGACGCGATGACAAAAGCAAAATTATTTCTGTTTGGGATGGCATTTGGGGCCTGATAATGGTTGTCATAACCTCTATATCCCAATTCATCACAAAATGATGTTACTTTTTTAAGGAATTAGTTTTTGGCCTTTTTGGATATGCATAGTGGGGTTTTTTCCCATGTGATCTATTTATAGTTTGAACAATAAATCTTTACAATGTCTAAAATACGTATATCGATA
>WHSX01000269.1 GCA_009379865.1 Candidatus Nitrosocosmicus sp.
TACGGATTGGGAAATATCAAATCTTATTATAAGTAGCTGTTCTTGTTTTCTAGCTGAAGGAAATTCAATACCCGCTTGTCTTCTTTTTTTCTCTATATATGATTTTTCAAGCTGTGAAATATTCGATTTTTCAGTATCCCTGTCCTGGTACCAACTCACATTTTATTGTTGTAATTGGTAATACTTAAAAGATTAGAAAAATTTGTAAAGTTACCTCATAACTTCTAAACTTGGGGTCATAACAACAATAGATGTCAACGTAGAATAAAATTATTTCAATTGATTTTAGATTCTGACATTCGATACAAACTCCCAGTGTTCTATTTATCAATATGGAACAGGGTGCTTCTCCGCTATTCCATAGAGTTTAGCTTGTGATAGAATGCATTAAGTTAGAGCTTTAATAGACATTCAATAGGTTAAAAGTTCAGTTTGGACTACGTCTTCAGTAAAATGAATGATGGTATTTTGAATTTTAGAGGGTTTTAAGTATATTGCCCATCAATTGTTTCCGGAAAAATATCCAAATCTGAATACATCATGTTCAAAAAAAAATCTAGTTAAATAGTTACTGGATAAATTTGGCTTCCATAAATTGTGTATAAAGTTTAGAACGCAAAGAGATTGTGAGTGTTTGTCTAGGCTAGTAATTCATTAGGTCTAATTACCCCCTTAATTTAGAAAACTCAAGACCCTGAAATAATAAATTTTGTTGATGAGGAACAACACAAAATCAGCAATCTTGAAGATTTGTGACAAACTAGTAAAACTTGAGTAAGTTTCAACAAAAATAGTAAAAGGAGAAATTCAGCTATTTACGAATTATTAAGTCCAGACTCACTAATTTAGAACCATAGTAATATCTATGATTATAACAGTATCATTTTGAACACACCGACTGAAATGCTTTCAAAGACTACCCATCTATAAATATGATTGTAGATGAAGAGGAGGCGCTATAGGATTTGAACCATCAATAGTAGCTGGTTTGAATACTCAGAGTATGCTCTTACTGGATAACCAGCCAAATTTGCTCTATATCATAATTGAGATGGGATAGGCTTAGTCATCAAATCTTTATATTTTTCTAATTCATTTTGTAGATTATGAAATTAATTGGAGCAATGGGCATCTTTTCAAAACAGCATGTAATGTGGATATTTATGACTTGCAGTATTATAGTTTCATTCATCTTACTAGCAGTTTCAAATTCCACATTTCCATTTGTTCAAGGACAGGTCGATTTAATGCTAACAGATAACGCGAATTCTAAAAACATTAGTAATGATTCTTCTAACGGACTTGAACCTGCCTTTTACAAGGAGGGTACAAAATCAACAAACATTAAAGTATTAGGTATTGATCCCATTCCAACTGTCGAAGTTACCTATACAGGTAACAGCACTATTGCTGGAGCACCAACCCAAACTATAGGTACAATAATAGATAAGATGAATAATGACGGGACAATTTCCTCTAAAGGTCAAGCGATAATATTGACAGCATCAGGTCAAGTCATAACCTACAGATCAGAATCAATAGGTAACTACAATCCTGATGGAAGTTTCTCAGATAGCGGGGTAATGGTCTTCCACTTGCCTTTCAAAATGAATTCAGCTAATTCTGCAGGTGTATCCTCGAATTCAACAGACTCCCTTTATACCCAATTTGATAATGTATTTGGCATCTACAAGAAAACAGTAGACCCTGAGGGAAATGGTCTTACCGAGGTCTGGAAATGGAGATAGACAACTGAATCTTAGTGATTTAAGGAGGGGTCATCACCCATCTTTATGATTAAGTTAGTGATCTAATTTGCCAATAAAGTAATAACCGGTATTTATAAAAATAATGAAAGCTAATAATTTACCCAAGTTGGTGCTTTTTCTATCCCAAATAGATCCATAATTGTAATATGTGAGAAGCCTTCTGTTGCTAAAAGAATAGCACAGGCGCTGGGTACGCATTATCACCACCGCAGCAATAACCAGTCAGATATACCTTTGGACCAAGAAAAAAAAGATAGATCATCAACAAAAACATCTTCTTCCACATCATTTACTACTATTAGAGGCATGAATGGTCAAAACTACATCATCTGTCATGCATTGGGACATTTATACGGACTCTCAGATACTAAAAAAGGATCTAGAAAAGCATTCCCAGTTCTTGATCCAACTTGGGTACCATTATCATTCCTAAAAAGTAAAGGATCAAGCTCAAAATTTCTGACGTACAAGATTGAGAAAATATTAAGAGAAATTTCTGAAATATCTAAGAATGCCAGTGGCTTTATTCATGCCTGCGACTATGACCAAGAAGGTGAAGTCATTGGATACAACATACTAGAGCACACCTGTCACAACAAATATTCTATTTCAAAGAGAGCCAAATTTTCATCACTTACGGATGAAGAAATAATACAATCGTTTAACAATTTGTTACCCCCAAATGAAAAGCTAAAGGATGCGGGGACATCCCGACATATGATAGATTTTATTTACGGGATCAATCTTTCAAGGGCCCTTACCAATTCCATTAATAAGAAAAACCCAGTAGTAGAAAAAAAGAAAAGTTACCAACAATTATCAATAGGCAGAGTCCAAGGCCCCACACTTGCATTTGTTGTAGAAAGGGAAAAAGAAATTGAAAACCACATATTTGAACCCTATTGGAATGTTATAGCAGATTTTGAAAAAAATAATCAAATCATCAAAACTTACTATCAACCTCAGCGCATAGATTCAAAGTCAACTGCCGAAAATGTAATCAACTCTTGTAGAAATCAACTAGGTAAGGTATCAGATATCAAATTTCAAAAAACATCACTAAGACCTCCAATTCCTTTTAACCTTGGAGACCTTCAAAAAGAAACCTATAGGCTTTTCAGGTTTACTCCAAGTTACACCCTTTCAATCGCTGAGAAATTATACTTGGCTGCTCTTATTTCATATCCAAGAACATCAAGTCAAAAGTTGCCGTCCTCAATTAATTATGAAAAAATCATTAAAGCGGTTTCAAGACAAGATAATAATTTACATCAGCGCACTTCATATGATAACAAAACTAAATCAATCCTTTCTTATTCTGAGATCTCTTCAAAATTGCTAGCCAATAAAGTCCTCAAACCAAATGAAGGAAAAGAGACTGATCCTGCACACCCTGCCATTTATCCAACGGGCCAAAATCCCAAGCAAAACCTTGAAGATTCAGAAATAAAACTACTAGATCTAATAATCAGGAGATTCTTCTCTTCATTTGGAGAAGAAGCATCATCTAGTCAAATTTCTGTCACGATAACAGTCAAAGACAAATTTACCTTCAGGGCAGAGGAGAAAAAAATTGTATTTGAAGGTTGGATTGAATATTATAGACCCTATTTTGATTTATCAGGTTTTGTGGTCCTAGATTCACTTTCATTTCTAAA